>JBCCZJ010000180.1:0-9676 GCA_039187915.1 Myxococcota bacterium
CACGCGCTTCTCGGGCGAGCTGACGTCTCCCGGAAACCTCACCTACGGCGCCTCGGCCGTGTCCGTCCCGGGGATGGCCTTCGCGGGCTCGGGCGCCTTCGTCGCCGAGGACCCGCGCGGCTACTACGGCAACGATCAGGACGAGTTCGACAGTTGCCAGGAGTACGCTTACGAGACCTTCTACGACGTCACGAACTTCTGGTACGAGGTCGGCCGCGATCGCCACGACTATCTGCGCACGCTCCAGATGGCCTTCGATCCGAACCTCGGCGACACGGCCATCGGCTGGGCTCGGCAGGACGGCAGCCGCGCCCCCTTCCACGATCGGGCCGGCGCCTACGACGTCCTGCCGTCCTTTCGCAACGTCTACCGCAACCGCTTCCTCGACCTTCCCCCCACGCCCGCGATCGCCGGCGGTGGGATCGTCACCGCGACGGGCACGCCCGTCGCGACCCCGCCGAACCTTCGGCTGTCGATGCGCGACTACTCGGATTTCGGCGCCTTCGTGATCCAGAAGCTCGAAGCCGCCGAGCAGGTCGTGATCGACAAGGACATGAAGTTCTACTTCGACCACTACCAGAACCTCACGGTCGAGGCCGTGCAGGAACCGGGCTTCGGCTTCGTCGACCGCGAGCCTTCCGACGATCCCGATCCGTCGGAGACCTATCAGGTCCTGAACCCCACGTCCCCGTCGTCGTCGCCCTTCGAGGTCACGACGACCGCCCCCGACGAGGCGATCGCGATCACGGGGCAGGTCCCGCTCTTCTTCTCCGGCTCCAAGCCGATGCGTCGGATGTTCGCCGCCGAACTCGACGAGCTCTACGACCTCCAGGTCGAAAAGGATCGCCTCGTCGAGGAGTGGAGCCGGCTCGATCGCAAATACGCCGGCAGCGGCTGGACGATCCAGGACCTCCTCGAGGCCTACGAGATCGACGAATTCCAGGTCGAGATCGGCTCCGCCGGCACGGGCACCTGCTGCGGCCCGATGGAGTTCGAGCTGACGTCGGGCGAGGACGATTCGGACGGCGACTTCGTCTCGACGACGACGCTCTCGGGCGGCCCCTCGGTCGGCGAGCCCGAGACCTTCCTCGAAGGCGAGAACCTCGATCGCAAGCGGGTCCTCGATGGCTTCATCGGCGTCTACGCCATGGCCAACGAGATGGGCTGCCTCGGGACCGCGCCGACCCACTGCGACTTCTCGCCGAAGGAGTTCGCCCTCGAAGCCGTCAGCCACGCGGTCGAGGAGCAGCAGACCGCTTACGAAGAGTGCGTGGCGCTCCTGCCCTCCCCTTTCACGGAGAACCTCGGCCAGACCCGCTGGCTGATCGACCCCGAAGCGGACACCCAGTTCGCGGACGACCCGGCGATGCAGACGATCGTCGACACGTTCAAGCAGGGCGAGGGCGCCGGGCTCTGGACCCTGATCGACGCGACCTTCGCCTGCGCGGTCGAGATTCCCTCTCCGATTCGCGGCGTCGATCTCGAGGACGTCCTGGCGGATACCCAGTACTGCCAGAGCCGAAAAGTCGACTACCAGCGCGTGCTCGCGAACTTCCTCGCGCAGGCGGAGCTCTCGGCCGAGAAGGCCGCCGCGCGCGAGCGACTCGCGGAGATCGGTGATCTGCGCGATCCGGACACGGGCGAGATCAAGCGGCCCGGTCGCGTGACGAGCTGGGCGGAGGACAAGGGCGGCAAGTACTTCGGCCTGTCCATGGCCTACAACTACGGCTTCGATACCGACGTCGACGACGACCTCTGCAACTTCGATCTGATCGCCGGTGGCGACTTCGCCGCGACCGTGACGATCCTGACCTCGAATCGTTCGCTGATCGACGTCGCGGCCTGGGTGCGGATGCGGGACCAGGAGATCGAGCTGCGCAGCTCGATCATGGGACAGGACCTCTTCACGGAGGTGAATCTCAGTGCCGACGACCTGCCGGACGGTCAGACCCTGGGCTTCGACGCGTTCTCCTTCGTGCGCGGTGATCGCTCTCGTCGCTCGGATCTCGCCGGCTGGGATCAGCGCTTCATGCTCGGGCCGGTGCCGCTCTCTCTCGAGCTCGGCGTGGGCGGCGCTCTGGGCTATGCGTTCGACCTCGAGGGCGAGATGAAGCCGGGCGGCGCGACCGAGAAGGGGATCGACCTGTGCCCGGAGATGGGGCTCACCTCGACGATTCGTCCCTACGTCGCGGCCTACGGCTTCCTCGAGGTCGCGATCGACATCGGCGTGGCGGCGGCCGGGATTCGCGGAGAACTCAACATCATGGAGCTGAGCACGCCGGTCGAGATCGACATCAGCCTCGAGGCCGTCGACGCGCAGACCGACCTCGGGATCGATCTCGCGCTCGGCGTCGGCATGTCCGTCCACGCCGACTTCGAGACGCTCTCGGGCCGGACCGCGGTCTTCGGCGAGATCGGCCCCTGCCCCTTCTGCAAGCGCGTCGAGCGCGACGTCATCCGCTGGGACGGCTTCCAGTTCCGCAAGACGATCTTCGCGCAGGACTACGCGGTCTCGGTGAACGATCTGATGCTCGGCCTGCCGGAGTAGCGCGATGACCGCGTCCCCTCACCGCCGATCGCGCGCGATCGCCATCGCGGCCACGCTCGTCGCCGTCGCCTGTACGGGCGCCCTCCTCTTCCTGCTGCTCGGGCGTTCCGACGCCCCGATCGCAGGCGGATCCGGCGGCACCGCCGCCGGCCTGCTCCCCCGGATCGAGTGGCCCGACGGAACGCGCCACGTCTACGCGCTCCGCTACGAGAGCCGCGACGCCTTCGACGCGTTCGCGGCGACGGGCGTCGGCGCCGCGAGCGAATCGACGAGTTCGGATCTGACGCTCGAAGCGGTCGTCGCGATCACGGGCGACGGTGCCGGATCGACGCCCGACGCGGCCCGCGCGGTCTTCGAGGTCCTGTCCTGCGACGACGCGGCGTCGGCGTGGCGCGTCGCCGGGTCGGAGGTCTGGACGACCGACCGGGGCTGCGACGCCATGCTCCGCGGAGCTCGGCTCGGTGTCGAGATCGCCGCGACCGGACAGACACGCTCGATCGCGGATCCGGACGAGGCGGACGCGCCCGTGCAGAGCCTGCTCCAGACGATCTGGCTCACCCTCGGCACGACGCTCCCCGAGGCGCCGGTGGCGCCGGACACCCCCTGGTGGGCGCAGGAGAAGACGACGCAGGGCGTGGCCGGGTTCCGCTATGCGGCCCGCTCGCTTCCCGGCAAGGACCAGGATCTCCTGCTCGAGCGAGCGCTGCAGGCCTACGTCGACCTCCGCGTCGCGCGCGACCTCGAGGAACGCCCGCGCGTCGACGCGGCCGGGACGGCGCGGTTCACGATCGGGCGGGATCACGGTCTCCGCGAAGCCCGCGGCGACGAGTCGCTGCGCGTCGTGCGTGACGAAGGGGGGGAGCTGCTGCGCGCCGAGAAGCGATTCGCCTTGGTCTGGCAGCGCGCCGAGTCGGTCGACGCGACGCCCCGGTCGGCGTCGTGGACGCCGCGCGCCCCCGACTCGATCCTGTCGAGCGCGAAGGTCCGCGAGGCGCTCCTCGACCAGCGGATCGACGGGCTGACGGCCGAGGAGCTGGTCGCCGAGGTGGCGCAGCCCTCCACCCGTACGGGCAGCGAGGCGCAGGCACGCTTCGCCTGGCGCGCCACGGCCCTGCTCGAGAAGGATCCGGCCCTCGCCTGGTCCCTCTTCGACGCGGCTTCGGGCAAGGGCGTGCCCGCCTCGGCGCGCGCGCTCGCCCTCGACCTCCTGGCGAGCGCGGGCCACGCCGAAGCCCAGGCCGTCCTGCGACGCGTCTTCCAGAACGCCTCGGACCTCGAGAGCGATCAGGCCAGCGATCGCCATCTCTATCAGCGGCTCAGTCTGCTCGAGCAGCCGGAGCTCGCGACCGCGGAGATGGTCGCCCGCCACTACCAGACCCATGGCGCCCCGGGCGACGAGAACGCCCGCTTCACGGCGGCCTACAGCCTCGGCGCGATCACGAATCGATTGGCCGAGGCGGACGACCCCGAGGCCCGCGCCGCGGCGCTCCGCTTCCATCGCCTGCTGGCGGACGGCGTCGACCCGGGCGCGGACCCGGCCGTGCTCGCCCACGAGATCGCGGCCCTGGGCGCGACCCGCCTGACGGCGAACCTCGATCTGCTGAGCCCCTTCGCGGCGCACGAGAGCGCGACGGTCCGCCGCAGCACCGCGAACGCGCTCGCCCGCGTCCCGTCCGCCGATCCGCCCCCCGCTCTGATCGATCTCCTTCGCGACGGCGACCAGGGCGTCCAGCGCAACGCCGTCCGGGGAGCCGCGCCCCACGCCGAGGTCTACCGCGAGGTCGCCGACGCGAGCGCGACGGGCCAGCTCGATCCGCTCAACGTCCGTCCCGTCCTCGACCTCGTCCGTCGCGGCCGCGCATCCTTCCCGGGCGAGACGACGGCACTCCTCGAGTCCCTGATCGCCGCCGGAATTCCGGACGACCTCGACCGCGAGCTCGCGCATCGGCTGCTCGGGGACGCGCGCGACGAGCGCTAGCCGGCGCGCGTCGCGCGACGCCGCCCGGACGGACGACGTTCGAGCGCGCGTCAGGCGGGCTCGCGTCTGGCCCCGCGACGACGCCTTGCCCCGTAGGCGAGCGCGCCCACGCCCGCCGCGAGCGCCGAAGCGAAGCCCGGCTCGGGAACCGGGTCCCACTCGGCGATGCGTGAACCGGCCCCGAGGCCGGCGATCGCGAAGTCGCCGCCCACGAAGAGCGAGCCCGCGTAGTCGCCGAGCGCGCGGCCTCGCGCGTCGAGTCCGCTGCCCATGGCATTCCACGCCGTGCCGTCCCAACGAGCGACGAAGCTCGCCGGCTGTCCGTCCGCGTTCTGGAACTGCCCCGTGGCGTAGACGTCGCCGCCGAGCACGTGGACGGCGCTCGCGCGGATGTCGAGCCCACCGGAGAGCGCGCTCCAGCTGGTTCCGTCCCACTTCGCGATGTTGCTGACGGCGACGCCGCCCGCGTCACTGAAGGTGCCCACGGCGTAGAGATCCGAACCCGCGGCGGCCAGATCGTCGACGGTGCCGTTGAGGCCCGTCCCGAGCGATACCCAGGCCGTGCCGTTCCAGAGCGCCACGTAGGGCGCGCTCACGCCGCCCACCGACGTGAAGGAGCCGCCGATCACGAGGTCGCCCTGATAGGCGACGAGGTCGTTCACCAGCGCCACCCCACCGCTCACCCCGCCGCCGAGGCCGTTCCACGCGCTCCCGTCCCAGCGACCGAGCACGTTGCCGCCGAAGGAACCCGTGGCGTAGAGATCGGAGCCGAGCGTGGCGAGACCGCGCACGCCGGACAGGGATCCCGCCCCCATCGCGTTCCACTGGGTCCCGTCCCAGCGAGCGACGTGCTGCGCCGGATTCCCGCCGGCCGTCGAAAAGGAGCCCCCCGCGATCAGGTCGCCGTTCCAGGACGTGAGCGCATCGACGCTGAAGGAGAAGAAGCCGGTGATGCCCGAGCCGAGCGCGCTCCATTGGGTCCCGTCCCATGCGCCGATCGCCGAAGCCGTCGCGAGCCCGATCCGTCGGAAGCGACCGCCCGCGATCAGCTGGCCGTTCCACTCGGTGAAGGCGAGCACGTCGTCGCCCGCCCCTCCGCTCGCACTGAAGGCGGTCCAGGTCGTGCCGTCGAAGCGGGCGACGTTCGTCGCGCCGGAGGCGTCGGGGGTCTGGATGAACCCGATGCTGCCGCCGGCCACGAGCCGACCGCCGGCGACGGCCAGGACGTTCGCGAAGTTCGAGCCGAAACCGATGCCCGAAGACCAGAAGGGTCCGCTCAGCTCCCAGACGGTCGTCAAGGCACCGCCGGAGGCGTAGAGCGAGCCGCCGAAGGACGCGACCGCGTAGACCTCGTTGTCGAAGGGCGTGTTCGAACCGACCGCCGACCAGGTCGAACCGTTCCAGCTCGCGATTCCGTCGACCGCCGTTCCCCCTGCGTGGGTGAAGAAGCCGCCGACGACGAGATCGCTGCCGTGCACGATCAGATCGAGTCCTTCCGCCAGGTTCTCGCCTTCTTCGAACTGGGTCAGGCCACTCCCGAGTGCGCGCCACGTCGTACCGTCGTAGCGCGCGATCCGGTTGACGGGCGTTCCCGTCGAGCCGATCGAGTCGAACAAGCCCGTCGCGATCAGCTCGCCGGCGTAGACGGTGAGCGCGAGGGCTTCGGCAAAGGCGTTCGTGCCGGCCCAGTTCGTGCCGTCGAAGGTCGCGATGCCGTCGGTGAAGACGCCGCCCGCCTGGAAGAAGCTGCCGCCGGCCACGAGTTCGCCCTGGAAGACCGTGAGCGCCTCGACCGTGCCGTCGGTTCCGCCGCCGACGTCGACCCAGGCGGTGCCGTCCCAGCGCGCGATCCGCTGCAGCGGCGCGCCGGTCCCGGAGGCCGTGAACTCGCCCCCGGCATAGAGCGAACCGTTCCAGACGGCGAGCGCGAAGACCCGATCGTCGAAGCCGTCGCCCATCGCGTGCCAGCTCGTTCCGTCCCAGCGCGCGACACGTCGGGCGACCACGTCCCCGGCGGTCTCGAAGTCGCCGCCGATGATCGTGTCCGTGCCGAACTCGACCACCGCGTCGACCTGCCCGTTGGCGCCCGGCAGGCCCCATCCCGGGCGCCACTGCTCGTGACCCGGCGCGGCGGCGACGGGCGCCGCCGTCGTGGCGAAGAGCGCGCCCATCAGCAGGGCAAAGAGAAGCGCGCGGACGCGTCTCCGTCGCGAGAAAGCTCGACCCGAATCGATCACCTGGGGCTCCTTCGCGTCCGCGCGCCGGACCCCGCTGCCCGAAAGGCCTCGGGACGTCGCGGCCGTACGGACTCCACCGTGTCGGAACCCCGCTCGAGCTCCGCCACGAGTCTACTGCCGGCCGACGCGGCGCGCGGGCGATCCCCTCCATCGAGCGTGAGGAGATCGTGAGTTTCGGGCCGACTTCGCCGGATCCGCTTCGGCGAATGGGCTCACGAACGCCGAGCCGATCCGATCGATGCCTCCGCCCGGGCTCGAAGGCGTCTTCCGCGGCCCGCGCTTGATGGCGTGCGCAATCGGCGTCACCTTCGCGTGGATCCGGGCGCTCGGCGCACTCCCGAGACCGCCGTCCGGCGGGGACCCCAGGCGATCGAGGGCGGGAGAGCGATCCCTCCACAGGAGTCACGGGATGAAGCTGGGCCACGTCATCCACAAGGTCGACGACCTCGAACGAGCGGTCGCGGACTACACCGAGAAAGGCTTCACGGTCGAGTACGGCCGGGCGAAGAAGCCGTACAACGCCCTGATCTACTTCGCCGAGGGGCCCTACTACGAGCTGCTCGGGTCGACCGGCATGCCCTCCTTCGCCAAACGCCTGCTCCGATTCTCCGGGAAGAAGGGGTTCATCGACCGGCTCGACGCCTGGGACGCGTCGCCGGAAGGGCTGATCGGCCTCGCCCTCGAGAACGACCGCCTCGACGTCGATCTGGAACAGAGGATCCTCGACGAGGCCGGCCTCACCTATTTCAAGGGCCAGTCGGGCCGGACCGACGCGAAGGGACGGAAGATCAAGTTCCGCGGCATGTTCCCCGACGACATGCAGCTCCCGATCCTGAGCAGCACGTTCAACGTGAACGTGCGCCCGCCCGCGGACTACGCCCACCCGAACGGCGCGAGGCGGATCAAGCACGTCGCCTACGGCACTCGGGTCGAGCTCTTCCCGGTCCTGCGCGCCCTCTGCGACGACGAAGGGCTGACGCTCTTCGAGGGAGAGGGCGTGGCGGACGTCGAATTCGAGTACGTCGCCGCGTCGTCGGACGCGGCGAGCTGAGCCCGTCGCCCTCGCGGACGGCGCCCGGACTCAGGGCGTCGTCGTCTCCCGGAAGGCGTCGATCCCGCCTTCCGAACCGTCGCCCAGCGTGAGCAGGTAGGCGCGCATGCGCGACTCGACCGCCTCGACCCCGGCGCCGAAGGTCTCTTCGAAGACCGCGAGGCGCGCCGCTTCGGAGGCGTCCTCCGGCGTCGCGGCCACGCGCCGGACGTAGCGCGCGAAGGCCTCCGGCTCCGTCGTCACGAGGAAATGCACGATCGCCCAGGCATCGTCGTAGGCCGAGGCGCCGATGTCGGCCTCGAATCCGAGGAGGGGCGCGTCACTCGCGACGAGCGCCTTCAAGCGCGCGGGCTCGCCCGCCCGGCGCCGCTGGTCGAGATTCGACCAGCGTCCCCAGTTGGGCTTCGACGTCTCGAGCAGGAAACCGTGACGCGTGGGCTCGAAGAGCGTGGCCAGGCCTTCCACGAGCCAGAGCGGCGGACGCGATCCGGGGCCGAAGAGACCGAGCTCGAACGTCAGCTGATGCGCCGCCTCGTGGGTCATCGTCCCGAGACCGTCCTCGGCCAGGTCGTAGACCTGGGCCGCGCGCTCGCGGCGCGTCCGCCGCAGCTGCCCGTCGAGCAGCGCGAGCGCGTCGTCGCGCGTGTAGGTCCGGTTCGGGGCGTTGCGGAAACGCAGGACGAACTCGGCATCGTCTTCGGCGCGCGCGACGCGCCGGCGGATCGCCCGGAGATCGCCCACGAGCTCGCCGACCGCCCGGTCCCGCGCCCGATCGGCTTCCCGCCCGAGCGTGTCGAAGAAGTAGGCGAGACGGCGATCCGGGACGTAGATCCCGGAGATCGCCGACGGCAGCGACTCGACGCCGAGGATCGCGACGAGCCGTTCCCGGGTCGGTGCGAAGATCATGGCGTGCTTGCGCTCGGCGGCCTCGAGCGTGAAACCGAGATCCGTGAAGAAACGCGTCCACGCCGCGTGGAGGTCCTCGAGGATCTTGCCGCGGTAGCTCGCCGTGCGGGACTCGACGTGGACGACGAGGCTGAAATGATCGGTCCGTTCGATGCGGAAGTCGGGGCCGGCCACCGCGAGACGTTCGGCTTCCCCCGCTTCGTCGACGGCGAGCGGCGCCCGGAAGGCTTCCGGTGCCTCGGGCCGCCAGGGGAGCGGCGGCACGGCGAACGCGTGGAGGCTCGCCATGACGAGTGCCCACAGGACGCCGATCGCGCCCGCCGCGCGGCGCTTCGTCCGGAGGCGGCGGGCCTGCCACCCGGCCCTTCGATGCGCGTCGACCCTCTGCTCCATCCCGCCACTCTCGCGCGGCACGGGCCGGTCCGCACCTCGAAGGTCCGCGCACCGGCGTCCGCCGGCGCGCATTCATGGCCGCGAGGCCGCGCCGTCCCGAAGCGTCTGCCCGCTTCCCCAGAGCCCGGCCGGCGCGGGGCCGAGTCGCCCCTGCACGAGCGTCATCGCCGGATCGCGATCCTCGGCGAGGAAGACCGGGAGGTCGAGATCGACCCAGTCGCACCGGGCGCCGAGCAGCGCCGCCGGCGCGAGCCCGAGCGAGCTGCCGATCATGCAGGAGACCATCGTCTTCAATCCCTCCTGCCTCGCGGCAGCGTGCAGGGCGAGGGCCGCGGTCAGTCCGCCGGACTTGTCGAGCTTGATCACGACCGCGTCGAAGTGGTCGCGCAGCCGGGGCAGATCGTCGAGCGACTGACAGGACTCGTCCGCGGCGAGCGGGATCGGATACGCGCCGCGCTGGACCGAACGGTCGTGTTCGGGGGCGAGGGGCTGCTCCACGAGCTCGACGCCACACTCGAGGAGCGGCCTCTCCATCGCGCGCAGCGTGGCGACGGTCCACGCGG
>JBCCZJ010000181.1:0-9655 GCA_039187915.1 Myxococcota bacterium
CCGCCCTGGGAACGTGCGCGGTTCGGATGGAGCAGACACGATGTCGTCGTGAGGATCGTGCCTTCGCCGTCTCCCTCGATCGACCCGCCCTCGAGGACGAGGTCGATCGACTCGCGACGGATCCCCGCGAACTGTGACATTCCCGCGGCGACCGCCGCGTCCCGGTCCCAGGGCGGATACTTGCCGCCCCAGGCGTCGTATTCGAAGTCGAGCAGGACCCGTTCGTCGCGCCCCCTCGCGTCGCGGTCGAAGACCACGATCCCGCCGTGGTCACGGATCCACGCGTCGTCCGTCGGGAGCGTGTGGCAACGGACGTTCGCGAGATCGCGGATCCCGGCGCCCGCCAGCCGTCGTCGCACGTGCTCCGCGTGGTCCGGACTCCCGACGTTGATCTCGACCGCTTCGCCAGGAAGGATCGCCCGCACCATCTCGCAGAAGGCGTCCTCGACCGACTCGAGCAATCCCGCGCCGGGCCACGTCTCCCGACTGTGGGGCCACGACAGCCACGTCGCCCGATGGGGCGCCCATTCGGCCGGCCAGCGACGCGTAGACGGGCTCACTTCGCGCCCGTGCCGTCCTCGGTCGCGGCGCGCGCGGTCGCCGTCTGCGCGGAGGCGGCGGAGGCGGCGGAGGCGGAAGAAGAGGAGGACGGGCGATCGACGAAGCGCTGACCGATCGCCTGGTAGGCGTCGATCCGCCGGTCGCGCAGGAAGGGCCAGTCGCGCCGCGTCTGTTCGACCTTGCCGAGATCGCACTCGACCACGAGCACCGCCTCGTCGTCGTCGGGCGCCGTCGCCAGCACGCGCCCGAAGGGATCGGCCACGAAGGACGAACCCCAGAATCGGATTCCGTCGCCGGGGGCGCCCTCGAGCGTCTCGTGTCCGACGCGGTTCACGGCGATCACGAAGAGTCCGTTGGCGATCGCGTGGGAACGTTGGATCGTCGTCCAGGCCTCGCGCTGGGCACCGTCGATCTCGTCGCCCTCGTCGAACTGCCAGCCGATCGCCGTCGGGTAGAAGAGCATCTCTGCCCCCGCGAGCGCGGTCGCCCGCGCCGCTTCGGGGAACCACTGATCCCAGCAGACGAGCACGCCGAGCGCCCCGGCCTCGGTCGCGTGCACCGCGAAGCCGAGGTCCCCCGGCGTGAAGTAGAACTTCTCGTAGTAGAGCGGGTCGTCGGGGATGTGCATCTTGCGATAGCGCCCGACGAGCTGGCCGGCGGCGTCGAGGACGACCGCCGTGTTGTGGTAGAGCCCGGCGGCACGCCGCTCGAAGAGCGAAGCGACGACCGAGATCCCGAGATCCGCGGCCTGCTTGGACAGCGCCTCCGTCGACGGACCGGGGATGGGCTCCGCCCAGTCGAAGCGCGCCGGATCCTCGCTCTGGCAGAGGTAGGGCGTGCGGAAGAGCTCGGGCAGGCAGACCACGTCGGCGCCCTCGCGCGCCGCGTCCGCGATCGCGTCCTGGGCGTGCCGGAGGTTGCGCGCGGGATCGGGCTCGCAGCGCATCTGGACCACGCCGACGCGGCGGATCGGCGCAGGGTTCGGCGGCTTCACGGCTTCCATCGGCGCTTGGATAAGGCACGCCCCGTGCCCGCGCAAGCACACGCCCGCGTGCGCTGGATCACAAGCGGAAGGGGCCTTCCGACTACGTGACCGGAACTGTCATGGGGCGCCGCCACGCTCCGGTCGTCCCCCCACCGCATCCGGAGTCCCCCCGCATGAACGAGACCCACCGCCCGATCACGGACCAGGCCGAATTCACCTTCTCCTCCGACTTCCGACGCCCGCGCGGCCGGGCCGAAACGGGCGGGCCCGCGAGCCGACGTGCGACCCCGCCGCTGACGCGTCCCCCGCGTCGCCGCAGGGGGATCGCCCCGGCGACGCGCCGCCTCGCGATCAGCCGCGAGGCCTTCGCGGCGGGCGGAGACGACGCGGCCGGCTACGGGGGCGTCGTCGAAGCGGCGGTCGCGATCTTCGCGACGATGGCCTTCGGCCTCGGCTGGGCGGCGTACGAGCTCCGCTTCGACCGCGCGACGGAGGCGCCCGAAGCCGCCGGCAGCGAGTACGCTCTCGTCGCCCCGCTCTCGCCCCTCGGCGTCGCGGGCGCCGAGGACGCGGAGTGGCAGACGACGAATCCGGATCGGTACGCGCGGGAATTCATGCCGACCGCCGCCTCGTCGGCGCGATGATCGACGCGGCCTTCGAAGAGGCGAGCCAGCGAGACACGGGCGAGCGAAGAACCATCCTGGTCGACGGGTTCAACGTCCTCCACGCCGTGCTCGAGGAACACGAACGCGAGACCGGGTGGTGGCGACGGACCCAGCGGGAGCGCTTGCTGCGAATGGCGGCGGGCTGGCCGATCGCGACGGACGAGCTCTGGGTCGCCTTCGACGGAGCGCGCCCGGCCTGGGCCCAGTGGGCGGAGCCGATCGTCCAGCTCGAATCACGCGGGCCGGTCGCCGCGGGCGGCCGTCGGACGGGCGCGCTGGTCCACAGCGTCTACGTCGAGAGCGCCGACGACTGGATCGTTCGGCGAACGCGGCGGACGCAGGCCCCGGAACGGACCTTCGTCGTCACGCGTGACAAGCAGGTCGAAGGCCGCGCGCGGAGCGCCGGCTGCCACGTCTGGTCGCCGTGGGCCTTCTTGTCGGAGTGCCCGGGCTAATCCTTCGCCTGCGGGCGCTCGGCGAAACCTTCGCCTGCGGGCGCTCGGCGAAACCGTCGCCTGCGGGCGCTCGGCGAGTGCTTCTTCCGTCGCCTGCGGGTGCTGGGCGAGTTCTATTGCCTTTGGGTGTGGCGGGGCTAGTCGCCGAAGGCTTCTTCGTAGGCGTCGATGATCTTGGAGGCGTTCTCTTCGACGGCGCGGCCGGAGACGTCGATCTGCTTCCAGCCGTTCGCGCGGAAGAGTTTCTTCGCGCGGTCGAGCTCGAGCATGACCTGATCCGGGTCGGTGTAGTCGCTGATCGACTTGCCGCGCATGGAGCGCATGCGGGCCGTCCGGACCGAGAGCAGGGTCCCGGGGTCGACCGAGAGCCCGAAGACGCGCTTCTTGTTGACCTCGAGCAGCTCGGTCGGCGGATCGAGCCCGGGCACGAGCGGAACGTTGCCGGTCTTGTAGCCGCGCTGCGCCAGGTACATGGAGAGGGGCGTCTTCGACGTTCTCGACACACCGGTCAGGACGATGTCGGCCTCGTGCAGCGTACGCAGGTTGGCCCCATCGTCGTGGCGGACGGCGAACTCGACCGCGTCGACGCGATCGAAATAGTCCTCGGAGAAGCCGTGGAGGAGTCCCGGCTGGTGGCGCGGCTCGACCTTCAGCTTCTGGGCGACGCGCATGATCAGCGGGCCCAGCAGGTCGACCGTCGCCACGTGCCGCTCTTCGGCTTCGCGCTGGAGCGCTTCGATCACGTCCCCTTCCACGAGCGAGAAGACGACGAGCGCGCCCACTTCCTGGGCGAGCTCGACCACGCGCCGAACCTCGGAGATCGTCCGCGCGTCCCGGAAGACGCGCAGGCGCCAGCGGTCGCGGAACTGGATCATGGCGGCGCGAACGGCCGCGCTGCCGGTGTCGCCCGTGCCGTCGGAGACGACGAACACGGTCATGTCGTTGGTTTGGGCCGCCATCGCGCGACAGGTTATCGCGTTTCGACGCGACCTCGCGCCACGAGGGCGATCGCCGCCGCCGAGACCCCGAGCGCGACGAACGGACCGAGCGGGACCGGCGGCGGGGCCTGGGATTCGCGCCAGTCGGTCCCCGAGCAGGTCGTGACGTCGGCGAAGGCGAGCAGGTCGTTGCCGCTCGGGTCCTCGAGCGAGACGATCCCGTCCCAGAAGAGCTGCATCGTCGATTCACCGCGCACGTTCCCGGTCAGCCCGGGCGGGATGAACTGGTTGCCGCCGGTCGTCGAGATCAGCTCGAAGCCGAGGGTGAACGGCACACCGAAGACGACGGGAAAGTCGACGAGCAGGCGCCCGGGCGCGGGGACATCTCCCAGGATCGACATCTCGGGGAGGGCGCCCGTCGTCTGGATCCGTCCGCCGCTCACGCCGAAGATCGCCCCCGCGTTGCGCGTCACGTTCAGCTGGTAGCTGGTGTTCATGTTGTGGATCGCGCCGATGCCGGCGGGCGACAGATCGATCGTGGGTTCACCGGTCAGGATGAACGCCACGGTCAGGGTCCCGCTGAAGAGTCCGGGCTGGCTCGGGATCGTGACCGTCCACTCGTCTTCGTAGAAGGCGACGGGGATCGGCAGGGAGCCGCCGTCCGACCCGGAGCCCGAGAGCCCGACGACCGAGAACGCCGAGAGCTCTCCGTAGGACGCGGTCGTTCCCGTCGAACCGAAGAGCGTCGAGTCGTTCGCGGCCGCGATGCCCACGGTCTGCTCCTGGAAGGCCGAGCCCGCTTGCGCACGCAGGATGCACTGCGCTTCCGCGACGCCCGCGCCCGCGAGCCAGAGCAGGCCGAGGGCGAAGGCGCACACGCAGGACCGCTCGGCGCGTCTCGGGTCCCGGTTCGTCGGCGAAGGGCGCATGACCGTCTCCAGTGGGGCGGGGCCCGGCCGGGCGCCCGCGGACCGCCTCGATCCCGACCGGGCTACTGCGTTCCGCAGGCACCGTCCGTGAAGCGGGCGACGGACCCGTCGATTCCCGGAAACACGCCGCAATCACCCGAAATGATTGACGAATCCGGACCCACCCCCCATCCTCTGCGGGCCATGGCCTACGACCCGTCCGCAATCGAATCGAAGTGGCAGGAATTCTGGCAGGAACAGGAGACGTTCCGCGCCGAGACCGATCCCTCGAAGCCCAAGTACTACGTCCTCGACATGTTCCCGTACCCGTCGGGCGACGGGCTCCACGTCGGCCATCCCGAGGGTTACACCGCGACCGACATCATGGCCCGCTACAAGCGCATGCGCGGGTTCAACGTGCTCCATCCGATGGGCTGGGACGCCTTCGGTCTTCCCGCGGAGCAGTACGCGATCAAGACCGGAACCCATCCCCGGATCACGACCGCGAACAACATCGCGAACTTCAAGCGCCAGATTCAGTCGCTCGGGTTCTCCTACGACTGGTCGCGCGAGATCGACACGACCGATCCCAACTACGTGAAATGGACGCAGTGGATCTTCCGCAAGCTCCACGAGCGCGGACTCGCCTACGAAGCCGAGGTCGCCGTCAACTGGTGCCCCGAACTCGGGACGGTCCTCGCGAACGAGGAAGTGATCGACGGCAAGAGCGAGGTCGGGGGCCACCCGGTCGTCCGCATGCCCATGAAGCAGTGGATGCTGCGGATCACGGCCTACGCGGATCGACTGATCGAGGACCTCGATGGACTCGACTGGCCCGAGCCGATCAAGAAGATGCAGCGCGATTGGATCGGCCGGTCCGAAGGCGCGAACGTGCGCTTCGCGGTCGAGGGCCACGACGAGACGGAGATCGAGGTCTTCACGACGCGACCCGACACGCTCTTCGGAGCGACCTACATGGTCCTCGCGCCCGAGCACGCGCTCGTGGAGCGGATCACGACGGAGGCCCAGCGGGCCGCGGTCGAGGAGTACGTCGAGCGCTCGACCCGCCGCAGCGAGCGCGACCGGATGGCGGACGCCGGCGCCAAGACCGGAGTGTGGACCGGCGCCACGGCGAAGAACCCGACGAACGGCGAATCGATCCCCGTCTGGATCGCGGACTACGTCCTCGCCGGATACGGGACCGGCGCGATCATGGCCGTCCCCGGCCACGACGACCGCGACTGGGCGTTCGCGACCACCTACGAACTGCCGATCCGGGAGGTCGTCGCGGGCGGCGACGTGACCGACGCCGCGTACACGCGCTCCGGGACGGCCGTGAACTCGGGCTTCCTCGACGGACTCGAGACCGCGCAGGCCAAGTCGAAGATGATCGCGTGGCTCGAGAGCGAGGGACTCGGCCAGGGCACCGTCACGTACAAGCTCCGCGACTGGCTCTTCTCGCGTCAGCGCTACTGGGGCGAGCCCTTCCCCGTCGTCCACCACGAGGACGGGCGCGTCGAGCTCGTCCCGGAGTCGGATCTGCCGCTCCTGCTCCCCGAGCTCGAGGACTTCAAGCCGTCCGGCGAGGGCTACGAGCCGCCGCTGGCGCGCGTGAAGGAGTGGATCGAGACGACGGACGCCGAGGGGCGGCCCGTCCTGCGCGACGCGAACACGATGCCCCAGTGGGCCGGCTCGTGCTGGTACTTCCTGCGCTTCCTCGATCCGATGAACGACGAGGCGCCCTGGAGCGAAGAGGCCGAGAAGTACTGGATGCCCGTCGATCTCTACGTCGGCGGCGCGGAGCACGCGGTGCTCCATCTCCTCTACTCGCGGTTCTGGCACAAGGTCTTCTACGACCTGGGCCTCGTCTCGACGAAGGAGCCGTTCCAGAAGCTCGTCAACCAGGGCATGATCCTCGGCGAGAGCTTCCGCTTCTACGACGACAACCCGAGCGACGACGCGGACGCGACGCCTTCGCGGTACGCGAGCGACGTGGTCGCGGAAACCGACGAAGGCCCGGTCCTCGAGGCGGACGGCCGGGCGCTCAAGGCGCGCTGGCTCCAGCTGAAGGACGTGACCCTCGACGAGGAGCGGAACGCCGTCCATCCGGACGACCCGGCGCTCCCCCTCGAGCGCGTGGTCGAGAAGATGTCGAAGAGCCGCGGCAACGTGATCAACCCGGACGACGTGATCCGGGAGCACGGCGCCGACTCGATGCGCCTCTACGAAATGTTCATCGGCCCCCTCGAGAAGTCGGCGCCCTGGTCGACCGAGGGGATCCAGGGCATCTACCGCTTCCTCCAGCGCGCCTACCGTCTCTTCCACGAGGGCGACGACGACACCGAGCGCTACCAGGCCCCCGCGGACGGCGCCGGAACCGAGAGCCAACGCCGGCTCACGGCCGAGACGATCGCCGGCGTGACCGAAGATCTCGAGAACATGCGGTTCAACACCGCGATCTCGAAGCTGATGGTCTTCGCCCGCGACATCACGAAAGACGGCGCGCTCCCGCGCGAGAGCGCCGAGACGTTCGTCCTGCTGCTCTCGCCGATGGCGCCGCATCTCGCCGAAGAGCTGTGGTCGCTCCTGGGGCACGAGGGCAGCCTCGCCTACGAGGCGTGGCCGGTCGCCGACGAGGCCCTCCTCGTCGCGGACACCGTCAGCCTGGTGGTCCAGCACAACGGCAAGAAACGCGGCGAGATCGAGGTGGCGGCCGACGCCGACGACGCGGCGATCGAAGCCGCGGCCGTCGCCGTCGAGAACGTCCAGAAGAGCCTCGGGGGTCGAGCACCGAAGAAGGTGATCATCGTCCCCGGCCGCCTCGTCAACATCGTAGGCTGAGACGGCGCCGACGCGCGATCGCATTCGTGTGTCACGGCGCGCTAGGCTCCCCAGCCGCCGTCGAAGAACGGCTGCCCGTGAACTGCTCCGCCGACCCCGAGCCGCGCCCTGGACGAACGAACGATCTACGCCTTCGGTGGCCTCTTCGTCGCCACCATCGCCTTCCTCGCCGCGTTCTACGGCAAGGGCTCGGGCGGGCGTTCGTGGGCAGTCGCCTGGTCGAGCCTCGTCGCGTCCGGCGCGAGCCGGACCTTCGTCGAGAGCTCGCCGATCCTCGTCCCGGCCTACACGATCCTGGGGTCGGCCTTCTCGATCCTGCTCCTGCACGGGGCCTGGCGCTTCACGCGCGGAGACGCGCCCCTCCCCCGCTTCCCGACGGCGGCCGTCCTGCTGCTCGCGCCGCTCCGGATCGCGATCCATCCCTTCGTCCCGGAGCTGGCGAACCGCGCATTCGGCTCGGTGCTCTGCACGATCTGCGTAGCCGCCTCGGTGGCGCTCTTCCTGACTCCAGCGCCGGGCCGGGACGGCCCTACGAACCGAACGCTCGCCTTCACGTTCCCCGCCATCGCGTTCGTCTCGTGGGTCGACAGCATGGGGCCGGTCTTCGGCCTCTCGAGCGTGAACGGGATCGCGCTGTGGTTCTTCGGCGGGACCGTGCTCGCCGGCGTCAAGATCAGCGCGTTCCTGTCGAGCACCCGCGATCGGGAGAACGCCCTCCACAAGGAGCTCGCCGACCACTACCGCGAGATCGTCGAGAACTCGACCGACCTCGTGGCCGAGGTCGATTCGCGGGGGATCATCGTCTACGCGAACCCGGCCCACCGGACGGTCCTCGGCGTCGAGCCGGACGACGTGATCGGCCTGCCCGGAAGCGCGATCGAGATTTCACCGTCGGCGGGAGAACTGGCCACGTCGGTCGGCATCCCCGCACCGGGCGAAGATCTCTTGTTCGTCGCGCGACACCGGGACGACGGCCGTCCCGTCACACTCGAGTGTCGCTTCCACAGCGTTCGCCACGCCTCCGGCGAGCGCCGCACGGTCGTGACCAGCCGGGACGTCACGGCACGCGCCGCCGAGGAGCGCCATCGCGAAGCGCTGAACGCCCGCCTCGAGGCGCTCGTCGAGTCGAGGACCGCCGATCTGACCGAGTCCCTGCGCCAGCTGCAGGAGGCCCATCGACTCGCGTCGCTGGGCACCATGGCGGCCGGCGTGGCCCACCAGATCAACAATCCGGTCGGCTCGATCCAGATGGGCGCGGAGTTCGCCCTCGCCACGCCCGACGACGACCCCGACCAGCGCCAGGCCTGGCGCCGAGCGCTCGAGAACGCCGTCGAGCAGGCGCAGCGATGCGGGCGGATCGTCTCGAGCATGCTCCAGTTCGCCCGCAACGAACCGACCAAGCGGAGCGACGTCGACCTCGTCGAGATCCTGCGCCGCTGCTGCGAGGGAACCGAGGCCTACGCGAGCGTGCGGAACGCGACGGTCACCGCGCACGGGCTCGACGCCCCGCTCCCGATCCATGGGAGCGCGATCGAGCTGGAGCAGGCCCTTCTGAACGTCCTCCGCAACGCATGCGAAGCTTCGGACGAACCCCACCGCGTCGTCGTTTCCCTGAAACGGAGCAGCGAGCGCGCGACCCTCACGATCCACGACGACGGCAAGGGGATTCCGCAGGACGCGCTCGATCAGGTCCTCGACCCCTTCTTCACGACCCGGCTGGACGCGGGCGGGACCGGTCTCGGACTCTCGGTGGCCCATGGCGTGATCGTCGATCACGGGGGCCACCTCTCGATCGAGAGCGCGCCCGGCGTGGGGACGACCGTCACCATCACGTTGCCCGTCCGCCCCGACCCCTCGTCGTCCCGGCGACTCTCCAGGGATCCGACGCCCGTTCGCCGCGGATCGAACGAATCCGCTTGAGCGGAACAGCCTCTTCTCTATACCCTTTCCGGTCGGGGGATCGGGGGGCGTGTTGAGCGAAGCCAACTTTCTGGTCGTGGGCGCGATCTTTCTCGTCGCGCTCGCGACGACGATGGTCCGGCTGGGACGGGGGCGAGGCGGATGGGCCTGGGCCGCGGCCTGGACGTGCCTCTACGCTTCGGGCTTCGCGTCGACGCTCTCGCCCGAGTTCCCGCTGCTGCGGCCGCTCGTGCCCTTCTTCGGTACCTGCTTCGCGGCCCTGATCTACTACGGGGCCACGCGCTTCACCCAGCGCCCCCAGCGCTTCGTCCCGAAACTGATCGCGGCCACGCTCGCCGTCTCGGTCGCGCGCGTGATCGCGCAGCCGAACATCAGCGAGGGC
>JBCCZJ010000182.1:0-9644 GCA_039187915.1 Myxococcota bacterium
GGCGCGCGATCTACGCCGCCCTCGACCCGGAGGTCCGCGAGCGGTTCGCGACGCGCGGCGTGGCCTATCTGCAGCATCTCTGGGACGCGGACGGCCCGCCGGGTATCGGGAAGAGCTGGCAGGAGACCTTCGAGAGCGCGGACCGCGACGACGCCTGCCGCGCGATCGTGCTCGCCTCGGAGGGCCGGCACTTCTGCGCCGGCGCCGACTTCGCGTCGAAGCAGCGCGCGACCGAAGGGCCCGCCGGCCGCCACCTCTACGACGAGGCGGTCCGCCTCTTCGAGACGCGGACGCCGGTCGTCGCCGCGATTCAGGGCGCCGCGATCGGAGGCGGGCTCGGCCTGGCGCTCATGCCCGATTTCCGGGTCGCCTGCCCCGAAGCCCGCTTCAGCGCGAACTTCGCCCGACTCGGCTTCCACCACGGGTTCGGGCTCTCGGTCACGCTGCCGCGCCTCGTCGGCCCCCAGACGGCGGCGGAGTTGCTCTACACCGGACGCAGGGTGAAGGGCGAAGAGGCGCACGCGCTGGGCCTCTGCGATCGCCTCGTCCCTCAGGCTTCGCTCCGGGAGGAAGCCATCGCCCTGGCGCGGGAGATCGCGATCTCGGCCCCCCTGGCCGTCGACTCGATCCGCCAGACGTTGCGCGGCGAGCTGCCGGCAGCGATCCGCAGCGCGACGGACCGCGAGAAGGCGGAGCAGGATCGCCTGCAGGCGAGCGAGGACTGGCGGGAGGGCGTGAAGGCGATGAGCGAGCGTCGCCCCCCGGTCTTCAAGGGACGCTGAGCCCGGCCCGCGCGCCGTCCGGGGGGACGCCCCCGCCGAACTCGGCGTTCCCTCCCTGCGCGCCGCAGGGGATGGGCGCCTCCACGCGATCGCCTACGCTCGAGAGCCCCGACGACCTCCACCCGACGAAGGAGTCCTCCCATGCCCGAGGCCTACATCATCGACGCCTGCCGCAGCCCGCGCGGTACCGGCAAGCCCGGCAAGGGCGCCCTGTCGCACATCCACCCCCAGCGCCTGCTCGCCCAGGTCTTCGAAGGCATCGAAGCCCGCAACGGCCTGAACACCGCGGACATCGACGACTGCGTCGTCGCCTGCAGCTCCCAGGTCAGTCGCCAGGGCTCCTGCATCGGCCGCATGGCCGCGCTCGACGCCGGCTGGGACACCAACGCGTCGGCGGTCACCCTCGATCGCTTCTGCGGGTCGGGGATCACGAGCGTGAATCTCGGCGCGATGGGCGTGATGAGCGGCATGCAGGACCTGGTCGTCGCCGGCGGCGTCGAGATGATGTCGTACACGCAGACCGCGCCGCGCAACGAAGACAAGAACAAGACCGTCGACGGCGCGAACCCGCATCTGCGCGCGCTGCATCCGCAGCCCCACCAGGGCATCTGTGCCGACATGATCGCGACGCTCGAGGGCTACACCCGCGAGGACGTGGACCAGCTCGCGGTCACGAGCCAGGAGCGCGCGGACGCGGCGATCAAGAACGGCCACTTCGACAGGGCGCTGATCCCGATCAGGAACGACGACGGGTCGATCGCCCTCGACCACGAGGAATTCCCGCGGCCGGGGACGACGATGGAGAGCCTCGCCAAGCTGCCGACGGTCTTCGACCAGTTCATGGGCGTCCCGATCGACAACACCGGCGAGACTTTCGACCAGCTCGTGAAGCGCGCCTACCCGGACCTCGAGATCAACCACGTCCACCACGCGGGCAACAGTTCGGGCGTCGTCGACGGCGCCGCGGCGCTGATCCTGGCGAACGAGGACTACACGAAGGGCCAGGGCTGGAAGCCGCGCGCCCGCGTGGTCGCGACGGCGACCGCCGGCGGGTCGCCGACGCTCATGCTGAACGAGCCGGTCCCCGCGGCGAAGGAAGTGCTGAAGAAGGCCGGGATGGAGCTCTCGGACATCGACCTCTTCGAGGTCAACGAGGCGTTCTCGGTCGTCGCGCTCAAGTTCATTCGCGACCTCGGGCTCGACCCGGCGATCGTGAACCCGAACGGCGGTGCCATGGCGCTCGGCCATCCGATCGGCGCGACCGGCTCGATCCTGATCGGTACGGCACTCGACGAGCTCGAGCGTCAGGACAAGGAGCGTGCGCTCGTCACCATGTGCACGGGCGGCGGCATGGCCCCCGCGATCATCATCGAACGGATTTGACCGTTCAGCGCGGGGCGCTTCCCGCCACGCGCTGCAGCAGGATGGACTCGCCGAACGCCGGCGCCCCGCGATGGATCTTCGATCCCCGCGGCCAGCAGGCCCTTCGACTCGTCGTCCAACAAGGAACCCATCATGGCAGACGAACTACTTCTCGAACGACGGGGCCGCGTCCTCGTCATGACCCTCAACCGACCGGAAGCGAAGAACGCGGTCAACACGCCGCTCGCCGACGCCATGGTCGCGGCGACGCAGCAGCTCGACGAGGACGACGACCTGACGATCGGCGTCCTGACGGGCGCCGACGGCGGCTTCAGCTCTGGCATGGACCTCAAGGCCTTCGCCGAGGGCGGCCCTCCCGCCAACTTCGGGACCTTCCTTCGCAATGGCGCGAAGAAGCCCCTGATCGCGGCCATCGAAGGCTTCGCGCTCGCCGGCGGCCTCGAGATCGCCCTGACCTGCGACCTGCTCGTCGCTGCCAAGGGCGTGAAGCTCGGCATTCCGGAGGTGAAGCGCGGCCTCTTCGCGGCCGGCGGCGGTCTCTTCCGCCTCACGTCGCGCGTCCCCTACGGCACGGCCATGGAGCTCGCGCTGACCGGCGACCCGATCTCGTCGGAGCAGGCGCAGGAGATCGGCCTCGTGAATCACCTCGCGGAGCCGGGCAAGGCGCTCGACGCGGCGATCGAGCTCGCCGAGCGAATCGCCGAGAACGCGCCCCTCTCGGTCGCTGCCTCGAAGGAGATCGTCCACGACTCGATCGGCCGTCCGGAGGCCGAGAGCTGGAAGGCCCAGGACGCATACATGGGCAAGATCTTCGGCAGCGAGGACGCCAAGGAAGGCGCCGTCGCCTTCGCCCAGAAGCGCAAGCCCGAGTGGAAGGGACGCTAGGCGTCCCGGCCAGGCCCGGATCCGGACGCGGCGCGCGGCGGGAGCCACGCGCCGCGTGTCGTTTCGAGCCCGCGACGCGGAGGGCCGGATGAGCGATCGGGGCGAGACCTCCGACGCGCCGCCCGCCTACGAGAGGTCGACCGCCTTGCCGTCGAAGGGCGCCCAATTCGGCGCCCGCTTCTCGAAGAACGCGGTCGGGCCCTCGATCGTATCGGGATGGTCGGCGTGGACGTCGAGGATCTTGTGCGTCGCCTCGAGGGCGTCTTCGAGACCCATGTCGAGGCTCTGCCAGACGGCCTGCTTCGAACGCGCGAGCGACGCGGGCGACATCGAGCAGATGTTCTCCGCGATCTCGCGGGCGCGATCCAGGAGACTGACCGCCGGGACGATCTCGCCGATCAGGCCGAGCCGGAGCGCGTCCTCGGCCGTCATCCGCTCCTTGGAACCCATGTAGATCAAGCGGAACACCGCATCGAGCGGCACCTTGCGCGCGAGACCGACCATCTCGACGATCGCGGCGAGGCCGTTCGCGCAGTGGGTGTCGAAGTAGGTCGACGTGTCCGCCCCGATCGCGATGTCGGTGTCCGCGATGAAGTGGAGGCCGCCGCCGTTGCACATGCCGTTCACGGCGGTGATCACCGGCGTCCAACACTGGTTCTGGACCGCGGTGATGTTGTTGTAGGGCGCGGCCTTGCGGCCGTGCTTCGCGAAGTCCTGGGCTTCTCCGGTCGTGTTCGAGCTGATGTCCCAGCCGGTGCAGAAGGCCTTCTCTCCGGCACCGGTCACGATCGCACAGCGCACGTCGGGATCGTCGTTGATCACGCCCCAGAGCCGCTTCAGCTCGAGGCACATCTCGTGATCGAAGGCGTTGCGCGCCTTCTGGTTGTCGAGGGTGACGGTCGCGATGTGGTCTTGGACTTCGTAGTGGACCTGGCCGGCCATGTGCAGACTCCTGGGGCGAGGGGCGGAACGGGGCGAGTGCGATTCGCCCAGTTGATAGCCGATCACGCGCGGGGCGCCGCTGCGGACGATTCGCCGGAGCCAGGACGGCGACGTCCACGCGATGACGTCAGTCGATGCGGCCCAAGGTGAACGACGTGCCCTGGAAAGAAGCGGCCGCGCGATCGACGAGGCCCGCTTCGTCGCGCTCGAAGAGCAGCATCAGCCCTTCGCCCGTGAAGGTGTCCAGACCGAGCTCGAGCAGCGGAGCGACCGCACCGTCCCCGCGCCCGATCACGAGTCCCGGACCGCGCCGCTCGACCACGAAGTGGATCCCGGGAAGCGGGATGTCGTAGCGGCCCACGTAGTCGTCGAGCCGGTGCGCGACGGGCAGCGCCTCGAGCTCCGCCACCGTCCAGGGCAGCGCGCGATCCCGCTCGAGCGCGCGAATCGCGGCGACGCGGTCCGGCGAGACCGGCTCGTCGCCGTGCCCCCAGGCGCGCCGCAGGAAAGTCGCGACCGCGGCGACCCCCTCGTCGTCGAAGCGCGGGTCCATCGCGTGGCCGGGCATCGTGTTCTCCCAGGTCTCGCCGTCGACGACGATCGGCCCGGTGACCCCGTGCAGCATGATGCGCAGCAGCCAGTCGTCCGCGTCGCGCACCCAGGGCGATCCGACCAGCGACGGCGCGAGCCCACTCTGTCCCGCGCCGGTCGTGCCGTGACAGGTCGCGCAGGAGTTCGCGAAGAGCGTCTCGCCGCGTGCCCGAAGCGCCTCCTCCGCCGCGTCGAGCGGCCGCGCGCCGCCCGGACGCGGATCGCCTGCCCAGGTCACGTGCGGACGGACCCGCGCGAGCGCGGCTGCGAGCTCGCCCTCGCCCCCGGCCATGTCGGAGAAGATCGGATGCGCCGACGCGAGGACCACCCGGGCCGCGCCGGGCGCGCGCTGGGCGACGACGATCCCGTCGAGCATCGCGACCGCGCTGTCCGGCGCGCTCGCGGCGATCTGGTCGAAGAGCGCCGCGACGGCGGAGGCGGGGTCCTTCGCCTGCTGCGCCGCGCGGTGGACGGCCGCGGCGAGCTCGCCGAGCCAGGCGGCCTGCGTGCCGCTCTCGGGTCCCGCGGACGCGGCCGCGAGCTCGATCGAGAGCGCCCGGGGCTCCTGCCCCGCGAGCCCGGAGAGGACCGCCTGCCGGACGAGCGGCTCGCCCCGGCGCGCGAGGTCGAGCAACCGGTCTCGCGTGACGGGCGCGAGCGGACGGCCGCCCAGGGTGTGGATCGCCTGCAGACGCACGCGGGCGTCCGGGTCCTCGAGCCGGGCCTCGACCCGGGCGAGCCCCTCCGCGAGCGCGTCGAGCCGCGATTCACTCGCGCGCAGCGCGGCCCGCCGCACGCGCGGATCGGGATCGGCCAGCGCGCTCCGCCAGGTCGCGTCGTCGAGCCCTTCGAGCCCGGCCAGGGTCCAGAGCGCGTGGACGCGCCCGAGCGGCGTCTCGAAGGCGAAGGCCCGGATCGCGTCGGCGGCCCGCGAATCCGCCTCGTGCACGAGACGGCGCTGGGCGTGATCGCGCACCCAGCCGTTCGGATGGTCGAGGGCAGCCACCTGCGCGGCGAGCCCGTCGAGGGGCGGCGGGCGGCGTTCGATCGGGCGGTCCTCGCGCACGAGGCGCCAGATCCGCCCGCGCGCGCCGGGCGGCGCGAGGTCGTTCTTCTCCACGTAGTCGGCCAGATAGTCGGAGACGTAGACCGCGTGCTGGATCACGCCCCGGTACATGTCGATCACGTGGATCGCGCCGTCGGGACCGACCTGCGCGTCGACCGGCCGGAAGCGCTCGTCGGTCGAGGCGAGGAACTCGCGCTCGCCCCACTCGGGATCGGGTTCGAGCACGTGCTCCGCGGCGAGCGTCGTTCCGTCGCGGGTCACGCGGAAGCGGGAGACGGTGTTGCCCGCCGACTCCGGAACGAAGGCATCCCCCATGAAGTCGGGCCCGTACTGGTGGCCCCGCTGGATCTCGAGGCCGGAGACGCCAGTCGGTGCGTCCTGCCGGCCGTCGGCCCGGAGGGTGCCGCGGACGTAGGCCCGGTTGAGGCCCGGCGCGACCCGCACGCCCCAGACCTGCTCGCCGTCGGCGAGGGGGACGTTCAGCCCCGGCTTCTCGAGGCGGGCGGCGGTGAAGGCCTGCCGCATGGCGTACTCGCCCGGGAACACCTCGCCGTAGAGGAAACCCGAGTTGTGGTTGTAGAAGAGGTGCCCCTCGTCGTCCTGCGCGATGCCCCATTGCCCGCGGAAGGGGGACGGCGCCGAGACGAAGCCGTCGCCTTCGAGGCGGATCCGGCGCTCGGACTTCGCGTTGTAGATCCAACCGTCCGGACCGGGCAGCAGGCCGTTCTCCTGGTGTTCCGGACTCGGCCCGGGCAGCGCGTATCGCCCGAGCAGGCGCCGCTCGTCGCAGCGTCCGTCTCCCGTCGTGTCGCGACAGAGCCAGAGCCGCTCCGGCTCGGCGATCAACACGCCTTCCGGCAGGACCCGCACCGCGCGCGGCAGCACCAGCCCGTCGAGGAAGACGCGCCGCGTATCCATCGTTCCGTCGCCGTCGACGTCTTCGAGCAGCACCACCTGACCGTTCGCGCGTGCCTCCCCGCGCCCTTCGAGGTCGGGCATGTATCCGCGCATCTCGACCACGTAGAGGCGGCCCTCGTCGTCCCAGTCCATCGCCACCGGGTCGACGACGAGCGGCTCCGCCGCAACGAGCTCGACCCTGAAGCCCGCAGCGACCCGGAACGCCGCCCGCGCCTCCTCCGGCTCGAGCTCCGGCGACGCCGGCCGCTCGATCCCGGCGAGGATCGTCTCGGGATCCGGACCGCGGAGCACGAAGAAGGCGATTCCAGCGGCGACGACGAGCAGTCCGAGCGCAGCCAGGCAACCGAGAAAGAGACGCTTCACGAAGCGCGCCCCTTTCGAACGGGCGGCCTCGAGGATCGGTCCGACGGTCCGGCGAGTTCCATGAAAGAAAGCATAGGAGGCGGGGCGGCCGATGGGCAGCGCCGCGGAGAACGCCCGAGGCCCCGTCGGCGGCGCGCTCTCGATCCACTTCGTGCTCCCCGCACTCGGGCAGGGGATCGCCGCCGTGAAGGCGAAGCGCGCGAGCAGCGATGCCGCGTTGGGTCGCGTCGTCGACGCCTAGCCGTCGAAGGCGCGGTCGATCAAGAAGAGCTCCTGCTCCGAAAGGTCGGTCTGGAGCCCTCTTTCCCGACCCGGCAGCCGTCCCCTCTTTTCGAACACGACGAGGCGATCGAGATCGGGGCAGTCGGCGGCGCCGCCGACCGTGGTGCAGGCGTGCGCCGCGCAGGCGCGACCCGCGGCCAGAGCGAGGGCCAGGGGCGATTCGGGACCGTCGTCCTCCCCGAGCGCAAACCCGTCGAGAGCGAGGCTCGCGACGAGGCCCGCGACCATCGCGTCACCGGCGCCGGTCGAGTCGACGACGTCCTCGATCAGATAGGGCCACGCGGCGAGCGGGCGGTCCGTCCCCACCCGCTGGCCGATCGCACCGAAGCGTTCGAGCGAGACGACGACCGTACAGCGCTCGCGGAACCAGTCGAGGATCGAAGCGAGGGAGCCGTCCGGGAGGTCCGCGTCGCGGCAGAACCGGCGCACCTCGCCGATGTCGAGCTGAAACACGTCGACGTGCTCGCGCAGGATCTTCTCCCAGCGCTTCGTGCCCAGCTTGAACTGGGCGCTGCCGAAGTTCACGACCTTCGGGACCCCAGCGAGCTCGGGGGCGGCGAGCACGCGCTCCGTGATCTCGCCCTCGAAGCCGACGTCGTCGCGCTTCTTTCGCGCGCGATCCGCGTGGACGTGCCCGACGACGACGACGTCGGGACGGTGCCGCCGCGCGCCGAGCCGCTCGAGATGCCGCTCGACGTGCGCCGGAAAGGCGGTCATCAGGTCGGGGGAGAATTCGTTCAGGACGGCGCGGGACGCGCCCTGACGCAGGATCGTCGTATAGGGCGTGACGAGGCCCGATCCGCGAACGAAGAGCTCGCGCTGATGGAGCGTCGCTCTGCCCGTCCGCGCCGCCGTCTCGAGCGCCTCGACGATCACGCCGCTCAGGGGATCGGATTTCGCGAGCGGCAGGACCGGGTGGACGTCGACGCCGAGGGCCAGGAGGCGACAAGCGTGGTTCACCGCGCTCCCGCCCGCCTGGCGCGGCTGAGGCGCGACCGAGTACTTCGCGTCCGCTTCGAAGTCGCCCGGGAGCGTGTAGCCGTGCTCCACGTTGGCGCCGCCGATCGTCGCGACGCGCAGGCCGGCGAGGTCGGCGCGCCGGTCGCGCAGGCGGCGGCTCGCGAAGTCGGTCTTCATCCACGGCTCTCCGGTCGGGGCTGCCCCGCGCAGCGCCGCGAAGCGTATCGCACTCCCTTCGCCGCCTCGCCCGAAGCCTCGACGGGGATCGCTTTCCCTTCGCCGCGAAGCCGGCTGCCGATCCCTTGCCGCCGGGCTGCGTGGCTTCGAATCGCTGCGGGCGGGACCGGCTGGACCCGTCTCAAGAGGGGGGACGAACGGGCCGATTTCCTGGGACCGGCTTCGAACGGGGAGTCCCCATCCATGAGCGAAGAGTCGAACCTGGATTTCGCGCGCTGCGTGGAAGTGTCCGAACGGGTCGCCTGGCGACTCGACGACGTCATGCCGAAGGGCACGCGGCTCGACTTCTCCCTGCCCTTCCTTCCCGAAGCCCTCGCACGGACGGCGCCGCTCTCGATGCTCGACGCGCGCGAGCGCAAGATCCTCAACCAGATCACCGCGAACAGCTACCTGAACGCCTTCGCGTTCGTCGAGGAGTACATCATCGCGACGATGATGGATCACGCCCGGGCGGAGCTCTACGGAGACAAGGATGCGCTCCGGGCCCTGACGCGGGTCGCCGAAGAAGAGATCAAGCACCAGCAGCTCTTCCATCGCTTCCGTCGGGCATTCGAGGACGGCTTCGGAACGCGCTGTGGCGTCCTCGAAGACGCATCGGAGGTCGCCGGCGCGATCCTCTCGAAGAGCCCGATCGCCATCCTGCTCGTCACCTTCCAGCTCGAGCTCACGACCCAGCACCACTACCTCGCCTGCGCCCGGAACGACGACGCGATCGACGCCTTCTTCGTCTCGCTGCTCAAGCACCACTGGATCGAAGAGGCCCAGCACGCCCGGGTCGACCAGCTCGAGCTCGAGAAGCAGATCGCCCTCGCGCCGGGTCCTGCCCTCGAATACGGCGTCGACGAGTACTTCGAGATCGTCGAGGACCTCGCGGCGGTCTTCGCGCGCCAGGCCGCGATGGACACCGAGAGCCTCGCCGTCGCGACCGGGCGCATCCTGCCCCGCGACGAGCGCGAAGCGGTCACGCGCTCGCGACGTCTCGCCTACGAAGACATGTTCCTTCGCAGCGGCCTGGTCCACGCCACCTTCCTCGAGATGCTGCGGCGTCTCGACGAGACCGCGCCGGAGCGGGCGGAAGCCTTCGCCAAGTCACTGGGCGTCGCCGGCGACTGAGCGCGTTCGAACGGGGATGCCTGCGAAGCGCGACCCGGATCGTTCGGGCGTCTCCTCGAAGCGCCGCCGAGAATGCCCGGACGTCACGCCGCCGCACGACCCGCGATAGACTCGGGCGAGCC
>JBCCZJ010000183.1:0-9634 GCA_039187915.1 Myxococcota bacterium
ATTCGTATTGCTCGGATGCCTTCTGCGCGGGATCGCATTCGCTACGGGGTCGAGCTGATGAGCCGACTGCGAAGTCTCCGCGGCGCGTGGCTCGCCCTTCGCTGCTCGCCCTGGTTCGAAAATCTGCGTGCCGGTACGGAGTTGGCTTGCGGTCGCGCCGTCTCCCGCGAGCGGTTCCGCTCGACGACGCGACAGCTCGTCCTGCTCTGCCTGACGCATCTGGTTCTCGGTCTCGCGTGCACTTTCGTCCTGGTCGATGGACCCCGCGCCTTCCATTGGCCAGGCCTGGCTTTTCAATCACTCTGGCTACTGTCCATTCCGCTTCTCGCTTATGTGGTGAGCCTCGAGTGGGGTCGTGACGACGCAACGTTCACACGAATCACGGTCGCGCTTCTCTCTCCCCTTCCGACATGTTGGGTCTTCTTCGCTTCGTTCGATCTCTCGATGGGAGGGAGCGCCGAGCGAAGGGGCTTCTTGCATGAAATCGGTCTCGATCTCGATTTCATCTTCTGTGCCTGGATGGTTCTCGCGTTCTCAGCCGCTCTTCGCAGCACGACGTCGATCCCTCGCCACCGCGCGACTTCACTCTCCGCGACCTGGGGCCTCCTGACGCTGATCGCGTTCGCGTTCATCCCTGTGACGACGATCTGGTACACGGTCGAACCCGAAACGTCGATCGACGCCCCACGCAGACCAGATCCGATCGATGCCGAAATGATCCTCTTCTCCCAGGCAAGCAGGGTCGAGACCGAGGTCGCTGCGCTCCTCCCCGAACGCCCTGGTACGATCGACCTCTACTTGATCAGCGTCGGAGGAGACGCCACCCAGGACGTCTTCCGCAAGGAGGCCAGCTTCGTCCAGGCTCTATTCGATCGCCGATTCGACACGGCCGGGCGATCGATCCTGCTCAGCAACCACCGAGACACGCTTGCAGAGCTCCCCATCGCGTCGGCGAGCAATCTCGCCGCGGCGATCGACGGGATCTCCCGAGTCATGAATCCCGCCGAGGACATTCTCTTCGTCTACCTCACCAGCCACGGATCGAGCGAACCCTACGTCTCGATTAGGCTCCCTGACGTCCCGTTGAACGACATCCGGCCCGAGACGATCTCCGAGGCGCTCGACGAAGCGGAAATCGCATACCCCGCAGTCGTCATCTCTGCGTGCTACTCAGGCGCGTTCGTATCGGCACTGGAAGGGCCGGGATCCCTCGTCGTCACGTCCGCCGCTTCTGATCGAAGAAGCTTCGGATGTAGCGACGATGCGGACCTCACCTATTTCGGTCGCGCGTTCTTCGAGGACGCACTGGAAGACACCCGTGACTTCGGCCTCGCCTTCGATCGAGCCGCCTTCCTGCTCGATCAGTGGGAGGCCGAGCGGGACTACACGCCTTCGCTCCCTCAGTTCTCTCTCGGCGAACGGATGCGCGAACGGCTGGAGTCGCTGAGCACGAGACTAGAGCGGGAGAGCGCCCTGCGCGTGGCGCGGGCGTCTCGCTAACGCGAGGCCGACACGGTGGACTCACACGGGAGACGCGGCCTCATGAGGCTGCGTTCCCGATGACTTCCTCTGCACCCGCGGCGAAGAAGTCAACGCATGCGCCCGGACCAGCGTCCACCAGTCCCACTTCGCGCGGCTCGGCTGCTCGAGTCCCGGATGCCACATCCGCGAGACGTCTTCGCCGTTTCGCTCGAACCATTCGAGGGCGAAGGGCGTCGGGATGATCTCGCGAGCACAGAAGTGGACGCCGTCGACGATTCCGCGCGCGACGTCGTCGGGCGTGTCGTAGTTCGCTTTCGCGTCTTCGACGCGCGAGAGGTAGTCGGCGAGCATCTCTTCGTCGCCGCGCAGGTTCTTGAAGAAGTTCGTGGCGATCCCGCCCGGGTAGCTGATGCTGACGCGGCCAGGGAGCTCGCGCGCGGAGCCATACGCCCAGCCGCGGACGGCGTGCTTGGTCGCCGAGTAGAGCGCCGAAGCCGGTGCCGCGACGATCGACTGATTCGAGCCGACGACGTGGACGTGGGACGCACCGGCGGCGAGGGCCTTGTGGGCCTGCTCGATCGTGCGGAGGACGTTCACGTCGAACATCTCGCGCACGTCCGCGCCGAGCGGGGACGCGCTCGACTGGAGCAGGCCGAAGCTCGCGTTCAGGAAGAGGCAGTCGAAGTCCGCCGGATCCCAGTCGTCACCGCGCGAGACCGGCGTGACGTCGGCACCCCGTCCGCGGAGCTCGGCGACGAGGGCCGCGCCGAGGCCCTGGCTCGCGCCGGTCACGACGGTCTTGCGGCCCGCGAAGTCGAATCTCATCGCGCGGTCTCCTGCGAGAAGCGACTGCGCTTGGTCGCGGTGAAGTCCCAGGAGTCGCAGCTCTTGCAGGGCTCGGGGAGCTTGTCCCAGGCCTGCCATTGGTGGAGCGACCAGATCTCCCGGTAGTAGTCGCTGTGCCAGATCTCGCGAATGGTCTGGCCGTCGATCACGTTCCCGAAAGACAGCTCGGCGTCGACGTCGACGGAACAGCCGATCACGGAGCCATCGGCGGCGATGATGATCCGATCGCCGAGATAGCGGCAGGCGACGCGCTTCTCCGGCTGCTCCCAGTCGCCGAACTTCGTGCGGCCGAGAAAGCCCAGGGCGGGGCGGATCTCGATGTCGTCGACGACGCCCTTCCAGCGCGTCAGGAACTGGTCGACTTCTTCGTTCGTCTCGTCGGTCCGGACCGAGGTGATCGCGATCCAGGGGACCAGCTGATCGCGGTCGTTGCGGATGCCGTGCTCTTCGCGGACGCGGAGCGCCATCTGGATCCGGCGCTCGATGACCTCGGCCTTCGCGCCCCGAACCAGGCGGTAGAGGTCGGGGTTCGCGCCCTCGTACGAGAAGTGGAGCGTGTCGAGGCCCGCCTCGATCAGCGCGTTCATGACCTTCTCGGTCAGCGGGGTGCCGTTCGTCGTGACCGCGACGATCGGGATCCCGCCCTGCTTGGCGCGGCGGATCACCGGGATCAGTTTGTCGACGTGGAGGAGCGGCTCGTTGAAGAGATGGAGGTAGAGGCCATAGACCCCGTTCTCGGCGCACTCGTCCACGACGCGGGCCAGGGTCTCCGGGTCCATCTCGCGGGTGAACTTCTTGCGGGTCGGCTTCGAGCAGAAGCTGCAGTTGAGATTGCAGTCGGCGCCGACTTCGAGATAGACGGTCCGCGGGAAGTCGACGGGCATGACGTTCGCGTGCCGGGCGATCTCGAGATAGTCGTCGCGATTCGTCGGGACGTGGTTCTTGATCCAATGGATCTTGTCTGCGTCGTAGCTCTTCACGGTCTCGCCCTCGCGCGTGGATCCGGACGGGGATTCCCTCGAGCCTTTCGGGCGCAACGAAGAGGCACCTTAGACGCAACGCCGCTGGCGGAGACCGACGTTTCCAGATTGCGGAAAAGCGCCGATTCCAGCTCGGGGAGAGCCCCGAGAGCACGCTCGGCCCCCTCCCCCAACGCGCGTCCTTCTCTTTCTGTACCGTGTCGGGACTCCAACGATCGAGGATTGCACCCATGAGCTACGTGATCGACTGCCGCAAGAACTGGGCGATGACCGAGCAGGCGCTCGCCGAAGAGCCGGACCCGGTTCGCCGCCGGAATCTCGCGACGATCGTCGCGCACGCCAAGGCCGAAGCGAAGCCCGACTTCGACGCCCTGATGGCGACCGTCTCGCCGAACGCGAGCTACACGAGCTATACGGAGGGCGATGCGGCCGCCAACAGCCCGACCGGGAAGGACGGTGTCGCGGCGTACTACGCCGGGATCGTGGGCGCGGGCTGCAACCACATCGAACACGCGGTCGATCGGATCGCGGTCGGAAGCGACGTGATCACGACCGAGGGCGACATGAAGATGGCGTACCCGGGCAAGATCCTCGCCGCGATGGGCATCCCGGTCCCGGACGAGGACACGCACTATCTCTACCTGTCGCGCCTGATGATCGTCTGGGGCTTCGACGAGAACGGGCTCGTCACCTGCGAAGACAGCTACGCCGCCGGCGGCTTCCCGGGCTTCGACGGGATCGCGGAGCGACCGATCTCGATGGACCAGATCTTCCTCTGGGCCGACGACCCGGCGAGCTGATCGCGGCGCAAGGCGCCTTCGGACGACGCGAACGCGCGAAGCGACTCGGGGATCCGCCCCTCCGACTGGCTTTGAAGGCGACCTCGCGCGATCCTCTCCGCATGGGTGAGATCCGTCCCGGCATCGCCGTCCACCGCGCACACATTCAGGAAGCCCTGCAGGAGCTCCTGATCACGAAGGGCGTCGACGCGATCAGCGTCGAGGAGCTCGCCAAGAAGGCCGGCATCAGTCGCGCCACGTTCTACCGCTGCTATGCGAGCGTCGACGAGGTCCTGATGGTCCTCTACGACCAGTTCGAGCGTCGCGTCAAGGATCGCTTGATCATCAATCTTCCCCGCAAGCAGGAGATCGGCGACTGGATCGAAGACCTCGTCGATCACGTCCTGCGCGACGCGATCGAGATGGGCCCGCTCCTCCGGGCGCTCTACCGCGAGGAACTCCGCCCCTCGTCCCCCGCCGCCGAACGACAGATCACGCGCGTCAACATGCAGGCGGAGATGATCTCCCGATGGTGGGAGGCGACCGTCCAGATCCCCGCGTACGAGGGTATGGTCGAGGCCTTCATCCTGCTGCTTCAGGCGGCAGGCCTGCGCGTCGCCGGGTCCCAGGACGAGAAAGAGCTCGAGCGTCTGCGCGGCGGTATCACGTTCCTGATCTGCTGTGCCGTCGAGCGCTATCGCACGGACCCGTCGTCGGCACGCATTCCCGAGCTCGCGCAGGTGAAGCTCCCGCCGGTCCCGGAGGACTGAATCACGGAGACGGCCCCCTCTCGTTCGAGGGAGCCGCCTCGGTCGCCGCACCTTCGCGCGACGTCCCGTGGGACCACACGCCCCATGCGCTCAGCGCTCGTAGGCGCCGATGTCCCACTCCGCGCCTCCCACCGCGTCGCCATCTCGCGGACGCGCCACGCCGTCCTTGTCCTCGAAGACCCGGAAATAGGGCACGAGCGTCGACGGGTCGGTTCCCGCGTCGATCAGCGCGCTGGATCCGGTCAGGCTGAAGTCTCCGAGCGCGGGATCGACGAACCCGGGCTCGCCTTCGATGTTCCCGCCCGCGTCGAGGCAGAACGGGCAGCCGTTGGCCGCCGTCGCGTTCGCGAGGGAGAAGAATCCGCCCGACGGCTGCGAGTAGTCGAAATAGGAGAAGAGCCCCCGATCGAGACTGTTGTTCAGGAGCGAGATGTCCGCGTCCGCGGCGTACCCGGGCGCGGCCGCCAGCGCGAGCCGGCCCCCGTTCGGATAGTCGACGGCGTTGTTCACGAGGACCGTCTCGCTCGACGAGAGTTGCATGACGCCGAAGCCCGACAGGGCCGTCTGTACGATCGAGTTGTTCGCCAACAAGAGCTTCGATCCCTCGAACCCGCCGACGAGCGGGTTGTAGCCCCCGTCCGAGTACCAGGTGTTGTTCACGATGTAGCCGTCGTTGACCGTCGCCCGGAGGGCCAGAACGGAGTTCGTGTTGCCTCGCATGTCGAACTCGCTGTTCTCCACGACGAACTCGTCCAGCCGATTGGCGAGCGCGATCTGACTCACGTCCCCGGTCGTCTCGAAACGGACGTCGCTCACGAGCCCCTCCGACTGCGTCGACGCGAGCGTCGAGAATCCGCTCATCGTGAGCGTGTATCCGTTCCGGGCGTTCGTGCGCGAGAAGGACGAGCGCGTGACCGCCATCGAACCGAGGGTCTGGAGCTCGAGATCTCGCACTTCGTTCGTCCCGGGCCGATCCCACTCGAAACCGTCGAGGACGAAGTCGGTGTTCGACGAATAGAAGAGGCCGTAGGCCGTGGCAGTCGGTCCCGTCTGGACGAGGGTCGTATTCGTCGCGAGATCGCGGTTCCAGCTCGAGTCGTAGCCGCCGTAGATCCGAAGCGGCGTCACCACTCCGCCCGCGATGCCGCCGGCGTCGGTCAGGACGTAGGTCCCGGCGGCCACGAAGAGGTCGCCCCCCGTGAGATGAGCCGCGATCGCCGCCGAGAGCGTACAGAAGGGCGTCGCTTGCGAGCCCGCGCCCGCGCCGTCGGTACAGCTGCCGTTCGCACCGTCCACGTAGACGCCGGCGCCGGCGGAGGCGACGAGATCCGTGCCCGAGCAGTCGTTGTCGATGCCATCGTCCGCGAGCTCCGGGAAGGCCGTGCTCTTCCTCGGATCCGCCGCGTCGCAGTCCGGACCCGAACGATCGACGTAGGCGTCGCAGGATTCGAACGAGAGATCGAGATCCGCATCGACACAGGAAGCGCAGCTGGCCCAGTTGTCCGAGTCGAGGTCGTCGCAGTCGGTCCCGGCGAGCCCGCCCGGCGGCGCCGTCGTATCGCCGTAGCCGTCGAAGTCGAAGTCGGCGTAGCAGCCGGCGAGACTCTCGCTTCCCCCCGCGCTCGGAGAGATCGCGAAGTTCGCGTCGTCGCAGTCGGTCCCCGCCACACCGCCCGTGGGCGCCACGGCGTCGCCCCAGTCGTCGTTGTCCGCATCACGCATGCAGGCCGTCGAGCTGTCGTTCGGCGCGAGCCCGACGCCGACCGTGTGATCGACGTCGTCGCAGTCCGGACCGATACGCGTCGTGTAGGCATCGCAGCCGACGAAGCCGCCATCGCCGTCTCCATCGAGACACGTCGAGCAGCTCGACTGGTTGTCGACGTCCGCGTCGTCGCAGTCCGGACCGCTTCGCACCGTATACGCGTCGCAGCCCGCGAAGCTGCCGTCGCTGTCTCCATCGAGGCAGGTCGAGCAGCTCGACTGGTTGTCCACGTCCGTATCGTCGCAGTCCGGGCCCGCGACCGTCGCGTAGGCGTCGCAGCCGACGAAGCTCGAGTCCCCGTCCGTATCCACGCAGGTGGCCGTTGCCATCCAGACGTTCGGATTCGTATCGTCCGCGTCGACGCCGAGCACGCAGCCCGCGCCGAACCCGTCGCCGTCGCCGTCGGCACAGCCGCCGTCCGACTCCGGACATCCCGCAAGCACGAGACAACCGAGCAGCGACAGGCCGAGCACGACCGTCTTCTTCGCCATCGTTCCGCTCCCCCCTGGCCCAGGCGCGACCCTGCTCGCGAAACCAGAGCCACTCATTCAATGAATCATTATGAGTCTCTTAATGAGACATATTGATTCATCGAAGAGTCCGTGAGAAACTTGACACAAAGTGTCTCACTGTCGGCAGAAGAAATCTCTAAATACTTGGTTCTGAATGTTTTATCTGTTCGACTCGCCGACTCCGGAGGGGCGATGCGGTCCGATTCGCGGCACGAGAAGACGACGGGGCCTGCGCGGGAAACGGCAAATTCCGGGCATCGATCGGTCACGCCGCGCGGCCCCACCGCGCCGCGTGGCGCTCGCCGAACGACCCTCTCCGATGAGACGCCGAACGCGGCGACGCCCGGCGTCGACGACATCGCCGAGGCCGTGGCGCTGCTCGAACGCGGGATCGAGGATCGACTCCGTGCGCTCGACTCCGAAGAGGCGCGCGCGGAACTCCGACGCGCGGTCGCCTACGTGATCCGGTCGGCGACCGAGCCCGACTGAACGGCGTTGGAGGTCGGTCGCCCGCGCCTGGTTCACATCACACACGAATGTGTCCAGCCGGGAACCTTCCCGTCCAGCCACGCATCGAACCCGCCGTACCGCACTCCTGCGGCCCGCGAGGTTCCCCGACGATGCAGCGACTAACTTCCCTTCTTCTCTCCTCTCTTCTCTTGGCCAGCCCGGCCCTCGCGATGGACGTCGTGCCCGAGGCTGCACCGGCCGCGAAGGCGAAGCCGGCGACGGTCGAGCCGGAGAGCGCCCCCATCACGCCGTCGACCGTCCCGCCGCAGCCCGCGCCGGTCGACGCAGTCGCCACGCGGAAGGCCGGCGCGCGATGGCTCGTGCAGCATCAGAACGCGGACGGCGGATGGGGCGCGGCGAGCTTTGCCCAGCGCAACCAGGACCGCGGCCCGAGCGGGCAGTCGGACGTCGCGACGACGTCGCTCGCGCTGATGGCGCTCCAGCGCGATGCCGGCGAGACCGACGCCCACCAGGCCTCGATCCGGAAGGGACTCGACTACGTGCTCCGCGCGATCGAGAAGGCGCCCGCCCGCGGCGTTTCCCTCGACGCACCGAAGGGCACACAGCCCCAGGGCAAGCTCGGTCCGAACGTCGACACGCACTTCGCGGCGCTCCTGCTCGGCGACGTCGATCGGCGCGTCGGCGAGAAGCTCTACACGCGCACCCAGATCGCCTACGACAAGGTCCTCTCGAAGGTCGTCGCCGCGCAGCGCAAGGACGGCAGCTTCGACGCGAACGGCTGGGCGCCCGTCCTGTCGAGCTCCGTCGCCGCCCGCAGCCTCTACACCGCCCTCGACAAGGGCAAGCGCGTCGACCAGGTCGTGCTCGACCGCGCCCAGGCCTTCAACGAGAAGCTCGTCGACGAGGAGTCGGGCCGCTTCGACTCGAGCTCGGGCGCCGGCGTCGACCTCTACGCCGCAGCCTCCGCGCTCCAGGGCAACAAGAAGGGCGGCAAAACGGTCGCGCCGGAGGCGGCGGAACGCGCCGAACGCAAAGCGGAGAAGGCAGCGGATCGACTGCGCGAAGACCAGGCGGCGATGATCCGCGGCTTCGGCTCGGTCGGCGGTGAGGAGATGCTCTCGTACATGATGATCTCCGACACGCTCGCCGAGGAGCGGGGCGACGACTGGGAAACGTGGCAGACGGCCATCGCCTCGCATCTCCGGGCGACCCAGAACGGCGACGGCTCCTGGTCCGGCCATCACTGCATCACGAGCACGCCCTTCGTGACCGCCGCGGCCGTCCTGACCCTCGGCGCCGGAGACGCTTTTCCCCAGGTCACGCAGTCCGGAGAATCCGCACCCGACGTGCAGTCCGCGGCGACGTCGGCGACGCGGACCGTGCAGTGAACGCGAAGCGCGTCACGCGCCGGGCGGTCCTCCTGGGCGGGGCGTGCCTCGCCGGCCAGGGCCTGCTCGGCGCGTTCGCTCCGGCCCGCGCCGCCACGACCGACGCCACGCCGGACGCGGGGGCGGAGCAGGTCCTCTCGCGCGCCCTCGCCTGGCTGCGCACCCAGCGGACCGAGGACGGCCGCTATCCCTCACGTCGCTACGGACTGCTCCGCGGGGGCGCGAGCCTGACCCCCTTCACGCTCCTGGCGATCGAGCGGGCCGGAGCGCTCTCCGACGACGAAGCGGCGCGGTCGCTCGCCGCGCTCGCGCGGCGATGCGACGAACGCGGTGCGCTCGGCCTCCGCGAGGCCGCCGCCGACTATCCGTGTTATGCGACGGGGATGATGCTCTCGCTCCTCGCCCGTCGGCCGGACGCCGCGCCCGCGGGCCTCGCCAATCGAACGCGGGACTGGCTGCTCGACCAACAGCTCGGACGCACGAAGGGCTGGACCGACCATCCCGCGCAGGGCGGCTGGGGCATGGGAAGCGCCGTGCCCCGAACGCCGCCCGACGCTGGACACGTCGACCTCAGCATGACGCGGCGGGTGATCGAAGGGCTCGTCGCGACGGGACTCGAGCCGGACCACCCGGCCCTGCGGGAG
>JBCCZJ010000184.1:0-9524 GCA_039187915.1 Myxococcota bacterium
CCCGTCGCTTCCCTGCCCGGCGGCGGGCTGCGTCGAAGCGCCGAAAACGTGACGGCGCGGGCGCTCGAGACGATCGACGCCTGGGCGGACACGCCCTTCTTTCTCTGGCTCCACTACTTCGATGCCCATCTCCCCTATCTGGAGCGAGCCGCGGACCGGGACGCCTTCCCGGACGCGCCCTACCTGGCCCAGGTCCACGCCCTCGATCGCGCCCTCGGCCGCGTCTTCGAGCGGCTCGAGGCGCGAGGGCTGCGCGAGCACACCCTCGTGGTCGTAACGAGCGATCACGGCGAGGGGCTCGGCGAGCACGACGAGCCGACCCACAGCTACTTCGTCTACGACTCGACGATGCGCGTGCCCCTCCTGCTCTGGGGGCCGCCCTCCTTGCCACGGGGCCTCCGCGTCGAGACGCCGGCGCGAACCGTCGACCTGCTGCCCACGATCCTCGACCTGATGGAGCGCCCGGTTCCGGGCGGCCTGCACGGCCGGAGCCTGGCAGGCCGGCTCCGCGGCGAAGACGCCGAGCCCGCGCCGCTGGTCTACGGCGAGAGCCTCGACCTCCACCGCATCTTCGGCACGACGCCGGTCCGGCTGCTGCGCGAAGGCCGCTGGAAATACATCCACTCGGCGGAGCCCGAGCTCTACGACCTCGCGACGGATCCGGGCGAGACGCGAAACATGGCGGGCCGAGAGCCCGAGCGCGCGGCGCACCTGGCGGGCCGACTCCGGGCGCTCGTGGCGGAGGCGCAGCCCGCCCCCGACCCCGAAGATCCCCCGCTCTCGGCCGTGGACGTCGCGCGGCTCGAAGCGCTCGGCTACGTGGTTCCGCGGGCCGGCAGGCGCCTGCCCGACGAGATCGCGCTCCTCGCGCCGCAGGGACCGCCGCCGCGCGGCCTCGCGCGAGCGGCGGAGTCGCTTTCCCGCGCGAAGGGCGTCATCGCCGCGCGTCGCTACGACCGCGCCATCGCCGTGCTCGCTCCGCTCGCTGAAATGCATCCCGAGAGCCCGACCGTGCTCGCCATGCTGGCGGAGGCGACGGCGGGAACGGGACGCGCCGACGAGGCGCTCGCGCTCTTCGATCGCGCCCTCGCCGTCGAGGCGGATCCTTGTAGTGAGACGCGCCTGGATCGGGCGCGGGCTTTCGCGCGATTCGGTCGCGACCGGGAGCGGATTCGCGAGCTCGAAGACGCCCTCGGCGGTTGCCCCGACTCGGCGACCTACCTGAACGAGCTCGCCTGGGCGCTGGCGACGACGTCCGCCGCGCACGGCGGCGATGGCGAGCGTGCCGTCCTCCTGGCTTCGCGCCTCGTCGAGCTGGGCTCCGGCGAGCCCGATCCGAACCAGCTCGACACCCTCGCCGCAGCCTGGTTCGCCGCCGGCGATCCCGCGAAGGCCGCCGCCACGCAAGCGCGCGCGCTCGCGATCCTCGAGCGGAGCGGCGCCGCACCGAAGCTACGCGCCGCCTACGCGCGATCGCTGGCGCGGTATCGCCGCGCCGAAGCCGAAGCCGAATCCGAAGCCGGAGTCGAAGTCGAGTCGACCGCGCGCGACGTGCCCTAGCCCCGTTCCGAGGGCCCGATGGCCCCCGCGACTCAGGCGCTCAGAAACGCCCTTCCAGCATGTTCGCCAGCGTGTAGCGATGCGGGATGCGGTCGTCCGGGTCGGCCGGGGACTCGGCCTGCCCGAAGTGCACCATCCGCTCGTTGATCCGGGACATGATGATCGCGTGTCGCAGACCGCCGTAGACGAGGTACCAGCGGAGATCTTCGACCGTGTGCCCGGTGAGCTTGCCGTAGGTCTCGGCGATGTCGTCGGCGCGCAGGAACCTGGGCAGTCCCGGCGCGCCCGCCTGCTCCAGCAGCACCTGGAAGAAATAGGTGTGCATGAAGCAGAGCCAGCCCAGATCGAGCTCGCGGGTCCCGAGGCCCGCCATCTCCCAGTCGAGGATCGCGACGGGCTCGAAGCCGTCCTCGGCATACATGACGTTGCCTATGCGGGCGTCGCCCCAGCTGACGACGGTGCTCGTCTCGTTCGGCCAATGGGCATCGAGCCACGCGAAGGTCCTTTCGATCAGCGGCGAGGACCGTCCCCCGTCGGTCAGCCAGGCGTAGTAGCTGCGCTGGTTGGCCACGTGGCGCCGCAGCGGCGTGTCTCCCGGCTCGTCGAACTCGAGGAAGCCGGTTTCGCTCTTCTCGAGATCGACGGAATGGATCCGGGCGATCGCCGCGACGGTCGCGTCCTGCAGCCGCCGTCGTTCTTCGTCGGTCGCCTCGAAGACCCAACCCGCGGCGAGATACGGCGGAACGTCACCGGGGACCCGCCCGCGCAGCCGTTCCATCACGAAGAACGGAGCGCCCAGCGGCCCCGGATCGGTCTCGAGCCATCGCACGCGCGGAACCGGCACGCCGACCTCGCCGACCAGTCGCAGCACGCCGGCCTGCATGGCCATGTCGTAGCTCGGAAAGGTCGGGAGATCGTGCTCGGCGGGCGCCATCCGACCGACGAAGGCGCCGGACTCGGTCGACCCGTCTTTCCCCCGCCACGTCGCATCGAAGAGCAGGGTCTCGCTCGACATGCCCGAAGCCGACGGGGCGGAGATCTCCGAGACCCGCGGTTCCGCGCCGCCCGGGAGGCGGGTCGCGAGCCAGTCCTGCAGGCGCTGGCGCAGGGCCTCGTCGTCCCGCGAGGTCCGGACGACTTCGGCGTCGCTCAAGTCTTCGTACTCTTCGGGGGCCACGGAGCGTCTCCTGGATCGTTCGTTCGAGGGTGTAGCGCAGCGGACTCGGACCGTGCGGACCCCGGCCGCGAAGGCGGCAGCGACCCGGTAGCATCGGCCCATGACGTCCGTCCCGACCGAAGGCCCCGAGATCCCGATCGCCGTGCGCACCGACGACGCGTGCTTTGCCGACCTGCCCGACTTCCCCTTCGAACCCCACTATCTCGACGTGCCGAATCCCTACGACCCGCGCCCGCTCCGGATGCACTACGTCGACGAGGGACCGGCCGACGCCCCGGTCGTGCTCATGGTGCACGGCGAGCCCGCCTGGTCGTTCCTCTACCGCAAGCTGATCCCGGTGTTCGCGAGCGCCGGACTCCGTGCGATCGCGATCGATCAGATCGGCTTCGGCCGCAGCGACAAGCCGACCCGCCCCGCCCACTACAGCTTCGCGAACCACGTCGCGTGGGTCCGCGCGCTCGTGGTCGGCCTCGACCTGACCGACGTGACCCTCGTCTGCCAGGACTGGGGCGGCCCGATCGGCCTGGGCGTCCTCGCGCAGGAGATGGACCGCTTCTCGCGGGTCTGCGCGGCGAACACGATGCTCCACACGGCGGAGCCCGAGCTCGCCGGGCGGCTCGACTGGGCCGTCCACGCGAGCGACGCAGAGAACGCCACGGTCAGCGCGGCGCTGCTCGACTGGCGGATGGCCTCGACGCGCGCGCCGGACTTCGCGGCGAGCCCCTCGATCCCCTTCGCCACCGCGCGCGGCGTGAGCGAGCGGGTGGCCGAGGCCTACGACGCGCCCTTCCCGAGCGAGTGGCACAAGGCCGGCATGCGCCAGTACCCGATCCTGATCCCCGTCACCGAGAGCGACGAAGGCGCGGCCATTAACCGCGCGACCTGGGCCGCGCTCGCGCGATTCGACCGACCCTTCCTCACCCTGTTCGGCGACGCGGACCCGCCGACGCGCGGCTGGGACGCGATCTTCCAGGAGCGCGTGCCCGGCGCCGCGGGACAGCCGCACCGGATCCTCGAGCGCGCCGGGCATTTCTGGCAGGAGGACTGCGGCGCCGAAGCGGCGGCGATCCTCGTCGAGTGGATCCGTTCGACCTAGCGCCCCTGCGCGCGGCGCGCGCGAGGTCCCACGAAGGGGTAGCCTTTCCCAGACGGCCGCCGCGCGCGGTCGCCACGACGGAGGCTTCCCCATGGCTTCTCCCCCGATCGAGTACCCGGCGATCGACTTCGCGATGGACGCGGTCCCGGATCTCCATGCCATTCTCTCCGATCTCCGGGAGCGCCATGCGGTGGCCCCGGTCCGATACCACGGGTCGACCGCCTACCTGATCACGCGCTTCGCCGACCTGCGGAGCGCGATGGCCGACGACGAGGCCTTCCCGTCCTGGGCCGCCTACGCGCGCCACACCGAGCCGGTCATGGGCAGAACGATCCAGTGCATGGGCGGCGAGGAACATCGACGGAATCGGCGGCTCGTCTCCGCGGCCTTCCGTCCGCGGCTGATGACCGAGTTCGTCGAGGCCTTCCTGACGCCGGTCGCCCATCAGCTCGTCGACGCGATGCTCTCCGACCAGATGGGCCCGCGCGGCACGGCGGATCTCGTCGAGGCCTACACGACCCGCTACGCGTTCACCGTGATCACGCGCCTGCTCGACTTCCCGCCGACGGACTTCGAGCGCCTCAAGCGCTGGGGCGATGGACTGATCGACTTCCCCTGGGATCCCGAGGGCGCCCAGCGCGCCTCCGCCGAGTTCACGGACTACCTGCGACCGATCATCGAAGACCGCCGCGCGAAACCGGGCGAGGATCTCCTCTCGTCCCTCGCGAACGTCGAGGTCGAAGGCGAGCAACTGACCGAGGAAGAGATCTTCTCCTTCCTCCGATTGCTCTTCCCGGCCGGTGCCGACACCACCTACCGCGGCCTCGGCAGCCTCTTCTACGCGGTTCTGACCCACCGCGACGTCTGGGAACGCGTGCAGGCCGAACCGGACTGCATCCCCGCGGTCGTGCAGGAGTCCCTCCGCTGGGAGGGGCCGACGGCGATGCTCCCGCGCTTCGCGCCGAAGGACGTGCGTTGGGCGGGCGTGGACATCCCGGGCGGATCCGAGGTGATCTTCGGCATCACGAGCGCCAACCGCGACCGAACGGTCTTCGACGCCCCCGATCGCTTCGATCCGGCGCGCAAGGAGCGCGAGTTCCTCTCGTTCGGGCACGGCGCGCATTTCTGTCTCGGCTCCCACCTCGCGCGCCGCGAGATGGAGGTCAGCCTGCGCGTCCTCTCCGAGCGCCTGCCGGACCTCGTCTTCGCCGAGGGCGCCGCCCCCTCGATCGAGGGCACCGTCCTGCGTGGCCCGAAGACCCTGCCGGTCCGCTTCGACCGCCGATAGCGGCTCCGTCGACGACCTCGGACAGCCGTCTGCGAGACGCCGCCGGATGCACCGAACGCGCGGGCGCGGGGCCGCTTCGGACGGCGCGAAGCGCAGGTGATGCCCCGAGGCCGCTCGGCTATACCCGGAGGCGCCCCGAAGCCCGCCCGAACGGAGTTCCCGACCCGATGTCCGACACGATCGATCCCGCCCTCGTCGATGCCTTCCAGATGGCCGGACAGGACATTCCCTGGCTCGTCTCCCACTGGGCGGCGCAGAAGCCGGACCACCCCTTCCTCGTCTGGGAACCGAAGAGCGGCGCAGCGGCGCGTTGGACCTACGCGGAGTTCGACGCGGCGATCACGCGGATCGGCGCCGGGCTCGCCGCGAAGGGGGTCCAGAAGGGCGACAAGATCCTGATCCACTGCGACAACTGCCCCGAGATGGTGCTCGCGTGGTACGCGTGCGCGAAGATCGGCGCCGTCGGCGTCACGACCAACACCCGGAGTGCCGGCCCCGAAATCGAGTACTACGCGTCCCACGTCGGCTGCGTCGGCGCCGTGACCCAGCCGCAGTATGCCGCCCTCGTCGCCGAACACGCCAAGGGCCTGCAGTGGATCGTCGTGACCGAAGACGACTCGGGCGAAGCGCCCGCCGCCGAGCACGCGGCCCACGGTCACCCGTCCTTCGCGACGCTGGAAGGCGATGCCGCGGACTGTCCGGTCCGAGAGGCCGATCCCATGGCCCCGGTCGGCATCATGTACACCTCGGGGACGACGTCCCGGCCGAAGGCCGTCGTCCATACCCACGCCAACGCCGTCTGGGCGAGCCGCCAGGGCTCGATCAACATCGACATGGACGGCGACGGCGTCTATCTGATCTATCTGCCTTTCTTCCACGTGAACGCGCAGAGCTGGTCGACGTGGTCGACCCTCGGCGCGGGCGGCACGATCGTCCTCCAACCGAAGTTCTCGTCGAGCCGGTTCTGGGAGGTCGTGACGAAGCACGACGTGACCCACATTTCCCTGATCCCGTTCGTGTTCAAGGCCCTCGCCGGACAGGCGATCCCCGAGAACAAGCTCAGGATCGGCGTGTTCGGCCTGATCATGCCGGCGCTCGAGAGCTGGCTCGGGCTGCGCGTCATGTCCGCCTGGGGCATGACCGAGACCGTCACGCACGCGACGCGCAACGATTGGCACCAGACCTACCCCGACGGCTCGATGGGGAAGCCCACGCCCGGCTACGAGTTCATGATCGTCGACCAGGAGACGGGCCAGCCCTGCATGAACGGGGAGACCGGAGAGCTCTGGGTGCGCGGACGACGCGGGATTCAGCTCTTCCTCGAGTACTACGACAACGACGAGGCCAACGCGAAGGCCTTCACCGAGGACGGCTGGTTCAAGACCGGCGATCTGGTGGCGCTCGGCGTGGAAGGCAACTTCTTCTACAAGGAGCGCGACAAGGACGCTCTCAAGGTGGGGGGAGAGAACGTATCCTCGCGCGAGGTGGAAGACGTGATCCGCGGCGTGCCCGGCGTCGCCGACCTGGCCGTCGTCGGCCAGAAGCACGAGATGCTCGACCAGGTCGTCGTGGTATTCGTGATCCGGGGCCCCGACGCGCCCGCGTCAGAGGAAGACCACGCGTCCATGATCATCGACGCCTGCGCGTCCAACCTCGCCGACTTCAAGGTGCCCCGCGCGGTCTACTTCCGCGACGCGTTCCCCGTGGCCACCCTCGACAAGGTCGCGAAGAACAAGCTCCGCGAGATCGCCGACGCGCTGGCGGACGCCGAGGCCTGATCAGCCGGCAGCACGAGGCGCGACGCGCGAGAGCCGGAGCGTCGCGAGGCAGAGCGCGGCCGCGATGCCGGTCAGCGTGTAGAGCCCGGGGGCGAAGGTCCCCGTCGCATCGTAGAGCAGGCCCAGTCCCAGCGGACCGAGCACGCCGCCGATCTCCGCGGCCGAGAAGAAGAGCCCGCTGGCCGCGCCCGCGCGGGTTTCGCCGATCGAAGGCCGCTCCACCAGCGTGAGGATCAGCACGGTCATCAGCGACGAGCGCGCGATGCCCTGGAGCAGCAGCCCCGGAACGAGCGTGGCCGGCGCCGTGGTCTGCAGCAGCAGAGAGGCCCCGAACGCGGCGAAGGAGAGCCCGAAGAGGATCCGGTAGCGGCGATCGGGCGTGGCGAGGCGCGGGATCAGGAGCGAACCGACGATGCCGACGAGCGTCGGGAGCGCCGCCCAGTAGCCCGCCTCGACCAGCCCGAGCCCGCCGGAGCGCAGCAGTTCGGGCAGCCAGTTGTTGAGCCCGTGGTTGAACGAGAAGAGCCCGACCGCCATTGCGAGCAGGAGCGGCACGGCCGGGATCACGATCAGGGCGCGCAGGGTCTCGAGCTGGCCGGGGCGTCCGTCGCTCGGGACCGCGTCCGGTCCCGTCGTCGCGCGGGCGAGTCCGGCCACCACCCACCACAGGCACGAGGCGAAGAGCGCGCCGACCGCCCAGACCGCGAGCACGCCGCGCCACCCGCCGAGGGTCGGCACGAGCACGGAGTGCGTCAGCGTGAGCGACACGATTCCGCCGATCGAGGGGCCGGTCATGTAGATGCCCATCGCCAGTCCGCGCTGGGCCCCGTGGAACAACCCGGTCACGACCTTGGGCGCGCCGGCGCTGACGATCGGCCCGCCGATCCCGAAGAGACCGACCGCAAGGAGCAGCTCCCCGTAGCTCGTGGCGAGGCTCCGACCGAAGGCCGACGCCGCGATGAACAGTCCGCCCAGGAAGATGGCGTGCCGGGCGCCCACGCGATCGAGGAGCAGGCCACAGGGCAGGGCCGCGAAGATGTAGACCGCCTGCCAGGCGCCGAGGACGCTGCCCATGGCGCCGTGGCCGATTCCGAGGTCCTCGACGATCAGCGGAACGAGGGGCGCGAGGCTCGTCGCCACCAGGCCGAAGCTCGCATAGCAGAACCAGACCCCGGCGAGGAGCACCCAGCGGATGGCGCCGGAGGCGTCTTCAGGGACCCGATGGGACGCGAGGGAATCGGACGACATGCCGGTCGGAGCGTAGCGGTCGAGCGGCCGTCGTCGGGCGGCTATCGTGGCGCCTCCGAATCGACCGCCAGGGAGCCCGCCCGACATGACGCCGCCGGATCCGCCGAAAGCACTCGATGTCGACCGCCTCGACCCCGAGCTCGCCGTCCTCATCCCGACCCTGCCCGAGGGTCTGGCGAACATCACGCGCGACTCCGTGGTCGCCCTGCGCGAGGCGCTCGCGGCCAACGCGCCGCCGCCGCCGCCGACCGACGTGGTCATCACGCAGCGGGCCGTGCCCTCGACCGACGGGGACGTGACGGTCTACGTCCACCGCCGCCCCTCCGACGCGGTTCAACCCTGCCTGCTCTGGATTCACGGCGGGGGCTACCTGCTCGGCTCGGCCCTGGACCTGCGCGCGACCTGGATCGCCGAAGCGCTCGACGTGACCGTGGTCTCGGTCGAGTACCGACTCGCGCCCGAGCATCCGTTTCCGGCCGGGACGGAAGACTGTTTCGCGGCGCTCCAGTGGACGGTCGAGCACGCGGACGCGCTCTCGATCGATCCGGCCCGCCTCGCGATCGGCGGCGCCAGCGCCGGCGGCGGTCTGGCCGCGGGGCTCGCGCTCCTGAATCGGGATCGCGGAGGCCCGGACCTGGCGATGCAGCTCCTGATCTATCCGATGATCGACAACCTGCACGCGACGCCGTCGGGACAGATCGCGAATCACCCCGTCTGGTGCCGGCGCACGTCGTTCAATGCCTGGGAGATGTACCTCGACGGCACGCCGGGCGAGGACGCCTCGCCGTATGCGTGCGCGACGCGCGCCACGAACCTCGAGGGACTCCCGCCCGCCTACGTCTGCGTCGGCGCGGAGGACCTCTTCCGGGACGAAGACATCGACTACGCGCGGCGCCTGATCGCCGCGGGCGTACCCTGCGAGCTCGCGGTCTACCCGGGCCTCTTTCACGGGGCCGACGGCTTCCTGCCGCAGGCGCGCCTGAGTCGACGCCTCGAGCAGGGGTACCAGACGGCCCTCGCCCACGCGCTCGGTCTCTAGCGAACGCGATTCCACGCTCGATCGCGGGCGCACCCGAGCCGGGCTCGATCGACCGACAGCAGGCTCAGTCGTCGCCTTCGCCCGTGATGACGCCGAGCAACGGTCCGTCCCCGCGCAGCATGTAGCAGGGCCCGGCCCCGCCGAGCGGTGCGCCGCTTCGCGCCGGCCGCGTGGCGGGCGACGGGGCCAACGCGTCCGAGAGCCCGGCCCCGACCTGGGTCATGCCCGGCGCCAGCGCGAGGAGCGCCGAGAGCAGGCAGGCTTCGTCCGGGTCGGCCCCGAAGCGATCGGCGCAGAGCCGCGCCATCCCGCCGCCGAGCGACTTCCCGACGAAATCG
>JBCCZJ010000185.1:0-9469 GCA_039187915.1 Myxococcota bacterium
CGAGGATCGCGAGCGCACTCCGGGTTCGCTCGGGCGGGTTGCCCGATCCGCCGCGAACGACGAGACTCGCGCGGCGCGCACCGAGGTCCTCTCGCTTGCTCGCCGCGCCCGAGACCCGGATCCCTTTCATGTACGATCTCCGATTGCTCCACGAGAGCGTCGTCCTCGACGAGGAAATCGACGCGCTCGGACACATGAACGTCCGCCACTACGGCGAGCGCGCCCTGGCGGCGACCGCGAACCTGCTCGAGCAGATCGATCTGCCGGGACTCGGCGTCGACGGCATCACGCCCGGCGTCCACGACCTGCCCGGGCTCTACACGCGCTACCAGCGGGAGCAGCTGGCCGGATCGCCGCTCGAAGTCCACGGCGGGATCCTCGATGCGACCGAGCGCGGTCTGCGTTTCTACCACGAGCTGCGCAATCCGGTTCGCGAAGAGATCGCCGCGACCTTCATGCACGACGTGCGCTTCCCGAACGACGAGCTCGAGGAGCCGCCGGTGATCGAGCCGGCGATCGTCGAGGCGCTCCTCGAACAGCGGATCGTCGTCCCGGAGCACGGCCGTCCCCGCTCCATCGATCTCGACGCGAGCACGAAGGCGCCGACGCTCGAAGACGCGCTCGAGCACGGAATGGCGATGCGCAAACCGCGGACGATCGACGCCGAGCTCTGCGACGAGACCGGGCGCGTCTCCGCCGACCACCGCCCCTTCATCATGTGGGGCGGCGAGCCGCTGGACGGGAGCGAGCCCGGGCCGCCCGTCTACCCGCTCGAGGGCGGAGGCCGGATGGGCTGGGCTTCCCTCGAGATGCGCTCCGTCCGGCTCGCGCCGCTCCGGCAGGGCACGCGGATCCAGAGCTTCGGCGCGCCGGTCCAGATCATGAAGAAGACGAGCCTGCGCCGTTTCTGGGTCTTCGACCTCGACACCGGCAAGCCGCTCCTGGCGAACGACGTCGTCGACATCGCGCTCCACCTCGACGAGCGTCGCGCGATGGAGATTCCCGAGAAGATGCGGGCCCAGCTCGAAGCGACGCTGCGCGCCGACCTCCGCTAGTCCACGCGTCTGCTCGGCGCGTCGCAACGTCCTCTCGGGTGCCCGAACGCCTGCGCGGGATCGGGCCCGCGGAGGCGGACCTAGGGGTCTCCGACGGAGACGAGGAGATCGACCGTGTCCGGGTCGACGCCCGCTTCTTCGAGCACCTCGCGAGTATGGGCGTTCAGGTCCGGCGCCGGGAAGGTGCCGTGCATGTCGTGGCCGGAGAGGCGGAAGGGCGGCGCGACCGTCTTGAAGTCGCCGTGCTCGGGGTGGCGAATGGTGGAGAAGACGCCGTTCGCCACGGTCTTCTCGTCCGTGACCGCCTCGAGGACGGTCCGCGCCGGAGCGCAGATCACCTTCCGGCCTTCGAGCGCCGCCGTCCATTCGGCGAGGGTCTTCGTCCGGAAGGTCTCGTCGAGGGCCGCGACCAGCTCGCGGTTGTACTTGAAGCGATCGCGTGGATCCTTGAAGCGATCGTCTTCGAGCAGGTCCGGCCGGCCGATCGCCTGGCAGAACGAGGTCCAGTAGATCGTCGAGTCGATCATGACGAGCAGGAGCCAGCGGTCGTCCGCGGTCGGATAGTGATTCCAGAGCGGATTGCGCGGCGCGCGTCGGTCGTGGCGCGGCGGCGACTGGCCGGTCGCGAGGGCCTGGCAGCTGTCGTTGCCGCCGATGTAGAAGCCGACCTGTTGGAGGTTCACGTCCACGACCTGGCCGACACCGGTCTGGTCGCGGTGTCGGAGCGCGGCGAGGATCCCCGTCGACATGGACAGCGCGGCGCAATGATCGCCGACGCCGGGGCGGAAGAAGGCGGGCGGCGACTCCGGGTCGCGTTGTTGGTCCATCATGCCGGAAAGCGCCCAGAACGACGTCTGGTCGAAGCCCGGGTCGTCGGCCTGCTCGCCTACCGGCGAGAATCCGCCGAGCCGCGCGACGATCAGCTCCGGCCGTTCGGCGCGAAGCGTTTCGACGTCGAGGCCGGCCTTCGCGAGCCGCCCCGGGAGGGTGTTCGTGATCAGGACATCCGCTTTCGCGATCAACTGCTTGAGCGCCTCGACCGACTGGGGGAGCGCCAGGTCGAGGGCGAGGGAGCGCTTGCCGCGGTTGTCCATCTGATAGTTGGCGCTGAGCGGGAAGTCCGTGTCGTAGCCGTTCCTCCGCGGCGTCGCGAAGCGATAGAAGTCGCCCCACGGCACCTCCACCTTCACCACGTCGGCGCCGAGATCGACCAGCAGGGTCCCGGCGGCGGGCACGGCGACGTAGTTGGCGATCTCGACCACGCGGATCCCGTCGAGCGGTCCGGGCATGCGGCTTCTCCTCTTCCTCGTTCAGGGGCCGGGAGTCTAGGCGACGGCGCGGCTGGCCACGAAGACGGAGAGTACGCCCGCGGCGTCCGCGTCGGGGACGGGGCCGAACGGGCGATGGCGTCCCGCGCGCGGACGAACGACCCTCACGCGGGATCTCCGGAGGAGGCACGCCATGACGACGAACGAGTTGCACCGACCGATCACCCACAGCGAGCTGCTCGTGAACAGTCTGCGCCGCTGGCCTGCGCGCGAGGCCTTCCGGCAGGAGGGCGTCTCCTGGACCTATCGCGAGACCGAGGCGCGGCTCGCGCGGGTGGTCCGTGTCCTGCAGGAGAAGGGTCTCGGGCGCGGCCAGGGCGTCGGCGTGCTGTCGCCGAATCGGCCCGAGGTCTGGCTCTCCCAGGCGGGCGCCGGGCTCGCGGGCGGTCGCTATACGGCGCTCCACCCGCTCGGCTCCTTCGACGACCACGAGTACGCGTGCAACGAGGCCGAGCTGACGATCCTGCTCGTGGATCCGGGCTTCGCGGACCGTGCCGGTGCGCTCCTCGCGCAATGTCCTTCGGTTCGAACGGTGCTGACCTTCGGGCCGGCCGACGTCGGGGAGGACCTGAACACGCTCGTCGAGGCCGTCGGCGCCGCGACCCTCTCGCCCGGACCCAACCGCCCCGAGGACACGACCTGGCTCCTCTACACCGGCGGTACGACGGGCGTCCCGAAGGCCGCGGAGATTCCGGAGGCCGCGGTCGCGCACATGGCCTTCGCGGTCGCGAGCGGCTGGGATCTGCCGCAGTCGCGCCGTTACCTCGCCTGCGCGCCCATCACTCACGCCGCAGGCATGCTGATCACGCCGACCCTGATGGCGGGCGGGACGGTCGTTCTCCAGAAGGGATTCGATCCGGGGACCTGGCTCGACGCGGTCGTCCGCGAAGGGGCCACGCTGGCGCTGCTCGTGCCGACGATGATCTACGCCGTCCTCGACCACCCGGCGCTCGAAGGCACCGACTTCGGCTCGCTCGAGACGATCATGTACGGCGCGTCGCCGATGTCGCCGTCCCGATTGGTGGAGGGAATCGAACGGATCGGCCCGCATTTCGCGCAGCTCTACGGGCAGACCGAGTGCGGCGGGATCGCGACCAGTCTCTGGCGGGAACACCACGACGTGTCACGGATGGATCGACTCTCGAGTTGCGGCATCGAGATGCCGGGCGCGCGCGTCGCCGTCCTCGACGAAGAGGGGCGGCGGCTGCCGGACGGCGAGGCGGGAGAGATCTGCGTCCAGGGGCCCGCCGTCATGCGCCGCTACTTCAAGCAACCCGAGCTCACGGAGCAGACCCTCGTCGACGGCTGGCTGCGGACCGGCGACATGGCCGTTCGCGACGAGGAGGGCTTCTTCACGATCGTCGATCGCAAGAAGGACATGATCGTGTCCGGCGGCTTCAACGTCTTCCCGCGCGAGATCGAGGACGTGCTGTCGACCCACCCGAGCGTGTCGGCGGCGGCGGTGATCGGCGTGCCCGACGAGAAGTGGGGCGAGGCGGTCAAAGCGATCGTCGTCGCGCGGCCGGGCGAGACGGTCGACGCGGAAGCCTTGATGGGCCTCGTGAAGGAGCGGAAGGGGCCGGTCTACGCGCCCAAGTCCGTCGAAGTCGTCGACGCGCTCCCCCTCACCGCCGTCGGGAAGCCGGACAAGAAGGTGCTGCGCGCCGAGTACTGGGGCGAGGCGGCGCGCGGCGTGAACTAGTCCGGTCGCCTCGGGTCCGACGCTCGACGCCGTCGCGGGGTGCGCGCATCCGCTCGTCCGCGCCCGTCGCGCCGCTGCTCGCGAAGAAAGGGGCGCTCCCGGCGGGCGCTCATCGCCGGGCTCCCGCGTTCCGCCGCTTCGCGCGCCGGCGCGGCGCCGGTCCCGGCGCCCACTCGAGCTTGCCCGGCTCGACCGGGTCGCCGTCGCGGTCGACCGCCAGCAGCGCCGCGACCTCGCGGTGGGAGTCCTCTTCCCGGGCGACCAGCGGAACGTCCCGCTCGCCGAAGACCCAGCGATCGGACCAGAGCCGCATGGCGGTCAGGACCAGCCAGAGATCGCGGCCCTTCTTCGTCAGCCGATAGGCGTACCGCGCCCCGGGCTCGTCGAGACGCTCCTTCTCGAGGATGCCGTTCTCGACCAGCTTGCGGAGGCGATCGCTCAGGATGTTCTTCGCGATTCCCAGGCTCTCCTGGAATTCGGAGAAACGCGTCTTGTCGAGGAAGGCATCGCGGACGATCAGCAGGGTCCACCAGTCGCCGACCTGCTCGAGCGTCTGCGCGACGCCGCAGTTCATGTCCTGGAATCGCTTGCGGGACATCGTCCACTCCTCCTTGCCGCTCCGCACCTCGCGCACGCGCTCGGATTCGCGTCGCTTTTGCAAGTTGCGTAACGAAACCTTATCGATTAGCGTCGCTCGCGACAAGTCGGGTCCGTCGAACCGTGCGGAGGACCGGAGCGTCGAGCACGCGTCACGCGTCCGTCACGAGGCAAGCCATGTCCGGAGTCACCGCCGAGTTCCATTTCGATTTCGGGAGTCCCAACGCCTATCTCAGCCACGTCGTGATCCCGGGCGTCGAGGCGCGGACGGGGGTCTCGTTCCGCTACGTCCCGATCCTGCTCGGCGGCGTCTTCAAGGCGACGGGGAACGCGTCCCCGGCCGTGACGCTGGCCGGGATCAGGAACAAGGGCGCCTACCAGGGGATCGAGACGCGCCGCTTCCTCGAGAAGCACGCGATCACCACCTTCGCGTCGAATCCGCACTTCCCCGTGAACACGCTCCAGATCATGCGCGGTGCGATCGCCGCGGAACGCCTCGGTTGCTTCGCGCGCTACGTCGAGGAGGTCTTCCGACACATGTGGTCGGATCCGAAGAAGATGGACGACCCCGACGTGATCCGCGCCGCCTTCGACGAATCGCGGCTCCCGACCGGCGCGCTCTTCGAAGGCATGCAGGATCCCGAGGTCAAGGCGAAGCTGATCGCGAACACCGAAGCCTCCGTCGAGCGCGGCAACTTCGGCTCGCCGACGTTCTTCGTCGACGACGAGATCTTCTTCGGCAAGGACAAGCTCCGTGACGCGGAGGAGGAGATCGTGGCGCGCGAGCGCGCTTGACGTCGCCGTGCGGCCGTCTCGGCCGAGCGAGAACCAGCAAGGAGGATTCCCCGTGAGCAAACCCGTCTGTCTCGTGATCGGCGCCGGTGCCGGCATCGGCGGCAACGTCGGCAAGCGTTTCGCCAAGGAGGGCTACCACGCCGTGCTCTGTCGTCGAAGCGACGAGGAAGGGCTCGAGCGGTTGGTCGAGGAGATCGAGGCCGACGGCGGCAGCGCGAGCGGCTTCCTGCTCGACGCGGCGAAGCCGGACACGATCGAGACGCGGGTCGCGGCGGTCGAGGCCGAGATCGGGCCGATCGAGGTCGTGCTCTTCAACCTCGGGGCCCAGATCGGAAACCGCCCGCTCGCGGCCACGAGCTACAAACAGTTCGAGCTCGGCTGGCGCCTGGCGACCTTCGCGCTGTTCCGGCTCGCGAGCGCCGTCTGCCCGGCGATGGAGGAGCGCGGCCACGGCGCGATCCTCGTCACGTCGGCGACCGCGGCGATGCGCGGCAACGCGGGCCAGCACTCCCACGCCGCGGCCATGGGAGGCCGACGGATGCTCTGCCAGACCCTGAACGCCGAGTTCGCGTCGAAGGGGATCCACGTGGCCCACGTCCTGATCGACGGCGCCGTCGACGCGCCGGATACCCTCGGCAAGCTCCTCGGGCCGGAGCGCTTCGAGGCGCTGCGGGACGCGATGGGCCGCGAAAAGGACGGGCTGATGCTCCCCGAGAAGATGGCGGAGACCTATCTTCACGTGGCGCAGCAGCACCGATCGTGCTGGACCTTCGAGGTCGACCTGCGCGCCCACTCCGATACGGCCTGGTGGAACCACGACGGATGAAGATCGCGATCTCGATCGGGAGCGCCTACTACAACGGCGAGGACTGGGAGGACATGCTCGCGTTCGTCGAGGCGGCGGACACGATGGGCATCGACTCGGTCTGGTCCGCCGAAGCCTGGGGCATGGACGCGGTCGTCGCGCTCGGCGTGCTGGCCGGGCGGACGAAGCACATCCGCCTCGGCACCGGAATCATGCAGATCAGCGCGCGGACGCCGGCCTCGACCGCGATGACCGCGCTCTCCCTCGACCGCGTCTCGAACGGGCGCTTCCTGCTGGGGCTCGGCGCGAGCGGGCCGCAGGTCGTGGAGGGGCTGCACGGGCTGCCCTTCGCGAAGCCGATGTCCCGCATGCGCGAATACGTCGACATCGTCCGGCAGGCGACGGCCGGAGAGCGGATCCGTATCGAGGGCGAGCACTTCGTCCTGCCCCGGCCGGGCGGCGAAGGGAAGGCGCTGCGGCTCTCGATGCCGCCGAAGCGGATCCCGATCTATCTCGCGACGCTCGGCGTGAAGTCCCTCGAGATGACGGGCGAGATCGCGGACGGCTGGCTCGGCACGTCCTTCATCCCCGAGCGCGCCGACGCCCACCTCGCGCACATCGAGAAGGGGGCCAAGCGGGCGGGTCGATCGCTCTCGGACATCGAGATCGAATTGAACGCGGCCATGTCGGTCTCCGAAGACGTCGAGGGACTCCTCGACCGTTCGCGTCAGGGCATGGCCTTCACGCTCGGCGCGATGGGTTCGGCGAAGACGAATTTCTACAACGACGCCTTCTGCCGCAGCGGCTGGGAGGACGTCGCGAAGGAGGTCCAGCGCCTCTGGATCGCCGGCGACAAGAAGGCGGCGATCGAAGCCGTGCCGGACGAGATGCTGCTGCAGGCCTATCTGATCGGGACCGAGGATCGGGTGCGGGAGCGGGTTCGCGCCTTCCGCGATGCGGGCGTCGGCGTCTTCCGCCTCGCGCCGCAGGGCAGGACCGTGAAGGAGCGGATCGCGAACCTCGAGCGCCAGGCGGATCTGATCCGCTCGGAAGCCGGCTGAGTCGCTCGGCGTGAGCCGCCTCTTCGGCGACGTCCGACAGAACGGCTACGTCGTCCGCGACATCGAGGCGGCGATGCGTCATTGGGTCGACGTCATGGGTGTCGGCCCCTGGTTCTACCTGGAGCGCGCGCCGATCGACGCCTTCACCTATCGCGGGACGCCCTCCGACGTCGAGGTGAGCATCGCGCTCACGAACTCGGGTCCGCTCCAGATCGAGCTGATCCAACAGCGCAACGACGCGCCGTCGGGCTACCGGGACTTCCTCGAGGCCGGGCACGAGGGGCTCCAGCACGTCGCCTACTGGACCGAAGACTTCGACGGCCAGCGCGCTCGGGCGAACGGGCTCGGGCTCGTGGAGCTCCAGGCCGGGCAGGTGAACGGGCGCGACGGACGCTTCGTCTACTTCGAGACGGGCGGCCACCCCGGGACCGTGATCGAGGTCTCGGAGGTGAGCGGGCCGAAGGGCCGGCTCTTCGACCGGATCCGCGAGGCCTCGGCGTCCTGGGACGGAAGCGACGCCATCCGCCGGATCGGCTGATCCGGCGGACGGGCTTCAGCGCGACATCTGCCCGTCGTCGACGATGACCACGGTGCCGGTCACCATCTCGGAGGCCGGGGAGAGCAGATAGAGCAGGGTGCTGTCGAGCTGCTCCGGCTCGCCGATGCGCTTGCGCGGAAAGCCCTGCGAGAGGTCGCCCATCCGCTCGAGCATGCCGTCCATCATCTCGGATCGGAACGAGCCGGGGGCGATGCCGGTGACGTTGATGTGGTTGCGGGACCACTCGACCGCGAGCACTTCCGTCATGCGGATGATCGCCGACTTCGTGACGGAGTAGAGCGCCGCACCGATTCCGGCGTAGTTGTACGCGCCGACCGACGAGATGTTCACGATGCGTCCGGGCAGCTTCTCTTCGATCAGGCGCCGGCCGACCTCGCAGGCGAGGATCCACGGGCCGCGCAGGTTCGTGTCGAAGACGGCGTTGATCAGCTCGAGATCCATCTTGTGCGCGCGCTGGGCGTCCGGGATCCCGGCGTTGTTGATCAGGATCTGGACCGGCGCGCCGAGCAGCTCCTCGGCGCGCGCGGGCGCGGCCTTCACGGCCTGGTCGTCGGTCATGTCGAGGGGCAGCGGCACGGCGACGCCGCCGCGCGCCTCGATCTCCTTGGCGACCTCCTCGAGGCGATCGACCCGGCGACCGGCCAGCGCGACCTTGGCGCCACAGTCGGCGATCAGGTTGGCGAAGCGGCGGCCGAGGCCGGAGGTCGCGCCGGTGACCAGGGCGACCTGTCCTTCGAGGTTGCAGGCGATCGTGGGTTCGCTCATCGGGAAGTCTCCTTCGGAATCGGGTGGGGGGCCGGGCTCAGCGCAGCTTCTGGATCAGCTCGCTGATCGCCAGGATCGACTGCCCGGCGACCGCCGGTTGGATGTCGCGCGAGCCGGGGACGATGCGCAGATAGTCGATGCCCGAGCCGCAGACCTCTTCGAGGCGCGCGAAGGCGGCGTCCCGCGGCTCGGCGATGCCGAACTGGTGGATGAACTCGGCTTCGAGCGCTTGCGCGTGGGCGCCGGCGGAGATGGCATGGTCGGCCATGTCATAGGAGGCCCGCAGGTGGCGCGCGGCGTCGCGCACCTCCTCGGGCAGGGAGTCGATGTCCATCCCGTGGAAGCCCGAGAAGTGGGCGAAGACCGAGAGGCTGCCGCGGATCGACTCCCGCGCGACTTCGCGGTCTTCGTGGACGACGCAGTTCACGTAGGCGCCGAAGCGGAGGGCGTCGGGGGCGCGGCCGGCGGCCTCGGCGGCCGCGCGGGCGCGGGCGATGCAGTCCTTCAGGCGGACGGGATTCGCGCCGACGGCGAAGCAGATCCGGTCGGCGTGGCGCGCGGCCAGCTCGATCACCCGGGGTCCCGTGGCGGCGACCTCGATCGGGACGTGCGGCACGTCGACGCCGTCGAGCCACTCGATCCGCGTCTCGGTGCCTTCGCGGTCGACGGTCTCGCCGTCGAGGTAGGCCCGGAGGCGGCGGAGATAGGTCTCGAACTCGGCGGGCGGCGCCCGCCCGCGCCCCCACTTGGGCATCGACCAAAAACCCCCACCCCTGGCCACGCCCACCCGCCCCCCCCCCAC
>JBCCZJ010000186.1:0-9451 GCA_039187915.1 Myxococcota bacterium
ACGCACCGCTCTCGATCTCACCCGCGAGGACGTTGGTGAGGGCGGCACGGGCGATCGCGACGAGGTCGATGCCTTCGTGTTCGAAGAAGGCGCCGTCCTCGGCGGCGACGAAAGCGAGCTGTACGTGGCGGGGGATCTCGTCGATCGGGACGACGCGACGCTTCTCGGTGTAGAACTCGCCGATCAGCAGGCCGCTGCGATCGTAGACCTCGGAAACGACGGGCGGGTCGTAGTCGTCCAGACTGTGGAAATCGGGCAGGTCCCGAACCAGCCAGACATAGAGCGCCAGCAAGCCGATGGCGGCGCCGACGGTCACGACCGCGAGCATCACCAGGGCGATCCGGATCCCCCCGGACCGGAAAAAAGCCATGTGAACTCCAGAGTTTGCAGAAACTAGCCGACGCGTCGGCCCGTGCGCTACCGATTCGGCGCCGGTCGACCCGCCCGGCGCCGGCCGGACGCTCCCCAGGTCTGGATCGGAACCCCGCCGCCCGACTGGAGTTCAAATGCCCCCCGCCTCTCCTGCGTCACAGCGCCTCGTCCTCGCCTTCGTGATGGACCCGGTCGAGGCCGAACCCATGGCGGGCTCGACCACGATCGTGATGATGCGAGAGGCGCAGGATCGCGGGCACACCGTCCTCTACGTCGACCCCGCGGACCTCGAGATCGACCGCGGCCGCGTCCGCGCCCTGGCCACCCCGATCACCCTGGAGCTGTCGAGCGACGCGCCCGTGACCCGCGGCGAGGCCCGGATCTACGATTTCGACGAGGAAATCGACGTCGCTTTCCAGCGCAAGGATCCGCCCGTCGACCGGGACTTCATCGTCGCCACCCAGATCCTCGATGTGTGCCAGCGCACGATCGTCCTGAATCGGCCGGCCGCCGTGATCGCCTACAACGAGAAGCTCCTGGCGACGCAGTTCCCCGCGCTCATGCCGGCGACCCGGGTCACCCGCCGGATCGACGAGCTCAAGGCCTTCATGGCCGAGCTCGGCGGGCAGATGATCGTGAAGCCCCTGGACGGCAAGGGCGGCGAGGGCATCTTCCATCTGACCGCGGACGACAAGAACCTGAACTCGATCCTCGAGCAGAGCACCGCGTTCGGGACGCGCGCCATCATGGCCCAGGAGTACGTCCCGGAGATCCGACAGGGCGACAAGCGGATCCTGCTCCTCGAGGGGGAACCGATCGGCGCGGTGTTGCGCGTGCCGACGGAGGCCGAGAGCCGGGCCAACTTCCACGTCGGCGGCTCGGCGCAACGGGCGCCGCTCACCGACGGGGACCGCGCGATCATCGCCGAGGTCGGCCCCTTCCTGAAGGATCAGGGCCTCTTCTTCGTCGGAATCGACGTGATCGGCGACCGCCTGACCGAGATCAACGTGACGAGCCCGACCGGCGTCCAGGAGATCAACGCCCTCGACGAGACCTGCCTCGAGGCCGTCTTCATCGACCGCGTCGAGGCGCTGGTCGCGGCGCGCTGACCGCGCTGACCGCGCGGGCCGGGCGGCTCGCGCCGCGTCGGGTGCGGTAACGTTGGCGGCGATGGCCGGGATCGAAGGCGCACGACCGAACGAAGACGAGGCGCCCGCCTACGGGATCCTGATCGTCGACGACGAGGAGGCGATCCTCGAGAGCCTCGAGCTGACGCTCGGCCTCGAGTACCGCGTCTTCACGGCGACGAGCGCCGAGGCCGGCCTCGAGATCCTCGACAGCGGCGAGGACATCGCGCTGGTCCTCTCCGATCAGGTCATGCCCGGCATGAGCGGCGTCGAGTTCCTCGAGAAGGTGATCGAGCGGAATCCGCGCGCCGTGCGCATGATGCTGACGGGCTACGCGGACATGCCGTCGCTGATCGCCGCGATCAACGAAGGCCGGATCTGGCGCTACATCCCGAAGCCCTGGGAGCCGGACGATCTCCGGATCACGGTGAAGCGCGGGCTCGAGGTCTACGAGCTCTCGAGCGAGAACACGAAGCTCGCGGACGCCCTCGCGGAAGCGAACGAGCGGCTGCGCGCCGAGAACGTCTATCTCCGGCGCGAGGTCGAGGCGCGGTACTCCTTCGACGGCATCATCGGCGACGCCCCGGCGATGCAGAAGATCTTCGACGTGACCCAGAAGGTGTCCCAGACCGACGCGACGGTCCTGCTGACGGGCGAGACCGGGACGGGCAAGGACCTGCTCGCGCGAGCGGTCCACTACGCAGGCCCGCGCAAGGAGCGGAAGTTCGTCGCCCAGAACTGCGGGGCGCTGCCGGACACGCTCCTCGAGAGCGAGCTCTTCGGGCACAAGCGCGGCTCGTTCACTGGGGCCCACGCCGACAAGAAGGGCCTCTTCGAGGTCGCCGACGGCGGGACGATCTTCCTCGACGAGATCGGCGAGACCGAGCCGGGGATGCAGGTCCGCCTGCTTCGCGTGCTGCAGGACGGCGAGATCCGCCCGCTCGGCTCGTCCGATACGCGCACCGTCGACGTGCGCGTCGTGGCGGCGACGAACCGCGATCTCAAGAAGATGGTCGAGGAGGGGCGCTTCCGGGAGGATCTCTACTACCGCCTGCGCGTCGTCGAGATCACGTTGCCGCCGCTGCGCGAGCGCAGCTCCGACATTCCGGCGCTGGCCCATCACTTCCTCGACGAGGCCTCGGGCCGGATGGGCCGCGCGTTCAAGGGGTTCTCGAACGCCGCGATGGACCGGCTCGTCGGCTACGCGTGGCCGGGCAACATCCGCGAGCTCGCGAACGAGATCGAGCGGACGGCGGCGCTGGCCGGGCCCGGGGAGACGATCGGGCTCGACGACCTCTCGGAGCACGTGCGCGGCGGCGTCGCCGGCGGCGCCGCGATCGGCGGGGACGACACCCTGGCGCTCGCGAACTCGGTCGCGGCGGAGATCGAGGATTGGGACCTGAATCGCTCGGTGGATCGCCTGAAGCGGAACATGCTCATCCGGGCGATTCGCGAGGTCGGGAGCAAGAGCGGCGCGGCCGAGCGGCTCGGCATCCCGCGCCAATCGCTCCAGAAGATGGTGAAGCGGCTCGAGATCACCGACGACGAGCTCGCCACCGATGCCGCCGAAGACTGAGCCTTCGCTCGCGGGCGCGCGGTGCGTCGGACGCCCGCGCCGGCCGGCCCGCGGCGACGCGGGTCGGAGCGGGGTCCGAAAACGGCGACAATTCGGCGGGAATTTCGTCACGAAACGAAGGCGACTCGGGTAGACTGGGACGCATGGAAACCCTCTACACCGCCCGGTTCTCCACGCCCCTCGGATCCCTTCGGATCGCCAGCTCGGACAAAGGCCTCGCCTACGTCGAGTTACCCAACGAGAGCGGGCGGGGCTTCGGGGGTTGGTTGAAGACCCACGCGCCCGAGGCGAAGGTCGTCGATCGGCGAACGCCGAACGATCCGATCATCGACCAGCTCCTCGAGTACACCGAGGGCGGCCGCCGCACCTTCGAGGTCGACCTCGACCTGCGCGCGACGCCTTTCCAGAAGTCGGTCTACAAGGTCGTGGCGAAGGTCGGCTACGGCGAGACGGTCTCCTACTCGGACATCGCCGACGCGATCGGCAACCCGAAGTCGGTTCGCGCGGTCGGCGCGGCGAACGGCGCGAATCCGATCCCGCTCGTGATCCCGTGCCACCGCGTGATCGCGCGCGGCGGCGCGCTCCAGGGATACGCCGGGGGCCTCGACCTGAAGGCGCGACTGCTCGCGCTCGAGCACGCGCTGCCGCGGCAGGTCGAAGAGCAGGCGCGGCTCTTCTAGTCGCGCGCGGCGTCTCGATCGCCGAGGGCACGGCGATAGGGGACCCGCGGGGCGAAACGACACTGACCGGTGTCACAGGGCGTCTGCGTGTCCGGACGGCGGCCGGGGCCTGAAGCCCGTCTGGCGGCTCGCGTGCCTCGCGAGCGCGTGTTTCGCATCGCGTCCGGCGTCGTCTCGTCCGCGTCCGCGCCGTCCGCAGGAATCGCTTGACCCGCGGCGCTCGAATCGAGGATGCTAGGCGAGGGGGAGCGGAGCGCCTTCCCTTCGCGGAGACCGCTCCCTCCCGATCGAACGCCACGTCCGCACGGGCGAGCGGTGGAGGCCCGCCGTCGCCCCGAGAGGGTCCGCCGATGCCGCTTCGCTCCGATTCCCGTCCCCCGTCCGTGTCGCCGCTCTTCCGGGGCGCCTTCGTGCTCCTCGCCCTCGCCGGGCTGCTGTCCGCTTCGGGCGCGCACGCCCAGACCGTGCCCTACGGCTTCTCGGTCGAGCGATTCTCGGTGCCGGAGCGCGGCCTCTTCGACGAGTTCGACGACGGCGTGCTCGATGCGGCCTGGGACGGCACCGTCTTCGGCAGCGTCTCCGAATCGGGCTCGACGCTCACGCTCTCGAACCCCGGCGTCTTCGGCTTCCTCCCGCCGCCGATCGAGACGGAGAGCACCGTCATCTCGGGGCAGGGCCTCCAGCTCGATTTCGGGGGAGACATGACGGCAACGACGGTCTGGACGCAGGCGGTGCCGCTGCCCAGCCAGGCCTTCAACTTTTCGCTCGGCTCCATCGACGCGTCGACGGGCAACGTCCATCAGTACACGGTGGGGATCAGTGACACGCCCGTCGCGGTCGCGGCGGAGCTCGGCGGGAGCGCCGGGCTCGGCGTGAGCATCCTCTCCGTCGTCCGCGACAGCGGCCCCGGCAACATCCTCTCCCTGTCGCGGTCTTCCATCAGCATCCTTCCTGGCGACATCACCGGCGACGTCCACCTGACCCTCGCCTTCGACGACGCGACGAATACGCTGCAGGCCGGCTATTCCCTCGACGGCGGACTCACGAGCCAGACGATCGGGGCGGCCGAACCCTGGAACTTCTTCGGGGGCGGCTTCTCGCTCTCGGCGAGCTCGACCGTGCCGGAGCCGGGCACCGCGGTCCTGCTCGGCCTGGGCCTGATGGGACTGGGACGCGCCCGCGAGGCGAAGCGCCGTCGGTGACACGGATCGGGCTTCGAGGCCCGTCGGGTGTCCTCAGACCTTGCCGAGCGCCTGGTCGATGTCCGCGATGATGTCGGCGGCGTTCTCGATGCCGCAGGCGTAGCGGACGAGGCTGTCGGTGATCCCGAGGCGGAGGCGTTCTTCCTTCGGCTTGTCCCAGAAGGACATCGTGACCGGCAGCTCGATCAGGCTCTCCACGCCACCGAGGCTCGGGGCCTGGTACGGGATCGTCGTCGCGTCGATGAAGCGCATCGCGCCTTCGAGGTCCGTATCGATCTCGAAGGTCACGACGCCGCCGGCGCCGCTCATCACGCGCTGCGCGACTTCGTGGTCCGGGTGGGACGGGAGGCCCGGGTAGAAGACCTTGCGGACCTTGGGGTGGGCTTCGAGATACTGCGCGAGGGCGAGTCCGTTCGCGTTGTGGCGCTCCATGCGGATGTCGAGGGTCTTGATTCCGCGCAGCAGGAGCCAGGCCGCGTGGCTGTCGATGATCCCGCCGAGGACGCCCAGCGCCTTGCGGACCGGATCGATGAGCTCGGTCGGGCCGGTGAGCGTGCCCGCCAGCAGGTCGTTGTGGCCGCCGAGGTACTTGGTCGCGCTGTGGAGCACGAGGTCCGCTCCGTCGGAGAGCGCCTTGTGGTTCACCGGCGTCGCGAAGGTCGAGTCGATGATGATCTTCACGCCCTTCGCGTGGGCGACCTCGACGAAGGCCGGCACGTCGACGACGCGGAGGTACGGATTCGTCGGCGACTCCGTGAAGAAGAGCTTCGTCTCGGGCCGGATCGCCGCCTCGAAGGCCTCTAGGTTCGACGGCTCGATCACCGTCGTCTCCACGCCCATGCGCGAGAGGAACTGCTCGATGAACTGGCGGGTCCGGCGATAGCAGTCGCTCGTCACGATCAGGTGGTCCCCCGCGTCGAGCAGCGCCATGAACATCGTCGTCGCCGCGCACATGCCCGATGCGAAGAGGACCGTCTCCTCGCCGCCTTCGAGAGCGCTGATCTTGCGCTCGACGGCGGCCCAGGTCGGGTTGCCGTAGCGGCCGTACTCTTCGCGGTCGCTCTTGCCCTCCTGGTAGTCCGTGACCTCCTTCGAGTTGCGGAACCAGAACGTCGACGTCTGGTAGATCGGCGTCGTGATCGCGTTGGCTTCCTGCTGTCGCAGCTCGCCGGCGTGGACGGAGCTCGTGGCGTTGCCCCGGTCGCTGGGCTCTTCCGGGAAATCGTTTCGATCGGACATGTGTTCGCTCTCTTCGCCGCGTCGCGACGCGTTCGACCGGGATCCGTCGGGTCCCGCCGTCGTCGCTCCCCCGGGTCGGTGGGAAACGGATTCGGCACGCCTGGCGCGCGCGGTGGCGTCCGGACACGAAGTCCGTCCTCCCCGTCACGCGCCCGGACGCGCGAACGCGGACGGACGAGACGTCGACACTTCTCGATCAAGAAGGGGCACTTAGCAACCACTCGCGGGTGCGAGTGCTTTCCGGCGAAAGACCCGGTCGCCATGCCAGCCGGCGTTCTGACCGGCGCTCTGACCGGCACTTTGGCCGGCACTCTGACCGGCACTCTGACCGGCACTCTGACGGGCATAGACGGGGCGACGCGAATCGTGCTGCGGGCTTCCGCACGGGTGGCGGGGTCCGGCCCAGGAAAGGGTCTGCAAGTGCCTGAAATCAACCCCTTGAATTCAGACCTGAAGCCGCAAACCTACGGACGTTTCCGGAACCCGTCAACTTTTCGCCCAGCGGGGGCGCGAGGCCGACCATGACCGCGAAGAACGCCGGCGGGCGTCGCATCCTCGTCTTCTGCGCCTCGAGCACCGCCTGCGAGCCTCACTTCCATGACGCGGCGTCGACGCTCGGTCGGGAGATCGCGCGAGCGGGTCACACGCTGGTGTATGGCGGAGGCGCGGTCGGGTCGATGGGCGCGGTCGCCGATGCGGCCCTCGATGCGGGCGGGCACGTCGTCGGGATCATCCCGCGCTTCATGCGCGAGCTCGAGTGGGCGCATCGCGGGATCCAGGAGCTCGAGCTCGTGGACGACATGCAGACGCGCAAGCGGCTCATGCTCGAGACGGCGGACGCGATCGTGACCCTGCCGGGCGGCAGCGGGACCTTCGAGGAGCTCTTCGACGCGATCACGTCGAAGCGGCTCGGCCTCTTCGCGCATCCGATCGTGATCTTCAACCAGAACGGCTTCTACGAGCCGCTCTTCCGCCTGCTCGAGAGCAGCGTCGCCGAGCGCTTCATGCACGAACAGCATCTCGACATCTGGCAAGCGGTCGAGCGCGTCGAAGAGATCCTGCCGGCGATCGAGACGGCGGAGCCGTGGCCGGAGAACGCGGTGGAGTTCGCGACGCGATGAGGCGCTTACCGCATACGAGCGCGACGCGATGAGGCGCGGCCTGCCTGCGAGTGCGACGCGATGAGGCGCGGCTGGCGTACGGGCGCACGCCGATGAGCGAGTCGGGGCCGCGGACGACGCAGGGATTGATCGAAGAGCTCGTGCGCGCGCTGCCCTTTCCCGATCCGAGGGAAGTCGACGCGCAGGGCCTGCTCGCCTACGGCGGGGATCTCTCGCCGGAACGATTGATCGCGGCCTATGCGCAGGGCGTGTTCCCCTGGTACGACGAGGATCCGATCCTGTGGTTCTCGCCGGATCCGCGGATGGTGCTGGTGCCGAGCGCGCTGCACGTCGGCCGCTCGCTCGCCAAGCGGATGCGTGCGACGCCCTATCGGATCTCGCTCGATGAAGCGTTCCCGGACGTGATCCGGGCGTGTCGGGAGACGCCACGGCCCGATCAGGAGGGGACCTGGATCACCCCCGACATGGTCGCGGCCTACTGTCGCCTCCACGCGCTCGGCTTCGCGCACAGCGTGGAAGCCTGGGTGGCCGACGAAGACGAGCCCCTCGGCGAGCGTCTCGTGGGCGGGCTCTACGGCGTGTCCCTCGGCCGGGCGTTCTTCGGCGAGTCGATGTTCGCGCGGGCGTCCGATGCCTCGAAGATCGCTTTCGCGACGTTCGTGCCGCAGCTCGAGCGGTGGGGCTTCGCGTTCGTCGACTGCCAGATGACGACGGACCACCTGGCGCGCTTCGGTGCGATCGAGTGGTCGCGGAGCGACTTCCTCGACCGGCTCGAAGCGGCGCTCGCCGCGGAGACGCGGCGGGGCCGATGGAGCTTCGACGAGGACGCCGAGGCGGGCCCGGGCGAGATCGTCTAGAAGTCGAGCGGCAGCCCGATGTGGCGCTCGTAGACCCGGTCGCGGTGTTCGACGAGCGCTTCGTCGAGGACGGCATCGGTCTCCGGCGTCGTCGTGCCGTAGGCCACGCGGAGCATCTCGGGCATGGCGCACTGGGCTTCGGGGAGCGGCCGGAGCAGGGCGCAGAAGGTCGCCCAGTAGAGATCGACCGCGGAGAGTCCCTCGCCGACGAGGTACTCGCGGCCGGCGGCGCGCTGCTTCGCGTACTGGCTCGAGAAGAACTCGAGGATCGAAACGACGCGCGCATTCGCGCGGGCGGTCGCTTCGGGGCTCCAGCCGTAGTCACGGCCGAGGACGCGGGTCCCGGCGAGGGCCGGGTTCTCGTCTGCGCCCGGCGCCGAGAGCATCGGCGCGAGCAGCTGGAGCCGACGGCACCAGCCGAGACCGTCCTCGCTGCAGAGCGCGTGCGCCATGCCCATCATGAGCGCGCGTTCGCCTTCGTCTTCCGGAACGAGGGCCGGCTCGGGCGCGAGGCGCTCGGCCAGCGCCAGGATCTCCTCCCAGCCGATCCGGGCCGGCTCGCTCTCGTAAATGGCCTGCGGCGCGTTCCGGAAGCCGGTCCAGGCGACCAGATCCGCGTTGTCCTCCATCGCGGTCTGGCGGACGGGGACGAATTCGAGCTTCTTCACGAGGCAGATGGCCTTCGCGGCTTCGCCCCAGGGACCGGGGACGCCGGTCGTGAGGGCCAGGCGCAGTCCGGACATCGCGCGGGCGTCGGCGGGTTCGACGTAGTCCATCGTCTTCTTTCCTCTTGCCTTCGTTGCGCGCGATCGGTCGTCGGCCGCGCGCTCGGGGGCTCGGCTAGTGGGGCCGACCGCGGCGGCGGCTCGACATCTCGCCCTCGGCGATCAGGTCGCTCGGATCGCAGTCGAGGCCGTCGGCGAGCAGCAGCAGCTCGTCGTAGGTGAGCGTCTCCTCGCGCTCCTCGATCGCCTGGATCTGGTTCGGCGTGAGCGTCCGGCGCAGGCCGCTCGCCGTGAAGCTGGCCTCTCCGATCGCGACGACGAGGTCGCGGGGCGACCAGCCGCGGTCGTGGCGGTGGCGGCGGACAGCGAGGCCGTCGAGGCGAACGCGGCGGGCGAGGTCGGCGTCGGGGGACAAAGGAGGGGCTCCGGTCAAGCGGGGCGGGCGAGTGTAGACTCCCCGGCATGACGGTGCAGGAAGGGCTCGCAGTGCTCGAACGCGCGGCGGAAGCGCGGGGCAGGATCCTCCGGGCGGAGGCCGATCGCGCGGGTCCG
>JBCCZJ010000187.1:0-9424 GCA_039187915.1 Myxococcota bacterium
CCACGAAGAGAGTCGACGCCTCCAGGGCGCCGGGGGCGACCTCGGCCGCCGGCTCACCCAGGCCACCGACGCGGTCGGGCTGCTCGAAACCGCCACCTCCGAAGCCGCGCGCAAGGCGCGGCCGAAGGACGGCGCGACGACGTCCGCACGCGAACGCAAGTGGTCGCCCGCCCCGCCGGCGGAGCCGCTCCGCGAGAGCGAGCCGCCGCGTGAGAAGAGCCGCTTCGATCGTCCGCCGCGAGACCCGGAACCGAAGGCGAGCGAGCCGACCGCCGCGAGCTACCCGGCGAGTGACGCGACCGAGGACAAGAACGAGTCGACCGGCCGCGACCTCGCGCTGTCGGGTTACCGAATGGGCAAGCCCCGCGCGCAAGGCCCCGATCCCTACGCACGCTACGACGACGCCGAGTCCGATGCGGGCTCGAACGTCCGCCACTTCCCGACGCCGGACCGCGAGCTCGGCGAGGAGCTCAAGCTCTCGGGCCTGCTCGGTCCGAGCGGGAGCGAGCGGGAAGAAGGCGAGGACGACAAGGAAGAGACGGACTAGCGGATGGGCGCGCGATTCCACGGACGGAGCGCGAACGCACGCGACGCGGGGCAGCAGATTCGCGGCGGGCTGACGCCGGCGGGCGCGTCGGGCTTCGGCGAATGGTGGGGCGGGCTGGTCGCGGTGGCCCTCGTCGCCGTCGGCGTGACCCTGCTGACCGGCGGGCGCGCGCCCAGCGGCGGCGGCGTCACCGTCGACCCGTCTCCGCGCATGCTCGAGGCGATCGCCTCCTCCGAACGTGCGCTCGAAGAGGTCGATCGCGCCTTCGCCTCGCTCTGCCAGGAGCCGGTCCTGCTCGCGCTCGAGCTCGAACCGGACTGCGAGACCGGGGTGATCACGCTCTCTGACTCGCTCTTCGACGGGTTCGGCAGCGCGGCCCTCGGCGCGGAGGCGCAGGAGGACCTCGCCGCCGCGATGCGGATCTATCTGGCCCGCCTGCGCGAGCAGCCCGCGCTCTGGAACAGCCTCGAAGCGATCGAGCTGCGCGGCCACGCCGACCCGCGCGCGGTCCGCGATCCGTACGTGACGAACCTGGTCGGCTCGCAGCAGCGTCCTCTCGGCGTCCTGCTCTTCCTCGTCGGAGAGAACGGGCTCGCTGCCACAGACCGTGCAGAGCTCGAGCGACTGGCCGTCGTCTCGGGCGTCTCCTTCTCGCGACCGCCCGAGACCTGCCCCGAGCGCAGCCGCGAGTGCTACCCGGAATGGCGTCGCGTGGAGATCCGCCCGGTCCTGTCGGAGTCGCTCCGGCGCGGGGACTGGTCGCGAACCCTCGAAGACGTCCGCGTCAGCGCCCGGCAGCTCCGCGCCGAACTCGCCGAATCCGATCGCTGATCCCGCGGCGTCCGTGGCCCGCGCCCGTCTCGCGACCGCGGCAGGGATCGATCGCACGAAGGTGAATCCGTCCGGGTCGAAACGCCCGCTGGCCCGGCGGGTTCCTTTGGTATGCTCTGCCCGCTTCAACACCAGGGAGACACCCGATGTCCCGTTCCGGAACCGTTCTTTCGTCCCTCGCTCGTCGCCCGATGGCGCCGACCGCCGCCGCCCTGATCGCCCTCCTCGCCCTGGTGGGCTGTGAGTCGGGCACGCAGGAGCCCGAGGCGCCGACCGCCGAACCCGTCGAGATCGGCGTGGCCCCGATCCCCGCGGACGAAGGATCCGCGGCGGCCCCGACGCCGTCCGCGAGCGGCGGCGAGATCGCGCCCGATCGTTTCCCGGCGGAGCTCCCGCCGACCGCCTCGCGCGCGATCCCCGAGAACTTTCCGAACGACCTGCCCGTCTACCCGGGCTCGGAGCCGGCGCTCGGCATGTCGGGCAGCGTGGACGGCAGCGATCGCAGCGCCCTCCAGCTGCTCTCGAACGACTCGCCGGCCGAGGTCGCGCGCTACTACAGCGAGCAGCTCGAAGCGACGGGCTGGGAGATCACGGAGACGAAGACGACCGCGCTCGGCGACACGATCACCGCGACGAACGGCGCGACGACGACCGTGCTCTTCTTCCGCCCGTCCGCCGACGGCGGCACGGACATCCTGCAGCTGAACGAAGGCGGCGTCTGATCGCCGCGCACGGCGACCCCGCCATCCCGGACGCCCCGCGAGGCAGCCGGAGCGAGACGGCGCCGCGTTCCACGCGGCGCCGTTCTGCGTTCGGGCCCCGCGCCGCGCCGTCCTCGTCCCGGGACCGCGCAGCGGGCTCCGGCTTCGCCCGGCGCGCGGCTCGGCTCGCTAGGCGCTCGCGTCGCCGAGCACGTCTTCGGGCGTGAGGATCCGATCCACCCGGTAGAGCGTTCCGCCGTCGCCGGCGAGCTCGCCGACGCTCGTGACCGGCAGCCCCTTGCCGAGGCTGTCGAGGGTCTGCTCGGAGATGAGCATCGTATTCGGTTCGGCCTGCTTCTGGATGTGTCCCGCCGTATCGAGCACTTCGCTGTAGGCGATGCCCGCCGACAGGTCGACCAGGGAGACGCCCGTGTGGGCGCCGAGCCGGAACCGGAAGGGCTTGCCCAACAGGTTCGAATCCTCGTTGAAGGCGTCGAGACGCTCGAGGATGGCGCTGCCGGCCAGCAGAGCGGAGCCCGGGCTCTCGAAGAAGCACATCAACTCGTCGCCGTTGCTGTTCAGCACCTGCCCGTCGAACTCCTCGCAGATCCCCGAGACGAAGCTCCGGAAGCGGTCGAACGACACGATGATGTGTTCCGCCTTCTCGCCGCCGCCCTTCATCTTGCGCGACTCGACGACGTCGACGTCGAGGAAGCTCCCCATGACGTTGAACGCCTCGATCTCCCGCTCGAGATCGAGCTTGTGCTCCATGCGCTGCGAGAGCGCCGAACCGGAGAGCGAGTTCGCCCCGCGCTCCGCGGGACGCGCGCTCGCGGCGAGGGCGACGCGCAGGACGACCTGATCCGCGAGCTGGATCTCGTCCCCGTTCTCCAGCTCGACCCGATCCACGACCGGGAAGCCGTTCACGAAGGTCTGGTTCGTTCCGCTCTTGTGCACGAGCTCGAGGGAGCGCCCCGCGATCTCGATCTCCGCGTGGAGACGGGAAACGCCGCGCTCCGGAACCTGCACGTCGACGTCGTCCCCACGGCCGAGCGTCGTCGTCCCCATGGCGATCGGAAAACGCGCGTTCGCGAGCTCGTCCAGCCCGCGCGCGACGATCAGGTGGCCGATCTCGACCTCGACCGGGCGCATGTCGGTCGCGTCCCCGGCGATGTCGAGCGTCGACAGGGTCGCTTCGGTCACGGGATCGGGCGGCGGCGCCGAACGCGTGATCGTCGGCTGGGGCACCGCGGCGCGGAGTCCGGCGCCGGTCACGGTGTTCTCCCGCGCGGCGTCCTCCATGATCTCGGTCAGCCCCGAGAGATTCATGCCTTCGCGAGCGCGCACGTCGATCGCGATGCGGCCCATCTCGATGCGATCACCGACCGAGAGACGCGCGCGAGAGACCTCGGCGCCGTTCACGAGCGTCGCGTTGGCGGCGGTCGGGATGTGCTCGATCGAGGTGCCGGAGGCGTCCCGGCGGATCCAGGCCTGCTTCCGCGAGATGCTCTTGTCGTCGAGGCGGATGACGTCGACCTGGCCGCTCGCGGGCTGACCGCGGCCGAGCAGGACCTCGTTGCCCTCGAGCGTGAACTGGCTGCCGGCGTCCGCGCCCGCGACCACCAGCAGCTCCATCACGGGGCCGGTCGGCTCGCGTTCCTCACGTCTGCGCCAGGCGGTCAGCCAGGTCGACAAGGGTCCCCTCCCTCATTTCCTGAGCGGGGCCGTCCAGGCCCCGGAATCCGATCCCGAGGGCGCCCGAGACGGACGGGGCACACCATAGGGGGCCCCATCGGCCGAGGGAAGCAACCGGGGTCCGCAGCGCCGACTTGACCCGCGGGGAACCCGATTCGCCTCCGCTCGAGCCCTATGGGTCGGCCCGAAACGGCGTCCGCGTGAGCCCGATCGGCGTGCCTTCGGGCGGCCGGGCGCGGCGCGCCTCCGCAGGACGAAGGGCGCCAGGGACGCGGGGGCAGGTCGGCCACCCCTCAGCGCTGGGTCTTCAGCCCCTTGGCGAGCAGTTCGTAGGCGAGGGTCGCGATCGGCGTCTTCTTGCGCCGGGCCAGGCGACCGAGCTTCTTGAGCTCGGTGTCGGTCAGCATGATCGCGACACGGTTCTTCCGGGCGTTAGGCGAGGGTCCCGTCCCGGATCCCTTCGGCCGTCCCGCTCCGGGGCGCGCGCCACCCCAACCGAATTTCTTCTTCGCTGCCATGCTCTCCCCCGCTCGAATGACTGAGTGGCCCTTCGCGTACGAACGGAACCCGTCATTCTCGGCGTGTGGCAACGAATCGGCCGACCGCCAGTCCGCGTCGATCGGTGGACTTCTCCAAATCGTCCCTGGGAAAAGCCTGGGCCGCCTTCCGGCCGACCGCGAGCGACTTGCTCAATCGTCGTCGCGTCGCGCCCGCCGGTTCCGTTTCACGTCGCTCCTGCGACGTTTCTCCTTCAGGCGTCGCTCGACCGCGCCCCGGCCCGGCTTCGTAGGCCGCCGCGGAGGCGCCTGATAGAGCGCCGTCCGGACGATCTCGTAGAGGCGATCGTGCGCTTCTTCGAGGTTGCGTCGCCGGCTCCGGTGGCGATCGGCGTGGATCGTGAGCACGCCCTCCCGGGACAGGCGGTGCGCGAGTCGCTCGAGCAGACGCTGCCGACCGCTCGCGGTGAGCCCCGCCGAGGTGCGCAGGTTCCAGCGGAGGGAGACGCGGGTGCTCGACGTGTTCACGTGCTGGCCGCCGGGACCGCTGGCCCGACTCGCGAGTTCCTCGATCTCCTGGGTCGGGATCCGGTTTCCACCCGGGAGCGCTCGCGCTCCGTCGCCTCGCCTGGCCGCCATCTCGTCTCCGTCTTCGCATCCCGGGCCGATTTCGCGCTCCGCAAGCCGCCCTCGGCCCGCGCAGACCGTCGTCTCGGACGGCCCGGAGGCGCGCGAGAGGGGCCCAGGTTCGTGACCCGGGATTTCGTTCCCGCGGACCGGATTCAGGGGTCCGGGCTTCAGAGAGGGCGCCGAACGGTCGAATCGTCCAGAGGGGAAGCCCCCCCTTTCTAGTCCCTCCGCGCTCTCGCTCGGGGCTCGAATCACGGGCAAGGGAAGCGCGACTTCGTGAGTGAGTCCAGCAGCGAACAGGTGAATAACCGCGCGATCGTGATCCAGCGCGCGGGAGAGCTCTCCGAGTTCGTGCAGGTCCTGGAGAAGCTCGCGGTCCCCGTCGAGATCCACGACGCGGCCCGCCTGCCCACGCCCGACGAAGTCGCCGACGCGTCGGTCGTCGTCGTCTGCGGCACGCGCCTGCTCGAGGGCCGGACGCCGAACCTGTCGCTCTGGCCGCGCACGCTCGCGGTCGCCGACAACGCCAGCAAGACGATGCTCGCCCACCTGAACCGGGTCGGCGCGGCGCTCGTCATCCGGCGCCCGATCCATCCGCGCACGCTGCGCCTCGTGCTGCTCCACGAAATCTATCAGGGACCCGAACGCCGAAAGCGCAAGCGCACCCTGATCGGACACCCGATCCGCGTCGGGGCCGGGCTCTTCAAGCAACGCGCGACGCTCCTCGAGCTGTCGGACACCGGCGCCCGCATCGAGCTGCCCAAGGCGCCGAAGGTCGGCACGAAGCTGAACCTGCTGATCGGCAAGGAACTCACCCTCGGCAAGCCGCTCAAGCTGCCGTGCAAAGTCGTCCGGGGCCTGCGCGCCTCCGGCACCGAAGCCGTCGTCGGCGTCGCCCTCCTCGATCCCCGCAAGCACCACAAGGCCGTCGTCGCGATCCTCGATCGATTCGCCTCCGGGCCCGCGAGCTGGAGCGGCAAGGTCGGTCCCTCGGAGAGCGGCACCGCGGCCGCGGCCGAGGCCGAGGTGACGGTCCCCGAGGTCGTCCTCGAACCGGCCCTCGAGGAGATCGATCCCGAGGCCTCCGCACGGCGTCTCCCGCCGCCCCGCTCGAAGCCGCGACCGACCGCCGCGGCCGCGCCGGCGGCGACCCCGATCGACGACGCCGGGGTCGCGGACGCGACGCCCGTCACGCCCGTCGACGACGACGCGCTGGATCCGAACGAGACTTCCGAGGCGAGCGGCGGATTCGACCCGAACGAAGCTTCCGAGGTGATCGGCGGATTCGATCCCAGCGAGACTTTCGAGGACGACGACGAGTTCGATCCCAGCGAGGCTTTCGAGGACGACGAACTCGACGTGACCGAAACCTGCGAGGCCGATCCCGCGCTCGACGTGACCGAGACGCTCGATGTGACGGAGACCCTCGACGTCGACGACGACGCGACGCTCGACACGACCGAGACCCTCGAGATCGAGGACGCGTTCGAAGCGAACCATGCGTTCGAGGACGATGCGGGATTCGACGCGAACCATGCGTTCGAGGACGATGCGGGATTCGATGCGACCGCGACGCTCGCGGTCGGCGCGATGGGCGAAGCCGACGAAGACGCGGGCGAGGACGAGACGATCGCCCCGGACGAAGACGCGGCCGAGGACGAGACGATTGCCCCGGACGAAGACGCGTTCGAGGACGAAGTCGGCTCCGCGCTCGACCTGCTCGGCGGCGACGCCGAAGCGTCCGCAGACGACGCAGCGAGAACGTCCGGAGACGCGGACGACGCCGACGACCGACGGCGGGACCCGCGCATCCCCTACGATCGGCGCGTCGTCGCGCTCGGCGAGGAAGCGGCGCGCGTGCTCGTCGGTCGCGACCTCTCCCACGGCGGCATGCGCATCGCCGCGACGGACGCGGTCGACGTCGGCGATACGCTCCGGGTGGCCCTCCACTGCGGCACCGAGCTCGAGCCGCTCGTCCTGCTCGCGACGGCGCTCCGCGACGACGGAATCGCCGGCGTCGTACTCGAGTTCCAGGAGCTCTCGGACGGCCAGCGCGACCATCTCGAGAAGATCATCGCGAGCAGCAGCCCGATCCGGATCGGCCCGGACGAGGACCTGAACGAAAAGACCGGCTCCGTCGTGATGGGCGAGATGCTGGAGACGATCTCGAAGGCCGGCCCGCCGCCGAAGAAGGCCGCGGCGGTGGACAGCGACGACGAGATCGACGCCCACCTCGACGATCTATTCGACGCAGACTAGGCCGTAGAGCACGCCGGGCAGGCCGAGCGGCCCCTCGCCCCGCGCGTCGAGCCAGCGCTCCTCGAGCGCGTCCGCCCGCGCCGCGCGGCGCAGGGCATCGGGCGAGGGATCGATCTCGCGCGCCATCCGCGCGACCCCGCGGCCGTCGTCGAACACGCGTTTCTCGATCCGGCTCTCGAGGGCGATCGCCAGCGCGAGGCGCGCATCGCCGAGCGCCGAAGGCGCCTGGTCCTCGGGCTTCCGGGTCGGCCCGGAGATGCCGGTGGCGCACACGCGCCCAGCTTCGCCCGGCACGTCGACCAGCCAGCGCGGGTAGCCCGGATCGGGCAGCCCACGCAGATCGGCCTCCGGGAAGCACGCGAGCGCGTGGACCTGACGCAGCCGCGCGCGCCCCTCCCGCCCGGGATTCGTCTCGGCGAAGAGCGCGGCGATCCGAGCGTCGGCGAGGACGCCGGAAAGTGACTGGGCCGTCATCTCGAAGTCGCCGCGCCCGTCGCTGCCCGTGATCGATTGGACGTCGACCGAGAGCGATCCGGCGGCGAGGGCATCGATCGCGGCGACCCGCGCGTACCGGATCGCGTTCCGCGGGTTGAGCGTCGGCCCCGAAGAGCCGACGGCACATCGCGTCGGCGGCGCGTCGACCCAGGCCGGGAGCGGGCGCGGCGGCGCGAAGCGCTCGGCCACCGGCACACCCCCGCGATCGACGCTCGCGCAGGAAACGAAAAGAGCCACGAGTCCCAGGAGACTCGTGGCTCGTTTCAGGATCATCATCATCTCGGCGACCCGGTCGGAGGAAGCGTCCCACTCGCCGAGCGCCCGCAGGCGACGGACGAGACGAAGGATCAGTAGTCCTCCATCTCCTCGTCGAGCTCCTGGAAGGACTTCTTTGCGCGGGACTCGATGAAGGTTCGCAGCTTGTCGCTCATCTCGTCCATCTCGCGAACCGAGTTCTCGAAGGCGGCCACGTCGAGGGCGACCAGCATGTAGAGCTCGTTCGAGGGCGACATCCACTGATCGGTCTGCTGCGTCCCGTTCAGCGTGGCCTTCGAGAGCGACACCGTCGTGCTCGAGAACTGCTCGGCGGTCATCTCGGTCTCGCCGTCGGTGACCTGCTCCTGGAAGTCCTTGACCATGTTCTTGACCTTGGTCTCGAGGGTCCGGCTGATCTCGGCCCGCGCCCGGGACGTCGCCTTGGTGCGCGTGATCGACATGTTGCCGGTGAACTTGGCGTTGCCGACGCCGCAGATGCGCGCGCCGCCGTCGTCGCCCCAGTAGGCGCTGCAGCCGGCGAGCACCCAGTCGGGGGCGCCCGCGAATTCGTTGGGAAGCTGCTCGTCGGGGGTCGTCGCACTCTTGCCACAGCCCACCGTCACGGCCACGGCGGCCAGCGCCACGGCGGAGAGGAAAAATCGAATCATCCGGTTCTGGACACGCATTCGGTGTGCCTCCAATGCTTGCTGGCTCGTCTCGAGCGGCCCCGACCCATCGGGGCCCGTCCCGGGCCACCCTATCTCTGCCTGTGTAGGCGCGATCCCTGCCCCGATCGGGCAACCCGGCGCGAACTTTTTTCGGGCCGGTCTCGCTCGCGCTCTCCGGCCACGGGATCCGCTCCGGGCAGGCGGCGCGAATCGCCGGGTGCGGAGGTGCCCCCCGGCGCCTGCTGGGATTAAGTAGCGTATCCCCTGGGATAGGTTTCACGCGCTCCTCCGCTTTTTCGTCGGAAACTCGGGCGACTCCGGGCGGCACTCCCGACCGCACGCGGCCGTCCCGGTTCCCGCCCCGAACGGTCGGCCGATCGCATCGAAGCGGGGTCGCGCGCGACCCGTTCCCCGGAGGATTTCCCCACATGTCCCGTCGCGCTTCCCTCGGACTCGCGCTCGTCGCGGGCCTCGCCCTCATCGTCCACGCGGCCGGCGCGCGCGCCGCGACCCCGGACTGGGTCGCGCAGAACGGCGCAGCCAGCGCCTACCCATCGGGGCGTTTCCTGGTCGGCTTCGCCCAGACGACCGGCAAGAACGCGGAGGCCGTCGAGGCCGCCAAGCAGCAGGCGGCGGCGGATCTCGCCCGACAGGTCTCGGTGCAGATCGAAGCGAACGTCGTCGACGTCCTGCAGCAGAAGGAAGGGCGCGTCGAGAACGAGCTCACGAGCCGGATTCGCGCGACGTCCGACATCCGGCTCGACGGGGTCCGCTTCGAGACCCACCGCAGGCGCAAGCAGGTCTACGCGCTCGCGGTCCTCGAGCGCGGCCCCGCGGCGATCGCCC
>JBCCZJ010000188.1:0-9404 GCA_039187915.1 Myxococcota bacterium
CGGTAGACGAAGGTCGAGAACCGCGCTTCGGCGCGGAAGCGGTGGCCGTGACGGTGCAGACTCAGGAAGGTTTCCTGCGTCAGATCCTCGGCGTCTTCCTTGTTCCCCATCATTCGATAGAGCAGGCGGTAGACGCGCGATTCGTGGCGCCGGATCAGCTCCTCGAACGCGGACTCGTCGCCCGCCTGCCATGCGACGATGAGCTCCCGATCGGGATCCTCGACGACCACGCGGGGCGCGTTCTGCTCACGCGCCAGCGGGTTCGTACCACTCACCATCGGTCCTCTCTCGACGATCTCGTATGTCATGGTCGGTCTCTGCCTCTGCGCGGACAGACCCCGTTCTGCGGAGCCGGGTTCCTGCGAAATCGGCCCTTTTTCGGGCGCACCGGGTTGTGTGGGGCCTTTCTCGGCCATTTCGCGCTCCGCTCACCGCCGGTTACCCCCATGGGGAATCCCGGCTACTCGGCGGCGCCGCCTCCGGACGATTCGGCCAGCTCGACGCCTTCTTCGCCGTCCCGAACGAAGGTGCCGCTCTTGCCGCCCTGTTTCGCCACGAGCCGGACCCGATCGACCACCATCTCCCGATCGACCGCCTTGCACATATCGTAGACCGTGAGCCCCGCAGCCGAAGCCGCGACCAGCGCCTCCATCTCGACCCCGGTCTTCCAGTGGGCCTCGACCCGGGCCTCGATCCGGAGTGCGTCACCGTCGGGCGCCGGTTCCAGCACCACCTCGACCGAGTCGATCGGCATGGGGTGGGCGAGCGGAATCCACTCCCCGGTCCGCTTGGCCGCCTGGATTCCAGCGATGCGCGCCGTCGCGAGCACGTCCCCCTTCGCGACCCGCCCCTCGACGATCCGCGTGAGGGTCTCGGGGCGCATGCGCACGTCGCCGCGCGCGATGCAGATGCGATGGGTCACCGCCTTCTCGCCCACGTTCACCATGCGCGCCCGCCCCTGCTCGTCGAGATGGGTCAGCTCGTCGCCCATAAACGCTTCGTTCCTCGCTTCGTGCAGCGGGTAGGACACCGCGTGTCCGGCCCGCGGCTCATGTGTCGAGCCAGTCGAGCACGTCCTGCCAGACGGCTTCGCGCTCGGGCTCGTTGAAGATCTCGTGGCGGAGATCGGGGTAGATCTTGAGCGCGCTGTGCGCCGCGACCGGCCCTGCCAGTCCCGCATGGAAAGCGTGGCTTCCGGCGGGCGACGTCATCCGATCGAGGCCCCCATGGAGGACGAGCATCGGACGCTCGACGCGCGAAGCGCCGGCGCGGGCCCGAGCGACCGCCGCGTTCATGCCCGCGGCGAATCGGGCCGACATGCGGTCCTTCACGTACGGATCCGCGACATAGCGCCGCACGACCTCGGGATCGCGCGAGATGCCCTGCGGATCGAGTCCTGCCGAGAACCCCACCTTCGGCGCCACCACGGAGAGGACCCGCGCGACCCAGAGGCTCAGGGTCTGCCGAAGTCCGCCGCCGCCGAGCTCGAGGAGTGCACCGGAGAGGACGACCCGATCGACCGGAGGCGCGTGGTCCACGCAGGTCGCGGCGACGACGAGCCCGCCCATGCTGTGGCCGACCAGCGTGATCGGAAGACCCGGATGGCGTTGGCCGACGAGCGCGGCGAAGCGCGCGACCTCCTCGGGCAGCCGATCGAAGCGGTCGACGTGGCCCCGCGGCCCGGCGGTGCGGCCGTGGCCCGCCTGGTCGTAGGCGTGGACCGCGAAGCCCCGCTCCGCGAAGTACATCGCCATCTCGTCGTAGCGTCCGGCGTGCTCGGCATAACCGTGGATCAGGATCATCACGCGCGAGGGCGAAGGCGGCAGCCAGCTCCGCGCATAACGTTCGCCCCGGTCCGACAGGACGACCTGCGTCTCCTTGCGAACGATCTGGTCGCGCATTCAGCCCGCCCTCGCCGCACGCACGCGCTCGCGCGCGCGCTGGACTTTCTGCAGGTAGGCGACGCCGCGGATGCGTCGGCCCCAGAAATAGCTCGAGATGCCCCGGGCCTCGCCGAGCCGACGGATGTTGTCGGCGAGGATGAAGCAGCCCGCTTCGACGTTGCTCTCGATCGTGGCGAGATTGCCCGAGATCGGCAGCTTCTCGGCCATGTAGGGCATGACCTGCATGAGTCCGATCGCGCCCTTTCCGCTCTCGGCCCACGGCCGCGCGTCGCTCTCGACGATCAGCACCGCAGTCACGAGATAGGGATCGAGCTCGTAGCGACGGCTGCTCCGCAGGACGGCCTCGATCACGCGCTCCGTCTCTTCTTCCGAGAGCGCCGACCGACGGTCGCGCAGGTGCGCGCGGAGGGCGGTTCCGACCGCGCTGCGGGTGGCCGCGACCGCTTCGTCGGCGGTCACCACGCCCTGGGCGCGCTCGAACCGAACGGGCGGCGCATCGATCACGAGCAGCGCGCCGAGCGCGACGAGGATCCAGGTCGAGACGCGCCGTGCGCTCGGCGAGAGGGCGCTCGCCGGATCCGGCCCGACGACCGGCGGACCTCCCGGGTCCGACCTCGACTGCGACGAATCCACTCCGGCCCTCCAAGCCCGACCCGGTCGCCGGCGTCGCTCGGCGCGACCCCACGGGCGCCGGGCGACCACCGCGGCGGAGGAGCAGAGTAACGGCGCCCCCCCCGAACGGCCACGCGACACAGAAAGGGTTCAGTGGACGCCGAAGAGCGGCGGAAATGCTTCTAATCCGACGGACGATCCGTTACGTTGGCGAGACCCGATCCGGTAGGCGTGACGCGGCGCGGATCGGTCAGTCGCCCTGCTGTCCGCGTCCGCTCGGAAATCCCCCCCATGTCCGCCGCTGCTCGAACGCCGCTGCTCGACCCGGCCTCGCGCTCGCTCCTCGAGGGGCTCGGTGCGCTGCATGCCGTCGTGGTCGCCGTCGACCTGGACGGTCGTCTCGTGTTCGTGCACGACCCGGACGGTCTCGTCGGTGAATCGGACTTCGCCACCCGGAGCGCCTCGGAAGCGGGCCGGCCTGCGGCGCGCGCCCTCGCCGAAGCACTCGCGGCCAGGGCACCGCTTCAGCGGGAAGACGACGCCTATCATGTCCGCGTGTTCGAGACCGATCGCGATGGGCCGCAGCCGCTTCGCGTCGCCCTGCTCGACGCCCGAACGGAACCGGCGCCGGACACCGAGACGCTCGTCCGCAAGAACGAGGAGCTCGAGACCTGCATGCGCAGCGTCTCTCACGACCTGCGCTCGCCCCTGGTCTCGGTCCTCGGCTTCGCCCGGCTGATGCGCGACGAGTTCGGCGGACCGATCGGCCGCACCGGGCAACACTTCCTCGATCGGATCGAGCAGGCCGGCAAGCACATGGAGCGATTGCTCGACGACCTGCTCGAGTTGACGCGGATGGAAGAGACGCCGAATACGGCGGTCCACGTGAACCCGATCGCCGTCCTCGAGCAGCTGGCCGCCGAGAAGAAGCTGCCCCTCGACGACGCGGGCATCAGCCTCGTGCTCCCGAGCGAGGCGCCCATCCTCGTCTGCGATCGCACGCGCCTCTACCAGCTCTTCGCGAACCTCGTCGGCAATGCGATCCGGTTCGTGCCCCGCGACGGCTCCGGGCGGATCGAGGTCCGGATCGAAGCCGTCTCGGACGGGTTCCGGATCGACGTCGACGACAACGGCCCCGGGATCGAGCCCGAGGACCGCGAGCGGATCTTCGACCCCTTCCGGACCGCCGGGACCGTGCGCAAGACGGTCGAAGGCAAGAAGTCGAGCGGCCTCGGCCTGGCGATCGTCCGCAAGATCGTCGAATCCCATCGCGGTCGGATCCACGTCGAAGAGGCGCCGATCGGCGGCGCGGGCTTCCGGGTCTGGCTCCCGAACCCGCTCGCTCGCGCCGAGGCGCCCCGCAAGATCGCGTCGGCTTGATCGGACCGGGGGCGGGCCACGGGTAGGCGTCGCGCCGATTGCCCGGGTCGGGGCCTTCGCGTACCGTGCGGCCGCCAAGGGGGAATCCATGTATCCGGAGCTCTTCACCATCCCGGGCCTCGATTGGCCCATCTCGAGCTTCGGGGCGATGATGGCCCTCGGCTTTCTCGTCGGATACTGGATCTCGCTTCCGCGCATGAAGGAAGAAGGGCTCGACCCCGAGGACGCGGCCAACCTCCTGATGGTGATCATGCTCGGCGGCGTCTTCGGCGCGAAGCTCTACTACGCCGTGAGCTTCAACCTGATCTACGGCGATCCCTTCTGGGACTCGATGTTCAGCCGCGGCGGGCTCGTCTTCTACGGCGGCTTCATCGGCGGCGGCCTCGCCGGCTACGCCGGCTGCAAGTACTGGCAGATCCCCCCGATCCCCTTCGCGAACGCCGCCTGCATTTCGCTCGCCGTCGGCCACGCGATCGGCCGGATCGGCTGCTTCCTCGTCGGCGACGACTACGGGACGGCGTCGGACCTGCCCTGGGCGGTCGCGTTTCCGAACGGCCTGCCTCCGGTCCACTACCCGGTCCATCCGACGATGCTCTACGAGACGGCCTGGCTGCTGCTCGGCGCCGTCTTCCTCTGGAATCGCCGCAAGACGAGCGCCTCGCTGATGGGCGAGTTCCTGATCATCAACGGCCTGGGCCGATTCGCGATCGAGTTCTGGCGACTGAACGCGCGCGTCGCCTTCGGACTCTCGGAGGCGCAGTTCATCGGCCTCGGCCTCGTCGCCTTCGGGATCGTCCTGATCGTGCGCGCCCGAAGCCAGGACCGCGACGCCGTCGTCGCGTCGGCCTGACGCGAGCCGGGCTCAGCCGGCGGAGGACTCGAGGCGGCCCTGGAGCTGCTTCGCCGCATCGACGATCGAAGCGCCCTCGGCGTCGTTCTCGACCAGCCGGCCGACCCGCGAGAGGGCGGACGCGGCGCGGCGCGCGAAGCGGCGCCCCTCCTCGGGACCCCCGAGGTCCGCCCACGCTTCGAGGGCGGCGATGCTCGCCGCGTACTCGCCATCGAGGAAGGCCTGCATGCCCTCGGCATAGCGGTCGAGCTGGTCGATCTCCGGACTCGGTGACGCCATCTCCCGCGCCGCTTCGCGCAGGACCTGGGACGCCTCGACGAAGTAGGCGCTATGGAGCAGCGCACGGGCCGCCTCGACGAAGCCGGCCGAGACGCTCCCGTACATCTCTTCGAGAAGCGCCGTGAAGCCGCCGCGGAAGGTCGCATCGACGAACTCGCGGCGGCGCAGAAGACAGCGCACGACACCGCGTTCGTCCGCCCGCTCGACCAACATGCGGTGGAACTGCTCCCGGGTCTGCGCCAGCAGGATCCGCACCTCCGAGATGCCCTCGTCGACGCGGCCGGCGCTGCGCTCCAGCAGCCCCTCGAACTCGCTGAAGAGCGCGTCGGGATCCCCGTCGGTCGCGGCGCGGAGCGAAGCGAGCCGCGGCGCGTAGACCTCGCGCTGGTAGAGGCTCTCGCGAAGCTTCATCGCGGCGTGGAAGAGCGCCCCGACCGTCAGGTCGAAGAGCACCTCCCGTCGGACCGCCTCCGACGTCAGTCCTTCGGTGCGGAAGAGCGCATGGCTCCGCTCCTTCAGACGGAAGAGCGAAGCGGCGGGGTCGTCGCCGACCACACGCGCCAGCGAAGCGAAGTCGAGCCCGTCCTCGCCGTCGAAGACCGCTGCGAGCTCGGACGACGCCGTCAGGAACTCGCGCAGCAGCTGCACGAACTCGGACGACTGCTGGGCTGCGTCGCTTCGGGGCGGCATCGGAAGGGGGATTCCTCTGGGTGGCGGGCAGAATTCCGCGCCTGTCGAGTCGGGATTTCGCGGTCCTCGAGCGGGCCGGGTCGACGCGTCGGGCCACGCGCCGCGACCGGATCTGACGACCCGACAGCTTCGCACGGCCCGGCCCGCGCGGCATCGGCCGCCCGGCGCGCCGGCTTGTGCGCGCGGCAGCATAGGAGAGCCCCGACGACCGTCAAACCGGCCTGCGAGGGAACCGATCCGGGCCCCGGATCCCCTCTGCAACGAATCGCTGCGAACGGCTGAGATCCCTGAGGGGATGCCTGAGACGCAACTCAAGCGTGTTTCAGCCGGTGAACTGACCGGGATCCCGTTGTTGCGAGACGGAGCGTCTCTTATTTTCCGGCCGTTCGTTCGATCCTCTGCCCGGCGGCCTGCACCCATCCCGCCCGACGCCGGTCACTCCGACTCCGAGAAAGGAAAATCAACGATGTCCGAGCCCGAACGCGAAAGTATGGAGGTCGACGTGCTCTTCGTCGGCGCCGGTCCGGCCACCCTGGCCTCCGCCTACCACCTGATGACCCAGGTCGAGGAGCACAACGAACGCTGCGAGCAGACCGGAGAGGAGCCGATCGAGCCGCCCATGATCCTCGTGATCGAGAAGGCCGCCGGCATCGGCGACCACCAGCTCTCCGGCGGCGTGATGAATCCCAAGGGCATCCAGGAGCTCATGCCGGACTACAAGGAGCAGGGCTTCCCGATCGAGCAGACCTGCGACAAGGCCTACTTCTGGCAGTTCTTCCGGAAATTCACGGTCAAGCTCCCGGCCTTCGCCACCCCGCCCTTCTTCCAGAAGAAGGGCTACCACATCGTATCCCTCTCGGACGTGGTGAAGTTCCTCGCCGAGAAGTGCGAGGAGAAGGGGATCGAGATCTACCCCGGGTTCGACGCCTCGGAGGTCCTCTTCGAGGGCGATCGCGTCGTCGGCGTCCGCACCGGCGACATGGGCATCGATCACGACGGCAAGCCGAAGGCGACCTACCAGCCCGGCATGGACATCATCGCCGGCGTCACCGTCTTCGGCGAAGGCGTTCGCGGTTCCTGCACCAAGACCATCCTCGACCGCTTCGAGATGCACGGTGAGTGCGAGCAGACCTACGAGACGGGCATCAAGGAGATCTGGCGGGTCAAGCCGGAGAAGCACAAGCCCGGCCGCGTGATCCACGGTTCGATGTTCCCGGACTTCCTGGGCGAGATCCACGGCATGTGGCTCTACGACATGGGCGACAACCTCGTGTCCTACGGCTTCGTGACGCCGCTCGCGTCGGAGGACCCGAACAACGACCCGCACCGGGCCGCCCAGGAGTTCAAGCGGGATTCCCCGTTCATGCGCGACCTCCTCGAAGGCGCCGAGCTGATCCGTTACGGCGCCAAGTGCGTTCCGGCGGGCGGCCTGCGGGCGATCCCGAAGCTCTACTGCAACGGCGCGATGCTCGTGGGCGACTCCGCGGGCATGCTCAACATCATGAAGCTCGCGGGCATCCACACGGCGATCAAGTCGGGCATGATGGCGGCGGAGACGATCATCGACGGCATCAAGGCCGCCGACTTCTCGTCCAAGACCCTCGGCAACTACGCCGAGCGCTTCCGCAACCGCTGGGTCTACGACGAGCACCACGAGGCGCGGAACTTCTCGGGCAGCAACGAGATCTCGCCGCTCTTCGGGATGGTGAACATCCCGCTCATGGTGCCGACCAAGGGCCGCGGCATGATCGAAGGTCTCAAGACGCACGCCCCGCACCGTGCGATCAAGAAGATCTGGGAGATGCCGAAGGAGCGCCGCGAGCGCGAGCCCTTCAAGCCGGACGGCGTGTTGACCTTCTCGAAGGAGAACTCGGTCGGCTACTCGGGCACGGCCCACGAGTCGGACCAGATGCCCCACCTCAAGGTCGCCGACAAGAACGTCTGCGCCACGGACTGCGCCCGTGACTACGGGAACCCGTGCGAGAAGTTCTGCCCGGCCGCGGTCTACGAGATGGTGGACTCCCAGGAGAACCCGGGGACGAAGGAGCTCTTCATCCACCACGAGAACTGCGTCCACTGCAAGACCTGCGACATCGCGGATCCGTACCAGCTGATCACCTGGACGACGCCGCAGGGTGGCGAGGGGCCCGACTACACGAAGATGTAGGCGAAGCCGCTCGAAGCGGACCGAAGACAGGGCCGGAGCCTCGCGCTCCGGCCCTTTTTCGTTGCGAGGCCTCACCGCTCCGTCGAGCGCCCGGCCCGGGCTCGCGCGGGGGCCGTTTTTCGATCACCCTTGCGCTCCCCATGTCCACGCAGAACCTCGTGATCCGCGCCGGCGCGCGCGCCGCGAAGCGCCTCCGCGAAGAGGGCTTCCACCCCGATCTCTTCGGCACCCTCGTCGGCGCCTCCGGCGGTCCCAAGTGGCTCGTCCTCCGCCATCTCGACGCCGTCCTGATCGACCGCCTGATCCAGCCCCGCACGACCACGCTCGACCTGCTCGGCTCGTCGATCGGGAGCTTCCGCCACGCCTGCTATGCGCAGGCGGATCCGCAGGTCGCCCTCACCTGCTTCGAGCCCGCCTACGTGGAGCAGTCCTACGCCGAGGACGAGCTCGACCGGAAAGGCCTGCCGTCCAAAGCCGCGATCACGCGCGAGAGCATCCGCGTGTTGGCGCTCACGCTGGGCGACGCGGGCGCGAAGGAGATCTGCGAGCACCCGCTCCTGCGCACGAACATCGTCGCGGCGCGCCTGCGCAACGACCGGGGACGCGATCGCGGACTGCGCTTCCAGCTCCAGGTGGGCGCCGGCGCGGTCGCGAACGCGTTCTCGAGGCGCGCCCTCGGTCGCCACTTCGAACGCGTCGTCTTCCAGACGGACGGCGCAGGCCTCGGCTGGGACGACCTTCCGACGTCGATCGCCCCGCTGACGCCCGAGCGCGTCGCGCGCGCGCTCCTGTCGAGCGGCTCGATCCCGCTCCTGATGGAGGGCGTCCGCGACGTCCCGGGCGTCCCCGGCACCCACTTCGACGGCGGCATCATCGACTACCACTTCGACTTCGGATTCGCGCGGGACGATCGCCTCGTTCTCTTTCCGCACTTCTTCGACCAGATCACGCCGGGCTGGTTCGACAAGCCCTGGAAGAAGCGTTTCCCGAGTGCTTCGGCCCTCGACGACGTGGTGATGATCGCGCCGAGCGACGCCTTCGTGGCGACGCTGCCCGGCGGCAAGGTGCCCGATCGGGACGACTTCCTCGACTTCGCCGAGTCGGAGCGGGTGGCGCGCTGGTACGACGTGGTCGAGCGCTGCCGGGGGCTCGCGGAGGAACTGACTGAACTGATCGAAGGGGAGCGCTTCGGGGACCGGCTCGAACCCTTCGCCGCGGCCTAACGCAGCTCGACGCGAACGGGCATCCGCTTCACCCCGCCGAGGAAGCTCGAGCGCATCCGCTCCATCTCACCCGCCAGCTCGACGCCCTCGATCCGCGGGACGAGCTTCTCGAGCGCGATCTGGATCTCGAGCCGCGCCAGGTTCGCGCCGAGACAGAAATGCTCCCCGATCCCGAAGCCGATGTGCGGGTTGGGGGACCGATCGACGCGAAACGTGTCCGGGTCCTCGAAGGCCGCCTCGTCCCGGTTCGCGGAGGGATAGAGCAGGCAGAGATTCTCTCCGGCCGGGATCTTCTGGCC
>JBCCZJ010000189.1:0-9381 GCA_039187915.1 Myxococcota bacterium
CCCCGTCCGACCCCGCGTCGCCCTCGGCCCGGTTTCCCCGCCCGACCCCGCGTCGCCCTCGGCCCGGTTGCCCCGTCCGACCCCGCGTCGCCCTCGGCCCGGTTTCCCCTCCCGCCCTCGGGTCGCCCGATGGCCTGGACGCGTCGCGACGGGGCCGCGGCCGGCGTCCGCGGGAGGGTTGCTTCCCGCATGCGGGCGGTCGATCCTCGGTCCCTCCCCGTGACGAACCCGGGGACGAACCGAGGCACCGACGAATCCATGCGTGATCCCCTCGCCGGCTACCGAGTCGTGGACCTGACCGTCGACCGCGGCGAACTCTGCGCGCGGCTCCTCGCGGACCTCGGTGCGGAGGTGATCAAGGTCGAGCCGCCCTCGGGCTCGCCCGCCCGCGCCCTCGCGCCGCTTCACGAGGGCGTCTCGCTCTTCTTCGCCGTCCGCAACGCCGGCAAGCGCTCCGTCGCGCTCACGTTGCCCGAGGAGGAGGACGAGCTGCACGCGCTCCTCGCCTGCGCCGACGCGCTCGTGCTCTCGGACGGCACGCCGGGGAACCTCGATCCCCATGCGCTCGCCGAGCGCCATCCCCATCTCGTGGTCACCGCGATCACGCCCTACGGCCTCACGGGACCGTGGAAGGACCGCGTCGCGACCGATGCCGTCGTCGCCGCGACCGGCTCGATCGCGTTCAAGGCGGGCGTGCCCGAGAAGGCGCCGCTCTGTCCGCCGGCCTCCTTCGTGGACGACTGCACCTGCATGCCCTTCGCCTTCGGCACGCTCTGCGCGCTCTGGCAGCGCGAAGCGACCGGCTACGGGCAGGTGCTCGACTGCTCGGCGAACGAGGCGATCGCGAACCAGGGCGACTGGACGCTGCACAACGCGTGGTCCGCGCGGCAGTTCGGACAGACCCTGCCGGAGGTGCGCAACGGGGCGGGGCCGGTCTGGCCTTCGTTCCGCTGCGCCGACGGCTTCGTGCGCGTGGTGATGCTGGCGCCGCGGCAATGGATCGCCATGCGCGCGTGGCTCGGCGAGCCGGAGTACCTGCAGGATCCCGAGCTCGAAGGCTTCGTTGCGCGGCTGGGGCTGAGCGAGACCGTGATCAATCCGCTGATCGCCGAGCTCTTCGCGGACAAGACGATGGACGAGATCTCGACCGAGGCGCAGCGGCGCGGGATCGTCTGCACGCCTCTCGCGAAGCCTTCCGACGTCCTGAAGAGCGAACACTTTCGCGAGCGGGGCACGCTCGTCGACGTCGACCTCGGCGGGGGCCTGCGCGGCCCGATCCCTTCCGGCTTCTTCGAGATCGACGGCGAGCGGCAGGGACCTTCGGTCGGACCGCCCGAGATCGGTGCGGACACCGAGGCCGTCTTCGCTTCCCTCGGCGAACCCCGCACGGTGCCGCCCGAGGCGCCGGCGGACGCGCTCCCGCTCGAGGGCCTGCGCGTCGCCGACTTCGGTCACGGCGGCGTCGGCGTCGAGATCGGTCGACTCTTCGCCGAGTACGGCGCCGAGGTGATCAAGATCGAGAGCCGAAGCTATCCGGACTTCGTGCGCGTGCAGACGGGCGGGGAGATGTCCCCCGGCTTCGCGTCCTCGAGTCGCTCGAAGCGGGGCTTCGGCGCGAACGCCAAGGACGACGACGGGCGGGCGGTGTTGAAGCAGCTCGTCGCGCAGTCGGACATGGTGATCGAGAACAACTCGACCGGCGTCATGGACGAGCTCGGGCTCGGCTGGGAGGTCCTGTCCGAGGTCAACCCGAACGTCGTCATGCTCTCGAGCCAGCTGATGGGGTCCCACGGTCCGTGGAAGGATTTCCGTGGCTACGGACCGAGCACGCGCGCCGCGGGCGGACTCGAGATGCTCTGGAACTACGGGGACCAGGAAGAGCCCGCGGGCGGGATGTCGATCTTCCCCGACCACGTCGCCGGAAGGGTCGGGGCCCTGGGCGCGCTCGCTGGGCTGCTCGGCCGGCGGCGCGGCGACGGGCGGGGAACGCACATCCATCTGGCGCAGGTCGAGACGACCGTCGGCATCGTGGGCGATCTGCTCACGAAGGAAGCGCTCGCGCCGGGCAGCGTGCGCGCGACGGGAAACCGACGCGAGCGCGGCGCGCCGTGGGGCCTCTTCCCGTGCTCGGGTGAACAGCAGTGGGCCGCGATCACCGTCCGGGACGACGCCGACTGGGCGGCGCTCGTCGACGTCATGGGCGCCCCCGACTGGGCGCAGGACGCGGCGCTCGCGACGGCGGATGGGCGTCATGCGCGGGCGGACGACGTCGAGGCCGGCCTGGCCGCATGGACGTCGTCGCGGACCCGCGAAGAGGTGGCGGCGGCCTGTCAGGCGGCCGGCGTGCCGGCCGGCGAGATGTTGACGACCCTCGAGACCGAGACGAACGAACACTTCGTGGCGCGGGGGTTCCCGATCGTGATGCCGCAGAAGGGGCTGCTCAACGAAGACCAGCTCTTCGACGGCCCGGGCTTCACCGGCTCGCGCATGGGTCCCGTCCGGATCGAGCAGGCGCCCATGATCGGCGAGCACACGCGCGAGATCTGCCGCGACCTGCTCGGCATGGAAGAGGCGGAGATCGAGCGACTGGTGGCCCGGGTCTCGCTCGAAGTCACGCCTGCGGTCGAGAAGTCGTAGCGGCACCGAGAGAGAGAGTCGATGTCCGACACGATGTACACGCCGCCGGATGCCGAACTCGTCGGCGACGCGGCGAGCGACGAGGGGCGGCACTACGTCGTCGGCGTCCGGAAATTCCTCCTGCTCAGTCTCGCGACGCTCAATCTCTACCAGGTCTACTGGTTCTGGCGGAACTTCCGAAACCTGCGCGACGCCTCCGGCGAGTCTTTCTGGCCGGTCCCGCGCGCGATCTTCTCCATCTTCTTCACGCATGGGCTCTTTCGCGACGTGGACGAGACGCTGCGCTCGAAAGGGCTGCGCTTCGCGTGGTCGGCGGACCCGACGGCGGCGGCGGTGATCTCGCTCAACCTCGTGAGCGGCGTCGGCGCGAACCTGACCGGGCGCCTCGCCGAGCAGGCCCCGGTCCTGGATCTCGTGTTCATGGGGATCGGGCTGCTCGTGCCCTTCGCGACGCTGCCTGCTCAGCGGGCGATCAACCTGGCGAACGGGGATCCCGAGGGCGCGACGAATGCCGACCTGACCGCCGCGAACTGGCTCTGGCTGGTCTTCGGCCTGATCTTCTGGGCGACGACGGTCTTCGGCTACTTCCTGATCCTGACCGGCGCCGAGCTCGACGCCTGAGCAGGGAGCCCTCGGCGCCTGAGCGGCGGTGGCGCTAGCTGTAGCTCACGCCCGGGTAGAGGAAGTCGATGGCCGCGAAGAGGATCGGCCGAAAGATCCGGCGGAACTGGGTGAAGACCAGGATCAGCCCTCCGATCGCGATGAGCGGGTGCCGCACCACCGCGTAGTAGGCGTCGAGCATCGACTCCGGCAGGAGGAGCGTGAGCGCCGTGCCGCCGTCCAGCGGGAAGATCGGGATCATGTTCAGCACGAAGAGCAGCAGGTTCATCGAGAACGTCACGCTCATGATGAACGCGAGGCCGGCGGCGACGCCGTTGGGGTCCCCGGCCGCGGTCGTGATCTGATCGAAGTTGATGCGCATGGGCACCTCGAAAGCGCCCATGGCGAGGCCGATCTGGACGCCGACACCCATGAGGACGAAGAGCGCGAGATTCGCCGCGGGACCGGCCAGCGCCATCCAGGCGGCGCGGCGCGGATAGCGCTCGGCCCAGGTCGGATCGAAGGGGGCGCTCGCCCAGCCGAGTGGCCAACCCGACATGACGACGCCGATCAGGGGGAGGACGACCATGCCGAACGGCTCGCGCTGCATGTGCGTGATCGGGTCGAGGGAGACCTGGCCGCCTTCGTACGCCGTCGGGTCCCCGCCGAAGAGGGCCGCCGTCGCGTGGGCGGCTTCGTGGACCGTGACGGAGAAGACGAAGACGACGTAGAAGACGATCGCTTCGACGGGGTCGATCACAGGGCGTGGCTTCCTTCTCGGGTCAGGGACGACCCGCGCCGGGGACGTCGACTCGGAGTGCTTCGATCCACGCGGTCCCAGCCGCCAGCGTGCCCGCGCCGGGCAACGCGCGGCTGACCGCCATGAACAGCGTCTTCCGGTCCGGACCGCCGAGCGTGCAGGCGATCGCGGCGGCGCCCTCCGCGGGCACGACGCAGTCGGTGACCTCGCCTCCGGGCAGGACGCGGTAGAACTTCCGGGCGATCGGGTCGCCCACCCAGACCGCCCCTTCCGCGTCGAGGCAGACGCCGTCCGGCGGCGCGTAGTCGAGACCGGGCTCGGGCGAAAGCGTCGCATACGTACGGCGATTCGTGAGCGCGCCGTCGGGCGCGACGTCGAACGCCGTGAGTCGGAAGCCACCGGACTCCGCCACGATCAGCGTCTTGCCATCCTCGGTCAGGATATGGCCGTTCGGGGCGATCAGATCGCCCGCTGCCTGCGCCGCGTGACCGTCCGGGCGGACGACGAGCGTCTGGCCGGGGCCGGGCGCCGCGGACTCGGCGTGCACGTCGAAGCCCATGTCGCCGACCCAGGCCGTGCCGTCCGGTGCCGAGATCATGTCGTTCAGGTCGCCCGTCGCGAGCCCCGAGAGATCCGCGTGGACGACCACCGAACCGTCGGCCTCGACCCGGCGCAGCTGCTGCGTCGCCATGGCGACGACGAGCAGCCGCCCGTCGGGCAGCCAGCCGAGGCCGGAAGGGTGGTCGTCCTCGATCCGGACGACCTCGTGGACTTCACCGTCGAGAGCGGAGCGCAGGACCCGATGCCCGTGCATGTCCGAGAACCAGAGCGCGTCCTCGTGCCAGCGCGGCCCCTCGACGAAGTGGAAGCCCGAGAGGACGGTCTCGGCGCCCGTGAGCGTTCGCACGTCAGGCCTCCGGGCCGCTCACCTCGGGCGACTCGCCGTGGGTCTCGAGGATCTCGACGAGGTAGCCGTCGGGATCCTTCACGAACGCGGCGACCACCGGCCAGTGCTCGAGGGCGACGGGCTCGGTCACGGATTCCGCGCCGGCGTCGATGCAGCGCTGGTAGAGCCCCTTGCAGTCGTCGGTCTGCAGGTAGAGCTTCCAGAAGCCGTTGCCGTGCTCGATCGGGCCCGATTGGTTCTTCTGGTAGGCGAGCTGGATCCGGTTGCCGGACTCGCCCGCGAGGATCACCTCGCGAAACTCCTTCTCTTCGACCCGATGCGTGATCGTCAGCCCGAGAACGGTCTCGTAGAAATGGACGCTCTTGTCGAGATCGCTGACGTTGATGCAGTACTGGTCGACGCTGACCTTCATGGGGTGACTCCTCGGGGTTCGTGGGCGAAGCCTGGACTCTAGTCGTTCGGCGCCGCGGAAGGCAGGCCCGTTTTCCGGTCCGCGGCCCGGCGCGCCAGCGCGACGGAGAGGCTCGGGACGTCGGGCTGCCAGTCGCGGAGCGCCCAGACCATGGCGGCGTTCTCGAAGCCGGCGACGAGACAGACCGTCCCCGCCAGGTAGTAGAGCGGAGGGACGAAGCCGATCGCGAAGAGCACGACCACGAAGGCCGCGAAGAGCACGATCCCCGCCTGGGCCAGCCGGCTGTGGAAGCTCGACGTCCGCCCGTAGCGCGCGAGGGAGGCCAGGTGGACGCCGGTCCAGACCGCGACGATCGCCCACAGGATCGCTCCGTGCTCGGTGAAGACGACCGGGTGGAACGTCCAGATCGCGAACAGGATCACGACGATCAGCGCCACGTCCGCGACCGAGTCGAGCACCGCCCCCAGACGACTCGTCGCGTCCAGTCGTCGGGCCAGCCACCCGTCGAGTCCGTCCGTCGCCCAGGCCCCGAGCAGGAGGGGGAAGAAGACGGCGTCGCGCCCCTCGACCGCCAGCCAGGCCAGGACCGGAACGAGCGCCAGCCGCAGCAGGGAGAGCAGGTTCGGGACGCGTCGGGCGATGCCCATGCGGGAAGGATACGACGGCTCGCTAGACTGCGCCGGGGCGCGGTCGACGCGACGGCGATCGCGCGCGAGCGAGGGGGAGTCCAAGTTGGGTCGTGACGTCTCGGTGAACGTCGAAGGGGCCGCCCGCAGCAGGCGTCGCCGGGTCTTGATCGTCAACTGCTACTTCCCGGAGGTCCGCGCCCCGGTCAAGCGGAGCAACGAGGTCCCGAACGCGCTCGCGCCGGTTCTGCTCGCCGGTCACTTCGATCCGCGCCACTGCGACGTCGTGCTCTACAACGAGGTGAACAGCGGCCACATCGAGGTCTACGCGCCGTCGCTCCTCGAGGGACAGGACCTCGTCGTGCTGACGGGCCTGACCGCGGCGTTCGACCGTCTCCTGCACGTGACCGCTTACGTGAAGACGGCGAATCCCGCCGCGATCGTCGTGGCGGGCGGGCACGGCGTGCGCGCGCTCCCGCGCTACTCCCAGCCCTTCTTCGACTACGCCTGCCAGGGCGACGTGGACGAGATCCGCGAAGTGATCCGGGAGGCGCTCGGTCCGGACTACGTCGCGCGCGAGTGGTGGCCGCGCTACGACCTGGCCTACTGGATGAAACGGGTGGGTTACGCCGAGTCGAGCCGGAATTGCAATTTCCGCTGCAGCTTCTGCAGCCTGACGGGCACCGGGCTGCCGTATCGCGTCAACGGCCTCGACTATCTCGACGCGCAGCTCGAGGGGATGGGGCGACGTCGTGCCGTCTTCTTCAACGACAACCAACTGCTCGGCGACGGCCATCGGACCTTCGCCGACCGGCTCGCGCTCGTGGCGGCGCGGCGCGAGCGTGGTCAGTTCGAGGCCTGGGGCGGCTTCGTGACCGACACGTTCTTCTGGGACGAGGCGAACATCCGCCTCGCTCACGACACCGGATGCGTCTCGCTCTTCGTTGGCGTCGAGTCCTTCCTCGACACCGAGTGGCTCGGCGACGTGAACAAGTCGCAGAACGCGCGGGAGAGCCAGGTCGAGCTGATTCGGCGCAGTCTCGACGGCGGTGTGCTCTTCCAGTACGGCCTCGTCTTCGACCCGACGAAGCGCACCGTGGAGGAGATGTCGCGCGAGCTCGACGTCATCTGCGATACGCCGGAGATCCCGCTGCCGCTGTTCATCTTCACGTCGATCCCCTTTCCGGGGACGCCGCTCTTCCACGAGCTCGTCCGCGAGGGCCGGATCCTGCCCGGGACGCGGATCCGCGACCTCGAGAGCTCGACGCTCTCCGTCCTGCCCCTCGACGGGATCGACGAGGTCGTGGGCTTCATTCGGCGCGGCAAGAATTTCCGCGGCTATCGCAAGCGCGTGTTCGCCCACCAGCGGGCCTTCCTCGACCGCTACCGCCATTCCCTCTCGAAGGATCAGCGGTTCGTCTCCAACCTCGGGGTCGGCGCGATCCTCTTCCCCGGCAACTTCTCGAGTCCGAAGTCGCTCCTCGTGCGCAAGCCCGAGCGGACGCACGTGAGCACGACCGAAGGACTCGACGGCGTCTACACGCCGCGACGACCGGTCGAGCGACGCTATCGCTCCTACTTCGAGCCGACCGCCCTGGTCGACGCGCACGGCGAGCTGAACGCGAAGCTCGCCGACGATGCGCTCGACGTCCGCTTCAAGAATCCGGAGCGGATCGCCAAGGCGGAGGCGCCGCCCTTCGCCGTGGGGGCGCGCGCGTGAGTCGACTCGTTCCCCAACGACGGGTCCGGACCGCGCGCCAGCGATGGCTCCTGGCGGGCAACATCGGCGCGATCCACGCGACGGCGGCGCTCGGCCTCGCGCTCGGTCCCGGGCGCGAGGACTGGCTGCTCCTGGCCTGCGTCTATCCGTTCCACGTGATCGGAATCGGGATTTCCCTCCACCGCTACTTCGCCCACCGCTCCTTCAAGACGAGCCGCGGCTTCCAGCTCTTTCTCGCGCTCTGTTCGTCGCTCACCTTCGGCGATGCCGTCGCCTTCGCCGGCAAGCATCGGATCCACCACCAGCGCTCCGACACGCCGGGCGACGTCCATTCGCCGCTCCACGGCTGGTGGGCCTGCTGGTTCGGGAGTCTGCTCGACAGCGGCTACACGGAGGCCGAGATCCTCGCCCGGGCGAAGGACTGGCAGCGCTATCCGGAGCTCATGTGGCTCCACCGCTACTCGCGCGTCCCGGGCATCGCCCTGATCGCGATCGCGTTCCTCTTCGGCGGCGTGACCGCGGCGGGCGTCGGGGTCTGCCTGCCGATCTGCTTCGGCCTCCATCAGACCTCGATGGTCAACTACTTCACCCATCGCTCGGGCTACCGCTCCTTCGATACGGACGATCATTCGACCAACAACGTCGTGGTTGCGCTCCTCAGCTTCGGCGAGGGCTGGCACAACAATCATCATCACTACCCGTCGTCCGCGCGCGCGGGCTTCCGATGGTGGGAGATCGATCTGTACTACGGGATGATCTGCGTCTTCGAATGGGTCGGGCTCGTCTGGGACGTTCGCCGTCCTCCCGCCCGCCTGACTTCGCCCGCGGCCGGCCCGGCCGCCGTGCCCCAGAGCTGATCGCCGCCCGGGGATCGCGTCATGGCGAGGCCCGGCCGCTGGTCTAGGCTTGTCGCGCGTCCGAAAACCGGGGATTCCATGAGCAGGCAGGAAAGGGCCGAAGGCGGCCTCATCGAAGCGCTGAACCGATTCTTCCGCGTCGTCGCGGGGTTCTGCTTCGACCATCGCTGGAGCGTACTCGGCGCTTCGCTCGCCGTCGCAGCCGGGGCGCTCGTCGTCGCGAGCGGGATCGGCAGCGACGCGAGCTACGAGCACTACTTCTATCCCGGTGACACGACCTACCAATCGTACGAGCAGTACCGCGAGGATTTCGGCTCCGACGAGATCGCCTACATCGGCTACGAGGTCGCCGGGCTCGAACACGGTCCGTGGAACGTCGACGCGATGGGCCAGCTCGTCGAGATGACCGAGGCGCTCGAGGACGAAGTGCCTTTCGTCTACGAGGTGACGACCCTCGCGAACGCGGAGCTGACCGTCGGGAACGCGGATGGGATCGAGATCACGAAGATCGCGGACGAATGGCCGCTCACCCAGGAAGAGCTGCTCCGGCTTCGGGCCGCCTATCTGAAGAAGCCCATGCTCGTCGGCGGGATCATCGACGAGGACGCCGACTTCGGCGCGATCATCATCGAGATGGATCGCTCGAGCACGGACCCGCCCGAAGAGATCGTCGCGCCCCCGGAACAGCAGCCCTTCCCCGACGAGCCGGGCCACCTCGAGAACCTCTATCCGCAGGTCACGGACGCCAAGATCTTCGAGATCCTGGGCCGCCCCCAGTACGCCGCTTACGAGTTCTGGGTCTCCGGCGACGTTCCGCTGAACGCCTATTTCAACCGGATCCTCTTCGTCGAGCCGCTCGTCC
>JBCCZJ010000190.1:0-9322 GCA_039187915.1 Myxococcota bacterium
GGTTCCCCCCGCGCCTTCGCGGCGTGCTCGCTCGCAGCGCGCTCGCGGCTTCGTTCAGCCGCCGACGCGCCAGGTCGCGCTGATGCCGAGCTTGTCCATCTTGGCGTAGAGGGTCCGGCGCCCGATGCCGAGGGAGCGCGCCGCCGCCGAGCGGTTGCCGCGACACTCCTTCAACGCCTGGGTGATCCGGTAGGCCTCCGCCAGATCGAGCCACTCGCGCAGTGTCTTTCCGCCACCGCCGACCTGGCCGGTCCCCTCCGAGCCGTTCGCCGCGCGGACGAAGCGCGTGAACTCCTCGAGGTGATCCAGGTCGTTCGGGGCCATCGCAGTCGCGTTCAGATCCATCGTGAGCCTTTCGGTCGGTCCGTTCCAGGGATGCGGGGAGGGGGGGCCGATCGTGTCCGGGAGAGGCGGAAACGAACGGGCGGCCGCGCGCCCGAAGGCGTGCGACACCCGTTCGAAACGCAAGGGGCGTGCCAACCGCGCCGAGCCGATCTCGGCCCGCGTTTCCCGGTGTGCGCTGCTCTCGCGCCGCTCTGTTCGCCCTCAGGCCGGCCCCGTCAGCGTGAATTGAGCGGCACGCTGCTCATGCGGGCGGCAGTGCCCGAATCGCGGGCATCGATCCAGCCCAGTCGGGCGGTTTTTCGCGCATCGACCTCCTTCGCGTTCGGACCCAGCGGGCGGGGCGCCCGCGGAGTGGTACCGTGCGCGATCCGAACGGCTCCCGGGGGCGCGAGCGCGATTCCCGCCCCGACCCCCGCCCGAGCGGCGTTCGCGTCCCGGAGTGTCCGCGCCATGAAAAAGATCGAAGCCATCATCAAGCCCTTCAAGCTCGACGACGTGAAGCAGGCCCTCAGCGGCCTCGGCGTCGAGGGCCTGACCGTGACCGAGGTGAAGGGCTTCGGGCGCCAGAAGGGACACACGGAGCTCTACCGCGGCGCGGAGTACGTGGTCGACTTCCTCCCGAAGATCAAGCTCGAGATCGTGATCGACGACGACAAGGCCGACGCGGTGATCGAAGCGATCGTCGCGGCGGCGAACACGGGCAAGATCGGTGACGGCAAGATCTTCGTGATGGCCCTCGAAGAGGCCGTGCGGATCCGGACCGGCGAACGCGGACCGGCCGCGGTCTAGCGTGCGCGGAACCGAGCGCGGGGCCCGCCGGGTCCGGAAGGCAGCGATCGCTGGCATCCTGCTCGGGATGCTCTGCGCCCCGACGGCGCAGGCGGAGGCGTCCCGCCAGCTCTATTGGGGCGATACGCATCTCCACACCGCGTACTCGTTCGACGCGTTCCTGAACGGCAACCGGAGCGCCGACCCGGATACGGCCTACCGGTGGGCCAAGGGCCTGCCGGTGATCCATCCGTACCACCGCGCGCGCGTCCAGCTCGAGACGCCCCTCGACTTCCTCGTCGTCGCCGACCATGCGGAGTTCCTCGGGATCATCCGGAAGCTCTACCGCGGCGACTTCGATCACGAAGGCGAAACCCCGCCCTTCGTGACGCAGCTCCGGCAGGCGATCGACTCCGGTCGCGGCGCGGCGCTCTTCTCGGGTGTCCTCCCGGCGGCGACGGTCGAGCCCGGCGAGACCCGCGACCCCGTCGACGACGAGGGCGCGCCGAATACGCTGCCGATTCCGGGCGACGGCGAAGCGCTGCGCGCGACGGCCTGGACGGAGACGACCACCGCCGCGGATCGCCACAACGAGCCCGGCCGCTTCACCGCCATGATCGGCTGGGAATGGAGCTCGCTCCCGAACGGCGCGAACCTCCATCGCGTCGTCATGACGAACGCGAACGGCGAGACCGCGCGCACGTTCCTTCCCTACCGCTCGACCGACTCGTCCTACCCGGACGACCTGTGGGCCTGGCTCGACGAGACGAGCGAGGCGACGGGGGCGGCTTTCGTCGCGATCCCGCACAACCCGAACATCTCGAAGGGCTACATGTTCGGCGCGACCGCCCTCGACGGCACGCCGTATACGACCGAGAGCGCGCGGACCCGGGCGCGCTGGGAGCCGGTCGCCGAAGTCACCCAGTACAAGGGCGACTCCGAGACCCATCCCGACCTCTCGCCGGACGACCCCTTCGCGGACTTCGAGACCTACGAGGGCTACATCCAGACGAACGTCCAGACCTACAAGGCGAGCGTCGGGGACTACGCGCGCTCGGCGCTTCGGCGGGGTCTCGAGATCGAGGCGGAGGTCGGCGCCAATCCGTACAAGTTCGGGATGATCGGCGCGACGGACTCGCACTCGGGTCTCGCGGCCGCGGAAGAGGACAACTTCTGGGGCAAGATGGCCGTCGACTCGACGCCCGAGACCAAGGACCAGTTCGGCGTCGGCCGCGTGGTCGACGGTTGGAACATCGGGGCCCAGGGTCTCGCCGGCGTCTGGGCCGACCGCAACGACCGCGACGCGATCATGGCCGCTTTCCGTCGTCGCGAGGTCTACGCCACGACCGGCCCGCGCATGCAGGTCCGCTTCTTCGGCGGCTGGGGTTTCAGCGCGCGGGACGCGGACGCCGCCGACCTCGCCGAGCGCGGCTATTCGAAGGGCGTCCCGATGGGCGGTGATCTCTCGGGACCCCCGCCTGAAGCGGGCGGCCTCGCCCGGCTCTTCGGCGCCGGCGCCGGCGCACCGAGCTTCCTCATCCAGGCGGCCAAGGATCCCAAGAGCGCGAACCTCGATCGGGTCCAGGTCGTGAAGGGCTGGCTCGATCGCGACGGAACCAGTCGCGAGCGCGTCTACGACGTCGCCTGGTCCGGCGACCGCCCGCCGGACGGCGACGGCCGCGTCGGGCCGGTTGGCAACACGGTCGACCTGGAGACGGGAACCTATACGAACGACGTCGGGGCCGCCGAGCTGGTGCAGGTCTGGACCGACCCCGACTTCGATCCCGCGGCGCGCGCCTTCTACTACGTGCGCGTGCTCGAGATTCCGACGCCGCGGCACTCGCTGCTCGACGCGATCGCGCTCCAGGACACGCCGTCGGACAAGCAGCCGCCCACGCTCCAGGAACGCGCCTACACCTCGCCGATCTGGTACACGCCCTAGCCAGTCGTGGCCGGCCTGCTCCGTTCACCGCTCGTCGTCTTCGCGCTCGCGGGTCTCGCCCTCTTCGTCGTCTCGCGCAGTCTCGACGGCGCGCTCGAGGACGGCGTGACGGATGAGGACGTGATCGTCGTCGAACGCGAGGCGCTCCTCGACTTCGTTCAGCTTCGCAGTGGCGAAGCGGACGCCGCCGCCCTGGCCGCGCGATGGGACGGGCTGGAGGCGGCCGCCCGGCAGGTCTGGGTCGACCGCTTCGTCCGCGAGGAAGCGCTCGTCCGGGAAGCGCGTCGCCTCGGCCTCGATCGCGAAGACGATCTGATCCGAAGGCGCCTCGTCCAGCAGATGGAGTTCCTCGTCGCCGGAGACGCGGAGGCACCGATCGACGCCGCGAGCCTCGCCGCCGCGTTCACGGCGAACGTCGAGGACCACCGCGTCCCGGCGATCGTGACCTTCGCCCACGTCTTCGTGCGCGATCCCGACGCCCTCACGAAGGGCGAGGCCTCGCGCGCCCACGCCCGCGCGGAGTCACTCCGGGCCGCGCTGAATGCGGACGGGCTCGGCTTCGACGAAGCAGGCGACCGCGGCGACCGCTTCCTCTACAACCGCGTCTACGTCGACCGGACCCTCGACGAGGTTCGCGCGCATTTCGGACCGGAGATGGCGGCGCGCCTCGCGTCGATCTCTCCCGACGCTCCGGGATGGCAGGGGCCGATCGCTTCGCAGCACGGTTGGCACGTCCTCCGGCTTCGCCGCTTCTCGCCGAGTCGACTCCCCACGTCCGACGAGCTCCAGCCGGTCCTGCTCGAAGAACTCCGGCGCGCGCGACAGGAGGCGAGCCTGGAGCGAGGGGTGCGCGGGATCCTCGCCGACTATTCCGTGCGCGTCAGGTCGGACGTCGGGGCCTCGGTCACCACGGGCCCGGCAGAGCGTTAGGCTCGCTCCTGCGCGCGCCCGTTTCCGATCGGGTCGCGCCGACGCTTTCGGACGATCTTCGCCACCTTTCGGTCGGAGTCGCCACTTCCTCCCCAGGAGCCTCGCGAAGAGGGGCCGTGGAGTGGATGATGCGCGCCTTTCTTTCCCTTCTCGTGGTCCTGGCCGCGCTCTCTGGCGCAGGGCCCGCCGGGGCTGCCCTGTACGTGAACGCCTCGGTCTGGGTCTGACCGGCCTCGCCTGCGCGCGGCCGGCGCGGGTCGCCTAGCCGGCGTCGACGCCCTCGGGCAGGTTGAAGACGTAGCTCTTCTGCTCGACGCGCTTCGCGATCCGCCAGCCCGCGTCCGTCCGGACGTAATCGTCGTGGTACCAGAGGCCGCAGAAGAAGATGTGGCCCGTGTCCTCGCCGTCCCTGGGCGCGAGCTCCTGCGGATTCCAGCACATCACCTTGCCCGTCGCCGTCTTCGCGGGAGCGCCGCCGTCGAGTCGGATCTGGTGGTTGGCGTTCAGGTGCTGGTGGTTCGGGAAGATCTTCATCGCCTTGTGCAGGAACGAGATCGTCGACTCGAGGTCCCCTTTCGAGCCGCCGAACGCGGAATAGTCGATGAAGGCGTCGGCCGTGAAGACGTCGTCGCGGAGCGCGTCGAAGTCCTTCGTGTCGATGATCTCGGAGTAACGCCAGGCGAGGTCCTGGATCTCGAGGCGGTCGGAGATTTCCTGGAGCGAGAGCATGGGCGGATCCTTTCGAGCGAATGCGCGGTTCCGGGCCACGTTCGCCCAGCGATCCGACAGCGTCGAGTCCGCGCCCGGGTCCGCCGACGCGCGTGGGCCCCCGCCGTGCCCCGCCGGGGCCGGGCCCGCTCGGCGCTCGGAGAGGCTGTGAGAACGGGTGTTTAAGGCCGCGTGAGTTTCGATCGCGAAGGGCTCTGTCAATTTCGGGCGAGCGGCTAGATTCTGCGGCCGGGAACCGCGAGGACGCGGAGGCCGCCGTATCGGCCAGCGATGCGCTTCCTCGATCCAACGCCCATCTGGAGCCCTTGATGAACTTCGAGAACCTCTCGATCTTGAGCGTCCGCCACGTCGACGCCCCGCACGTGGTGACGTCCGCCGAGATCCAGTCCGAGCTGCGCGAGACCATGGACCGGCTCGGGATGCCGCCGAACCTGCTCGAAGGGCTGGCGGGGATCCACGAGCGTCGCTTCTGGGACGAGGACACCCAGCCTTCCGACGCAGCGACGATGGCCGCGGAGGCCGCGCTCGATCACGCGGAGCTCGACCGGAATCGGCTGGGCATCGTGATCAACACATCCGTCTGCAACGACTTCATCGAGCCGTCCACCGCCTGCCTCGTGCACGGCAACCTGAAGCTGCCCGACACCTGCATGAACTTCGACGTCGGCAATGCCTGCCTGGCGTTTCTGAACGGCATGGAGATCGTGGGCAACATGATCGAGCGCGGGCAGATCGACTACGGCATGGTGGTCGACGGTGAATCGAGCCGCTTCCTGACTGAGTCGACGATCGCACGACTGAAGCGCCCCGAGACCGACGAAGCGACCTTCCGAGAAGAGTTCGCGTCGCTCACGACGGGCTCCGGTTCCGTCGCGATGATCCTGTGTCGGTCGGACCTCGCGCCCGACGGCCATCGTTTCCGCGGGACCTACACGCGGGCCGCGACCGAATACAACCGGCTCTGCCTCGGCCAGGTCGACCGCGGCGTGACCGACACGCGGGGCCTGCTCGTCGCGGGCGTCGAGCTCTCGAAGCAGACGTGGGCCGGCGCGCAGGACCATCTCGGCTTCGACGAGAGCGAGGTCGACGAGTACGTGCTGCATCAGGTGAGCCAGCGCCACGCCGAGCAGCTCGCCGAGAACCTCGGGATCGATCTCGAGAAAGCGCTCCTGATCGTCGGACAGTTCGGGAACATCGGCCCGGCGTCGGTGCCGATCGTGCTCTCGAAGGCCGTCGACCTGGGTCGGATCCAGAAGGACGACCGCGTGGTGCTCGCGGGCATCGGCAGCGGTCTCAACTGCGCGGTCGGCGAAGTCATCTGGTGACGCTCGAGCCTGCGCCCGCGCGGCCGCCGCAGGCGTCGCCCGCGCTGCCACCGAACGTGCCGCGCGCGCTCTATCCCTTCGAGGGTCGATTCTTCGAGCGGAACGGTCTGCGCCTGCACTATCTGGACGAGGGCCCCGGCGGTCTCGATGAGCGCCCCGGCGGTCCAGATGAGGGCCCCGGCGGTCTGGACGAGGGCCTCACCGCTTCGGGCGAAGGGGCCGTCGAAACGGTCGTGATGGTCCACGGCAATCCGACGTGGTCCTTCTACTACCGTGATCTCGTACGCGCGCTGCGCGAACGCTACCGCGTGCTCGTGCCCGACCACATCGGCTGCGGGCTCTCGGACAAGCCGGACGAGGCGACCTACGCCTACACGCTCTCTTCGCGCGTGGACGACCTCGAGGCCTGGCTCGCGCACGTCGTGCCCGAGGGCCCGGTCACGCTCGTGGCCCACGATTGGGGCGGCATGATCGCGATGGGCTGGGCTGCGCGGCATCCCGAGCGGGTCGCGCGGATCGTGCTGATGAACACCGCGGCCTTCCATCTGCCCGACGACATGCGCATGCCGGCCACGCTCGCTTTCGTCCGCAACACGGGGCTCGCGAGCTGGCTCGTGCGGCACGCCAATCTCTTCGCGCGCGGCGCGACCTGGCTGGCGTCCGCGAGGTGGATGCCGAAGACGCTGCGCGATGCCTATTGCGCGCCCTACGATACTCCGGCGAACCGGATCGCCACGCTGCGCTTCGTGCAGGACATTCCGCTCTCACCGGGAGACGCCGCCTGGGAAGCGGTCAGCGCCATCGAATCGGCCCTGCCGCGCTTCCAGGAGACGCCGGTCCTGCTGCTCTGGGGCCAGCGTGATTTCGTGTTCCGCCCTGCCGTCTGCGACGTGTTCGAGCGCGTCTGGCCGCACGCGGAGACGCGGCGCTTCGCCCGGGCCGGGCACTACGTCCTCGAAGACGCGGCGGACGAGATCCCGCCGCTCGTGCGTGACTTCCTGGCGCGCCACCCGATCGCGGCGGCGCCCGAGGCGGTCGCCGGCTCGTGAACATCGCGTCGGTCGTCCTCGAACGCGCGCGAAGCGAGCCCGATGCGACGGCGATCTTCACGCTCGGAGAGCGGGGCGCGACGGGGGGGCCGACCACGGCGACCAACGGCGCCCTCGACCGATCGAGCGACCGCTTCGCGTGGGCGCTCTCCCAGGCGGGCATCGCCCGCGGCACGCGCACGGCGCTGCTCGTGCGCCCCGGCCTCGAGCTCTTCGGGCTGATGCTCGCGCTCTTCAAGCTGGGCGCGGTGCCCGTCGTGATCGACCCGGGCATCGGCCTGCGTCGTTTCGGTCGCTGCCTCGAAGAGGCGGAGCCGGAGGCCTTCGTCGGCATCCCCCTCGCGCAGTGGGCGCGGCGCGTGCTCGGCTGGGGGCGGAGCACGTTGCGCACGAAGGTCACCGTCGGCCGCGGTCCGCTCGCGCCCGCCCCGAGGCTGTCGTCGCTCGCGGAACGCGTGCCGCAGGACGAGCCCTTTCCGGTGGCACCGACCGGAGACGCGGACCCGGCGGCGATCCTGTTCACGAGCGGCAGCACCGGGCCGCCCAAGGGCGTGCTCTACACCCACGGCCACTTCGCCGCCCAGATCGAGGCGGTCCGGGCGCTCGGCGACATCCGGCCCGGTGAGGTGGACCTCGCGACGTTCCCGCCCTTCGCGCTCTTCGACCCGGCGCTCGGCATGACCTCGGTCGTGCCCGACATGGATCCGACGCGGCCCGGCTCCGTCGACCCGCACGCGATCCTCGAACCCGCGGAGCGCTACGGCGCGACGAATCTCTTCGGCTCTCCGGCGCTCCTCGACACCGTCGCCCCCCGCCGGGCCCCCGACGGCACCCCGCGTTCTAAGCAGCGGCGCGTCGTGTCCGCGGGCGCGCCGGTCTCGGCGGACGTCATGCGCCGCTTCCTGGCGCTCCTCCCGGACGATGCGGAGCTGCTCACGCCCTACGGTGCGACCGAGTGCCTGCCGGTGTCCTGCATCTCGAGCCGGGAGGTGCTGGGCGAGACCGCGGCGCGGACGGCGGAGGGCGAAGGCGTCTGCGTCGGCCAGCCGGTGCCCTCGATCGACGTCCGCATCCTCGCGATCGACGACGGCCCGATCGAGACGATCGACGCGGCGCGCGCGCTGCCCGAAGGCGAGATCGGCGAAATCACCGTCCGCGGCCCGCAGGCGACCGCATGTTATGTCGGCCGGCCGAAAGCGACGGCGCTCGCCAAGATCCGAGGCGGCGACGGGACGATCTGGCACCGCATGGGCGACGTCGGCTACCGCGACCACCACGGCCGGATCTGGTACTGCGGGCGGAAGGCGGACCGCGTGGAGACGACGGACGCGACGTTCTTCCCGTCGCCCTGCGAGGGCGTCTTCGACGCGCATCCCGCGGTACGTCGCTCCGCGCTCGTCGGCGTGCCGGAAGGCGACGGCACGCTTCGTCCGGCGATCTGCGTGGAGGCGGAGCCCGGCACGGGTCGCGCTGCGAAGAAGGCGCTCATCGCCGAGCTACGCGCGATGGCCGAGCGCCATGCGCATACCCGCGCGATCACCGACTTCCTCTTCCATCCAGGCTTTCCGGTCGACATCCGACACAACGCCAAGATCGATCGGCCGGCCCTCGCGCGCTGGGCCGCCCGTCGCCTCGGTCGCCGCGCGACATGAAGGCGCTGATCACCGGCGGCGCCGGTTTCCTGGGCTTCGCGCTCGCCCGCCGGCTGCGCGCGCGCGGGGACGCCGTTCGCAGCTTTTCCCGCGGCGCGCATCCCACACTCGTCGAGCACGGAATCGAGACGGCGCGGGGCGACCTCGCCGACCGCGCCGCGGTCGCAAGCGCGGTCGCGGGCTGCGACGTCGTCTTCCACGTGGCGGCGCGCGTGGGCGGCTGGGGCCCGAAGGCGGAATTCGAGCGTACGAACGTCGACGGCACCCGACACGTGATCGACGCCTGTCGCGCGCATGGCGTCACGAAGCTCGTCTACACGAGCACGCCGAGCGTCGTGCACGACGCCCATGATCTCGAAGGGGCGGACGAGTCGCTCCCTTATGCAACCCGCTTCGAGGCGGCCTACCCCGAGACGAAGGCGCGCGCGGAGGCGCTCGTGCTCGCCGCGAACGACGCGTCGCTCGCGACCCTGGCGCTGCGCCCGCATCTCGTCTGGGGCCCGGGCGACAACCAGCTCCTCCCGCGCCTCGTCGAGCGCGCGAAGACCGGGCGGCTGCGGCACGTCGGCGACGGCGAGAACC
>JBCCZJ010000191.1:0-9253 GCA_039187915.1 Myxococcota bacterium
CGAGCTCGGGTCGGCGCGTCGGGGGCCGAGCCAAGGTCCGGCGAGCCGACGGAGCTCGACAGCGCAAGCCGATGGCACCCCTCGGCGAGGATGAAGAACGATGACGATCACGAAGAACGAAGAAGAGACCCGCGTCTATCAGATCGGGACCGTGTCCTCCCTGACGGGCGTCGACGCGCATACGATCCGAGCGTGGGAACGCCGCTATGGCGCGATCAAGCCGAATCGGAGCGACACCGGGCGCCGCCTCTACGACGACCAGACCGTCGAGCGCCTGCAGCTCCTGAAAGCCCTCGTCGATTGCAACGAAGCGATCGGTCAGATCGCACACCTCCCGGACGACACCCTGCGCGAGCGCCTCGGTCGCATCGCGGAACACGAAGCCGTCGCGAGCCTCCCGCGCGAATCCGGCGAGGCGAATCGCCAGCCGCGCATCGCCGTGCTGTCCTCGGCGGTCGCGCACCAGATGGAAGCGAACGGCGCGGCGTTCGGCGGTCTCGACGCCGAGGTTCACGCCTCCGGTGTCGACGCCTTCCTGAGCGACGCGCGCGGAGAGCGCTGGGACATCGTCGTCCTCGAGATCGAAGAGGGCCGGGCGATCGCTGCACCGACGCTTCGCGCGGCCCAGGAGCTGCCCGGCCGCCCTGCGGTTCTCGTCGTCTACCGCTTCGCGACCAACGCCACCCTCGCGAAGCTCGGACGCGCGGGTGCGGTCACGAGCCGCCTCCCCCTCCCGCTCGATTCACTCCGCCGCATCCTCGACGACATGATCGTGATCCGCCTCGCGCGACAGCAGGCGCCGGCGCCCCCCGCGCCGGAGGTCCAGCGTGAGGCGAAGCCCGGCGGTGGTCCCATCGAGCGCCGCTTCGACGATGCGCAGCTCGCGCGTCTCCTCGAGGTCTCGACGGCGATCGACTGCGAGTGCCCCAACCACCTCTCGTCGCTGGTGAGCGGCCTCGTCGCCTTCGAGCAGTACTCGCGGGACTGCGAGTCCCGGGACGAACAGGACGCCGCGCAGCATCGCCGGCTCGCCGAAGGCACCGGCGAGGCCCGGGCGGTCCTCGAGCAGCTCCTGGTCGAGCTCTGCGAGCACGAGAACATCCAGATCTGAGCGGCGTCGGCTACAGCCGCTTCAGGATCGCTCCCTGCGAGTTGAAGAAGAACCCGCCGCATCCGATCAGCGCCGTCTTCGCGTCGTGGACCTGGCGTTCGCCGGCCTGACCGCGCAACTGCATCACCGCCTCGCGCAGGTGACCCGTGCCGCGCGAGGCGCCCTCGGAGAGGGAGCCGCCGTGCGGATTCATCGGCACGCGTCCGTCGATCATCACGCAGCCGAGCGTCTCGTCCCAGTGGTCGAGCATCCACCGACCGGCCTGGCCGGGCTTCGCGAAGCCCATGTTCTCGATCCAACCCAGGGTGATGATCGAGAAGCCGTCGTACGGGAAGAAGACGTCGATGTCGTCGGTCCAGACGTCGCTGCGCTCCTTGAGTGCCTCGACGACGACGTGCTGACCATGCCGCGCGAGGGACGGGAGCTGGTCCTCGTCATTGCGGCCGACCATGCCCGCGGTCGCAGTGTGGACGACGACGGGGTTCGGCGTGAGCTGCTTCGCCCTCTCGGTCGTCGTCAGGATGAAGGCGTCCGCGCCATCGACCGGGATGTCCATGTCGAGCATGCAGAGCGGGTCTCGGATCATCCGCGCCTCGAGATAGGCTTCCATCGTGAGCGGCGTCTTCATGGCCGCCTTCGGATTCCGGGCGGCGTTCGCCCGCATGTTCATCGCGACGCGGCCGAAGGTCTCGCGCGGCACGTCGTACTCGTGGATGTAGCGCTGGGCCCAGGCGGTATAGGCCGCCGACGGGTCGATCGATTCCGGCATCGGCGGCGCCTTGAGCCCCCCGCTCATCATGCCGCCCAGGTAGCTTCGAAACGGATCCTGCGCGGCGGAGCGTGAGTTCCACGGCGCACGCGTGAACGCGTAGTAGACGAGGACCGTGTCCGCCTGCCCCGAGAAGATCGCGGTCATCGCGTCGACGAGCGCGAAGACCGCCACCGGCATCGGACTCGAGTGGTGGGTGATGTCATTCAGTCCGAGGATCGCCGACATCTGGTTCGCGCGCGGCGCGCCGGGCTCGAGGGCGCCGACCACGCCGTCGATCTCGGCCTTGTCGATCCCCGCGTCGCGGATCGCCGCGATGCACGCCTCCGCGCCGAGCTTCGCCGGCGAGACGCCACCCGCATCCCGGCTGAACTCGGTCGAACCGACGCCCACGATCGCGATCTCGTCGCGCATCGGATTCCGCCTGGCCATGGCTCAGCCCTCCCTTCGCCGGCCGCGCGGCCGGAAGACCGGGAACGGATGGCCGTAGCGCTCGACCCAGTCGAGCTCGACGGGCAGACCGATCACGACCTCTTCGACCGGCACGCCGACGACCGTGCTGCTGAAGCGAACGCCGTCCGTCCCTTCGAGGTCGACGGCGACGACCGGATGCGGACCGGCGGCGTAATCGACGCCCGGCGCTGGCGCGCCTTGGTGGAGGTGCATCGCGAGGTGGACCGTGCCCTTCCCCTCGACCGGCGTGGGCACGAGATTCTCCGACCAGCAATCCGGACAGACCGGCTTCGGCGGATGATGAAACTTGCCGCAGTCGCCGCAGCAGTTGATCAGGAGCTGTTTGTCGAGCCAGCCACGAAAGTGGTGCTTCGAGTCGTGGGTGATCTGGACCCACGGGAAGCGCTCGACCAGCTCGGCATCGGAAACGGATTCGCTCATCGTGCCTCGGGAGTTGGAGTGTCGGACTACGTTACACGTTGGGCCGGATGCCGCTGCCCCCGATTCCACGCGCCGATCGGCCGGGCTCCGCGTGACTACAGGAAGCTCGGACGCGTCCCGATCACCTGCCTCTCCTCGAGCGCAGCGATCTGCGCCTCCGTCAGTCCGAGTCGTTCACGGAGGAGCTCGACATTGTGCTCTCCGAGCAGCGGCGGAAGCGTCCGGTCCGCGGGCACGCCGTCGAACCGGATCGACGAGCGCGGGTAGCCGATCCGTCCGGCGAACGGGTGGTCCAGGAATTCGAGGAATCCGCGCGCATCCAGATGTTCGTGGCCAGGCACGTTCTCCCGCTGATTGTGCAGGCATCCGACCGGGACCCCGGCCGCGGCCAGCGTCTCGCAGATCGCCTGGCCCGATCGGTCCCGCGACCAGGCCGCGATTCCGCGGTCGATCGTCTCCGCCGCCGCGCGCCGACCCGCTTCCGACGAGAGCGCCGGATCGACCGCCCACTCCGGCGCCCCGAGCGCCTCGACCAGCCCCGCCCACTGCGCGTCGCTCGCGCATGCGATCGCGACCCAGCCCGCGTTCCCGGCATTGCGATCATCGCGACACGGATAGACGCCCTGCGGCGAAGCGACGGGCCCGACGTTTCCCGCGCGCTCGAGCAGGACGTCGTAGGCCGTCTGCTCGACGACCTGCTCACCCGCGAGCAGCAGGCCGACCTCGAGCAGCGAGACCTCGATCGTCTGCCCGCCGGCGCCGGCCGCCTTGCGCTCGAGCGCAGCGAGCAGCGCCAACACGGCGGTCATACCGCCGACCGGATCGCAGATGCCACGCGGGACCGTCGGCTCGCGTTCCGGAAAACCGGTGACCCAGGCGAGCCCCGACGCCTGTTCGATCGTCATCGCGAAGCCCACCCGGTCCCGCCAAGGGCCATCGAGACCGAAGGCCGGCATCCGGATCAGGATGGCCTCCGGGTTCAGCGCCTTCACCGACGGCCCGTCGAAGCCGAAGCGCTCCATGACGCGCGGCGAGAAGTTCTCGATCACCACGTCGGCCTCGCGAACGAGCGCGCGCGCGAGGGCCAGTCCCTCCTCGTCGTCGAGGTTCAGGGTCAGCGCCTTCTTCCCGGAGTTGGCGCCGTGGAAGACCGGGGCCCACTCCCAGACGATGCCGTCCTCGGGCACGAAGCCCGAAGCGAAGCGCATGCCGTCGGGACGCTGGATCGATTCGACCTTGACGACATCCGCCCCGAGCTCGGCGAGGGTCGTCGCCGCGAAGGGCCCGGCCCAGAACGCGGTGAAGTCGACGACCTTGAGCCCGGCGAGGGGGGCATCGTCCGAAGCCTCGAGCGCGGGCGGCGCCGGGCGATCCGGGAGACCGGCCCGGATCGCAGCGCCGTGCTCGCCGAGGCTCGGGGCGCGCGCGATCGGCGCCAGATCGCCGTCCTCGAGGCGAAAGGGCACGCCGGGCGCCCGGAAGCCCTCGGGATGCGCGCGATAGAAGTCACGCGCGATCATGTGGTCGGTCTCGAGCACCGTCTTCCCGTTGCCGATCGGCGCCACGGGGATCCGGAGCTGGATGCAGAGCTCGACGATCTCGTCGATCGAGTGCGCGCGGGTCCACGACTGGATCCTCGACAGCAGCTCCTCGCGCCGTTTGTACCGCTCCTGCCCGAGGCACAGCGAATCGTCCGTCACCCACTCGGGTCGTTCGACCATCACGCAGAGGTCGTGCCACTGCTGTGAGGTCTGGGTCGAGAAGCCGATCATGCCATCGAGGGCGGGCTCGATCGACGGGACCTCGACCATGACCGGAAAGGGCTCCCCCGGCCGCATCTGTCCGTGGATGAACTGGTAGGGCTGGAAGCAGAGGATCATCGTCTCGAGCATCGACACGTCCGCGTGTCGGCCTCGCCCGCTCTGTCGCGCCGACCGCCAGGCGATCGCCGTCGCGACCGAGGCGAAGTTCCCCGCGCAGTATTCGCCCAGCCGGCCGCCAGCGACGACCGGCCCGAGGTCTTCGTAGCCGCGGCCCGAGAAGGAGCCCGACTCCGCCTGGAGCGTGAACTCCGTCGCCGCCCGCCCGGCCCATGGGCCGTCCTGTCCGAAGGGCGTGATCGAAACGAGACTCGCCGCGGGGTTCGCCGCGCGGATCGCGTCGAAGCCGATTCCTTTCTCGGCGAGCCAACCTGGCGCGAAGCTCTCCACCACGACGTCGACCTCCGCAACGAGATGCAGGAACGCCGCGCGATCGTCCGCGCTCTCTTCCAGGTCCAGCACGAGACTCTTCTTCGAAGCATTCAGCCACTGGAAGAGCGCGCCGTCCTCGCCCTCGCCGAGCGGCGTCGACCGACCGAGGACGGCGGACGTCTTCATCCGTCGCAGCGGATCGCCGGACGGCGGCTCGACCTTCAGGATCTCCGCCCCGAGATCCGCGAGCAAACGGGTCGCGAAGGGACCTGCGATCTCGGTCGAGAGGTCGAGGACGCGAAGACCTGCGAAGGGGGTCGGCATGGGCACTCTCCTCGCGCGGTCGCGGCGGCGCCGCGCGTCCTCCGAAGATAGGCCCGTCGTCCGCCCGTGGGACGTCGATTTCAGGCTTCAGGGGCGGGCCGCCAGCTCCGCTTTCAGGCGGCGATGTTCCGCTTCGTTCAGGCCGAAGCGCGCGAAGACGAACGCACCGACGAGGAAGGAGAGCGCCGGCAGCGCGCCGCTCGAGAGCCGGATCGCGTCCAGCACGCGCTCGGGCTGGCGTTCGGCCAGCGGGTCGTACCCCGCGAAGTCGATCAGGAAGAGACCGAGTCCCATGGCGACGGCAGCGCCGGCCTTCCGCATGAAATTCCATACGGCGACGTAGGCCCCCTCCTTCCGCTCGCCCGTCCGGAGCTCGTCGTAGTCGACGACGTCCGCCTGGATCGACGGCCCGATCACGAGCGACACGCTCGTCCCGATTCCGACGAGCAGGACCATCACGAGCGTCGTCCGCCAGTCTCCTTCGCCGACCGCGAGGATCCCGAAGAAGCCGACGATGCTCGAGGCCATGCCCGCCAGCCAGAGCCGCTTCTTGCCGGTCCGCCGCGAGAGGCGCACCCAGATCGGGACGCAGACGAACTGCGGAATCATCCAGGTGGACATCATGGGAATCAGGAGATCCGCCCGCCGCACCACGTCCTCGGCCATGTAGGCGCCGAGCGCGGAGATCGATCCCATCCCGAAGGCATCGATCCCGAGCACGACGAGCAGGATGCGCGCGTGCGGATTGCGCAGGACGTCACCGAAGGCGGGACCGAGGCCGCCGCCACCGCGACCTTGATGATGGGACGGCTCGGGCACGCGCCAGACGCAGACCACGATCATCAGCGCGAGCGCGACCCCCGTGACGACGGAGACCGGCAGCTCCGCATCCGGGTAGGTCTCCGCGTTCTGGAGGAAGTAGAGGGACCCGAGGGAGGCGCCGAAGCCGCTCGCTACGAGTGCCTGGCGCCAACCGAAGAGGCGCGTCCGATCGTGGTAGTCCTTCGAGAGTTCGAGCCCGAGGGACAAGTAAGGCACGTAGAACGCGGTCGACGTGGTCTCCCAGAGGAGCATCGCCGCCGCGATCCAGACGACGACTCCCGTTCCCGTGAGGCCCGCCGGCGGATTCCAGAGCATCACGTAGGTCAAGCCGACCGGGATCGCGGACGCGAGCAGCCAGCTCCGTCGCCGGCCGAGGCGCGCCTGCGTCCGATCGGACAGGGAGCCCGCCATCGGGTCGGATACGGCGTCCCAGGCGCGCGCCAGGAAGACGATCGCACCGATCGTCGCGGGTGCGATCAGCAGCTCGTCCGTCGAGAACTTGGCGAACCAGATCCCGACGGGCATGGACATCGCGAGGTAGCCGGTGAAGGGCAGCGAGTAGAAGAGGATGCGGGAGAGCGGGAGGCGGTCGGTGTGCGACTCGGACACGTCCGCCAGCATGGCACAGGCCCGCCATGATCGAACCCGGCATCCGTCCGTCCGGCGGGGCGTACGCAGGCCCCCGCGCGCGATCGCGACGTGCACCAGAGCATGTCGTCCGATCCCGGCGCCCCGCGGTCAGTCGCGCTGCGCAGCCGCGCGGCGGCCGATCGTGAAGAGAGCGGCGGCCAGCACGACCGAACCGATGCCCCCCGCCAGCGGCACCGAGAGCGGATTCGACATGAAGGCGCCGCTCGTGATCGACGTGGAGCTCCCCGACAGACAGTCGAAGTCACCGTAATAGGTGGTCGTCCCCGACCACTCGAAGTTCCGGGGATCGCTGAAGGAAAGCGTCCAGTCGCCGACGACCGAGCGGGCCGGCTCGAAGGGGCCACTGAGCGTGACGCAGATCGCGTCGAGTTCGAGGGTCGAGGGGTCGGTGAAGGTGCCCGTGAAGGTGGCCGGCGTCTCGATGATCGTGAACGGCGGGCCGATGTCGAGGGAGACCGCGACGAAGGTCGGCGTCACGAAGACGGCCGTCCCGGCGATTTCGTCGACGGTCAGCGTCGCGGGTCCCTCGATGGGGTTCTCTCCGACGACGCCCCCGGGCACGGCCTCCCAGGTTCCCGAAACGGGGAAGGCGTGGGCGCCCGTCGCCAGGAAGATCAGCAGGAAGGAACACGGCAGCAAGCGGAACGACATGAAGCGACCTCGACGCGAAAGCCGTTCGATCGTCGTCCAATGCGGTGGGCCGCGCCACTTGCCGGTCGCTTACCGGTCGCCGGGTGGGGCGGCCGCCTTCCCGCGCTGCGCACGAAGCCGCAGGAATCGCCGCGTCAGGCGTCCGCGAGGCCTTTCGGCCGCTCGTGCATCGGCCCGTCCGGCAGGCGACCGTCGACGTCGACGAATCCGAACTCGTCGGCCAGCGACCGGGAGACCCACGCGCGTCCGGTCCGTTCGAGCCGTTTTGCGTCGGCGGCGAGGGCCGCGACGGCCCGCCCCGTGAAGAAGAGCGACTCGGCCCGGCTGAAGTCGAGGCCCTTCACCTTCGCGGCGTTCGCGGCGTTGCGCTCCGTCAGGACGAGCCCGGGCCAGAGGGACACGACCGCGACACCGTGGCGCGCGAGTTCATGGGCGGTGTCGGCCGTCAATCGGTCGAGCGCGCATTTCCCGACGCCGTAGGCGACGTGCCAGGCGTATTCGGCAGCGCCACTCGACGAGATGTTCGCGATCAGGCCGCCGCCCGTCTCGATGAGCAGCGGCGCCGCGAAGCGACTCGCCACATAGGCCGAGCGCGTGCCGACGTCGATCATGTCGTCCCAATTCGAGATCGGCACCTCCCAGAAGGGTTTGCCGCTCGTGAGCTCGTCGGGGATGACGAAGGCGTTGTTGACGAGCACGTCGAGACGGCCCTGCTCGGCGCGGACCCGCTCGAAGACCGCCTCGACCGCGACGTCGTCTCGATGATCGCAGGGAACGGCGATGCCCCGACCGCCGACGGCGTCGATTTCGGCGGCGACCGCTTCGACGCTCCCCGGCGCAGGTGTCGCCGCGTCCGAAGTGCGCCGCGCCGTGACGTAGACCGTCGCGCCCCGCGCGCCCAGTCCGACCGCGCAGCCGCGTCCGATGCCGCGACTCGCGCCCGTCACGATCGCGACGCGACCCTCGAGTGCGCGGTCGATCGCGACGGGCCCATTCACGAGAGGGCGCCTCCGGCCTTCGCGACCGGCTCGGCGGTCGCCATCGCGCCCGCGTGGATGGCCGCGTCGTCGTGACCGAAGCGTGCGCGGTACGCGGCCTCCGCCACCTTCGGCAACGCGCGCTCGAGCGCGGTCGGATCGACGCGCGCTGCGAGCTCCGTGGCGCCCGCACGGGCGAGCATCTGCGGCAGACGCGTCCGGATCCGATCCATCGCCCACTCGAGCGGGTCACCCATCGCGGCCGTCTCCAGATGCACCATCTCGTTCGTGTTCTCTGCGTAGGACACGTAGTGGTAGTGGGGATCCTCGTCGAAGCAGTCGAAGCGCAGGAACTCGACGCGCTCCCCGCCCGGCGACGACTCACCGAAGACGTGGAGCGACACGCCGCGATCGTCGATCTGCTCGACCGTCCCGTCGAAGCCCTCGTTCGCCTGGTGCGCCGCGGCGATCGCGTCGTCGAGGAGCCGGTACTCGACCCAGATGGTCACGGGTCCGGCGTCGAACTTCTCGCATTGGGCCTCGACCGGCGGGATCGGCATGATGTCGTATTTCGTGACGCCGCGATCGAACTCGTGCATGGGTGGACCTCCGGACCAGGGGGGATGCGAAGACGCGCATCGATTCTATCTCGCTGGGACGCGGCTGCGACGGGGTATGCTCGTCCCGTCCGGGACGCGAACCTGCGCCGGGCGAAGCGAAGGAGTCCGAAATGGATCGTCTGAAGGGACGCCGCGCCCTCGTGACCGGCGCGGCCAGCGGAATCGGCCGCGGCACGGCCCTGCGCCTCGCCGAAGAAGGGGCCGCCGTCTTCTGCCTGGACGTCGCCGCCGAGGGCGCCCAG
>JBCCZJ010000192.1:0-9225 GCA_039187915.1 Myxococcota bacterium
CCCCCCCGGGGGTGTGGCCGACTATCCTAAACAACCCGCCGTGTCCAGACAGGGCGGACGGCGTCGCATCGGACCCGGACGGACCCGAAACGCCCCCGACCGGACGGTCGACGCTCTCCCTGCGGCTCTGGCGTGCCATCGCTTCCGCAGGAATCTCCCTCGCGCCGGCTCGCAAGCCGCGCTTCCTGCTCGGGGGAACGCGGAAGCTAGCGGATCCCGTTCTCGCCGGCATCGAAACGCGCGCGCCCGCGTCGTTCTGCGGCGCCCCATGACCGGAACCCCGGGTGCGTTACACTCGGACAGCCCCCTCCGCCAGGCGGAGATCCACCCTGCAGTCCCTGCATCCCTCGACCGTCCTCGTCGTCGACGACGAGGAGCTGTATCGCCGTGCGCTCGAGCGCATCCTGCTTCGAGTCGGCCACCAGGTCGCCACCGCGCCCGACGCGGCCGAAGCGCTCGGCGTCGTCGCGAGCGAGCGCATCGACCTCGTCCTCTGCGACATCCAGATGCCCGGCATCAACGGCCTCGAGCTCGTCCGGCAGATCCACGACGTCGCTCCCGACGTCCCGTGCATCGTCATGACCGGGTACAACACGCCCGAGAATTCGCTCGAAGCGCTCCAGGCCGGTGCCTTCTGGTACCTCGAAAAACCCTTCGAGCAGGAGCGTCTCGACGTCGTCCGGAAGCTCGTCGACAAGGCGATCGAGCATGGACGCCTGAAGAGCGAGAACCGTTCGCTCCAGCGCCAGCTCCAATCACGCCACAAATTCGACAGCATCATCGGCAAGAGCCCCAGCCTCGGCCGGACGCTGTCCGTCGTCGAGAAGGTCGCCGACACGGAGAGTACGGTCCTGATCACCGGCGAGAGCGGCACCGGCAAGGAGCTGGTCGCCCGCGCCCTCCACTACAACAGCCGCCGCGCGGAGCGCCCCCTCGTCACCGTCAACTGCGGCGCGATCCCGGAGGAGCTCCTCGAGTCGGAGCTCTTCGGTCACGTGAAGGGCGCCTTCACGAACGCCGTGAGCCACCGCGAAGGGCGTTTCACGCTCGCGAACGGCGGCACGATCTTCCTCGACGAGATCGGCGACATGAGTCCCAGCCTGCAGGTGAAGCTCCTGCGGGTGCTGCAGGAACGGACCTTCGAGCCGGTCGGCTCGTCGAAGACGCAGAAGGTCGACGTCCGCGTGATCGCGGCGACCCATCGCGATCTGCCCGCCATGATCACGTCCGGCGGGTTCCGCGAGGACCTCTTCTACCGCCTGAACGTGCTGCCCGTCGAGGTCCCGCCGCTGCGCGAGCGCATCGAGGATCTGCCGCTGCTCGTCCATCACTTCCTCGACCGGGCGCGCGCCGAGCGGGGCTCGCGCGTCGCCGGTATGAGCGACGAGGCGATGCAGCAGCTCATGGACTACCACTGGCCCGGCAACGTCCGGGAGCTCGAGAACGTGACCGAGCGCCTGACGGTGCTCGTCGGCGAAGGCGACATCGAGGTGGAGGACCTGCCCGCGCAGATCCGCGCCGAGCCGATCTCGCAGACGCTGGCGCCGCGCGTCCCGTCGACCGGCCTCGACTTCAACGCCGTCGTCGGCCGTTTCGAGACCGAGCTGATCGAGCAGGCCCTCGACCACACGCATTGGAACAAGAACCGCGCCGCGGGACTGCTCGGGCTGAACCGGACGACCCTGATCGAGAAGATCAAGAAGCGCGGCGTCCGGCCGCCGGACGCGGACTAGCTCGCGTCGTCGTCCTTGGCGGGTCCGAACTCGGCGCTGATCTCCTCGGCACTCACCGGGCGGCCGTAGTGCCAGCCCTGCGCGATGTCGCACGAGGACGCCGTCAGGATCTCCACGTGCTCTTGGGTCTCGACACCCTCCGCGACGACGACGCGACCGAGCGCATGGGCCATGCGGACCATCGCATCGACCATCAGTCGATCCTGCTCCCTTTCGACGATGTTGAGCACGAATGCCTTGTCGATCTTGAGCACGCTGAACGGCAGCGATCGCAGCTGGCTGAGCGACGAGTAGCCCGTCCCGAAGTCGTCCATGATCATCGTGAAGCCCGCGTCACGCAGATCGCGCACGCGCTTCAAGAAGGCGCGTGAGCCGTCGGTCATCATCGACTCGGTGATCTCGAGATTCAGCTGGTTGGGGCGCACGTCGAAGTAGCCGCAGACCCCTTCGAGCCGCTTCGGAAAATCGGCCTCGACGAGCTGACGGGGCGAGACGTTGACCGAGACGCACATCCCGTTCATGCCCAGCGACTCCCATTCCTTCAGCTGTCGGCACACCTCGGCGAAGACCCAGTCGCCGATCGGCGAGATGAGACCCGTCGATTCGGCGATCGGAATGAATTCGTCGGGCGGAACGATTCCCTTGCGCGGGTGACGCCAGCGGATCAGCGCCTCGAGACAGACCAGGTCGCCGCTGCGCAGCCAGACTTCCTTTTGATAGGCGAGCTCGAACTCCTCCTCGTGCAGGGCACGGCGAAGCTCCTGCTCGAGTTCCACGCGCGAAGCGATCTGCAGACGCCGGACCGGGTCGAAGAGCGCGATCTGATCCCCGCCCCGCTCCTTGGCGACGGCGACCGCCGTGATCGCATCCTGGAGCACGGACTCGGACTCGGCGTGTCCGTCCGCGTGCTCGACCAGGCCCATGCTGACGGCGACCGTCAGCTTGCGACGCGCCACGGAGAAGGGCAGCGCGACCGCCTCCCGGATCCGGCGCGCGATCTCTTCGAGATGCCCCGGCTCGACCTTGTGGCAGAGCACGACGAACTCGTCGCCGGAGAGGCGGGCCACGAGATCGGAAGTCCGGACGGCGAGCTGTACGCGATCCGCGATCGCGATCAGCAGGCGATCCCCCGCGCTCGGCCCGAGGGAATCGTTCAGCGACTTGAAGCGATCGACGTCGATCGCGATCAGGCCGAGGGTCTCGTCGGAGTTGGCGACCTGCTGCAATCGGCGGCCGAGCTGTTCGACGAACTGGCGGCGGTTCGCGAGGCCGGTCAGGTCCTCCACGAAGAGGCTCGACTTGAGCTCGAGTTCGTAGGCCTTGCGGGCGGACAGGTCACGGAAGGTCGCCGCGAAGAGCCGCCGATCCGCCGCGTCCCGCGTGGCCTCGTGGATCACGGCGGCGAACGCGACCTTCGCGCCGTCCGACCGTTCGAGCGTGACCTCGCCGCGGAAGGCGCGGCCGGCCGCGAGCTCCCGAGAGGCGCGATCGAAGGTCTTGCGTTCGCTCGGCGGAAAGATGGCCTTCGGATCGATGTCGCCATAGCCGTCCTCGGGACCGAGCCCGAGGAAGTCCTTCGCCGCATCGTTCACGTAGTAGAGCACGCGCCCGTCGGTCAGCACCACGGGATCCGGGCTCTTGTCGAGCAGGCCACGAAAGTCGTCCGCGACCAGCTCCCAGCCCGGCTCTCGGCCCCGGCCGCGCAGCACGATCGCGCCCTTTTCACTCACCACCGGCCGTCCCCGTCGTCAGCTCGAGCGTGTACCGCGAGTTGCCGGTCCGGACCTCGACCCGCGTCGGGCCGACGTCCCGGATCGCCGAGACCGGAGACGTCGAGACGACCTCGGCACCGATCGTCATCGAGAGGGGCTCGCCCTTCCGGAGATCGCAGAGCAGGATACCCGCACCGAGTTCCTTGATGCGCTCGTCCTTCTCTTTCACGACGAGGATCCGCGCCCCTTCGACGAAGTCCGCCTCTTCGGGCTCGGGCCAGCATTCGATCTCGACGATCTGCGTGTCGAAGCCGTGGCGGTCGGGTGTAGCGGGCTCGAAGTCGTCGTGGACCGGGAAGACACCCACCTGGGAAGGGGCACCCGCGATCCGCCGGAACTCGTAGCGGTGGTTGCGGGTCGCGACGATCGCGACGTCCGGGCCGACCCGGTCGACGGAGACGACCTCGCTCGGCGCGAGCGCCCGGCCTTCGTCGAGGCGCACGCGGACGACCCGGCCCGCGACGAGCGGATCGAGCAGCGTGCCCACGCCCATCACGCGCGCCATCGGGAATCGGTCGTTCGGGAGCCGCGTCACGCTGATGCCCTCGCCGATCGGCCAATCCGCGCCGGTCCGCTCCGGCTTCTCGTCCACGTCGCGCAAGGGACCGCGTCCTCCCGACTTCACACCGGGGCGGAATCGGCGTGTCCGGCTTCCGACCTGACTGAATCCCTTCGCACCGGACGAGAATCCCCCCGAACGGCTGGCGGTCGGCGGCCGCGCTCCCTCCGCGCTCCGGAACTCCGCAGCGCGTTGCACCCTGAATCGTTTTGCAATGCAAGAATCGGCGAATCGTCGGGTCCTTGACGCTTCTGCCGGCGACGATTCCGGGGCGCCATTCCAGTTGGCAGCTTCGCCCCGCTCGATCGCGTCCTGCGTCGTTGCGCGAAACTGCCGCCAAGCACCGGCGATTGCAGGACTTTCGGGGGCGACGTTTCCGAGCGTTCTGCAACCCCGCGAAAAACCGGTGCTTTCCCCGAGAATCCAGTGCGCATTGGCACACGCCCTGCTTCTTGACGCGTGCGAATCGCAGCGCTCGTGCAACGCCTGACGCATGCGATCTCCGACACATCAAATGCAGCCGCAGCGACGTTCCGTCGCCGCGGTGTCGCGACCTCCCCCCTTCGCGGCAGAAACGGGCGGCACATGACTGAGAAGACGGTCGAGATGGGCGAGATGGAACTCCGGATGCGAGACGCCCGCGAAGAGTTCGACGAGATCCCGCCGGTCCTGAAGGAAGAGATCGTCCTCGAGCACACGCCGCTCATCCGGTACATCGTGAACCGGATCGCGGTCCGGCTCCCGTCTCACATCGACCTCGACGACCTCCACAATACGGGGGTGATCGGCCTGATGGACGCGATCGAGAAGTACGACCACGAGAAGAACTGCAAGTTCAAGACCTACGCGGAGTTCCGGATCAAGGGCGCGATCCTCGACCAACTCCGCTCTCTCGACTGGGTGCCGCGTTCCGTCCGTCAGAAGGGTCGAAAGCTCGAGCGCGCCTACGGCGAGGTCGAGCAGCGCCTCGGCCGACAGGCCACCGAAGACGAAGTCGCCGACTCCCTCGGACTCGAGATCGACAAGTTCCATACGCTGATCAACCAGGTGCGCGGCATCAGCCTCGTGAACCTGGAAGAGATCCGCGGCACCAACTCCGACGGCGACCGCGCCGGTACCTTCGCCGACATCATCGAGGACGTGAACTCGGAGAATCCCTTCGCGTCACTCAAGCTGATGGAGACGAAGCACGTCATCTCGGACACCATCGGCTCGCTCCCCGAGAAGGAGCGCCTCGTGATCAGCCTCTACTACTACGAGGACCTGAACATGAAGGAGATCGGCGGGATCCTCGGCATCACCGAATCGCGCGTGTGCCAGATCCACACGAAGGCGGTGATGCGCCTGCGCTCGAAGCTCAAGTGCATGGTCGACCGCTGAACCTCCGCGCGCGCTTCTGGGCGGCCGTGCCACCGTTGGGCGCGGTGTGAGCCGGCTGCGTCGCTGCGGTGGGCTCTCGTGTCGCCACGGCTCGGCGCGGAAGACGCGTGACGCGCGCCCACCCCCCGGCGCCGCCGGGACGCGCGGACTCAGTCCTCTTTCTCGTAGCGGACGAGCAGGACCGTGATGTTGTCCTGGCCACCGGCACGGTTCGCCGCGTCGACGAGCCCCTGCGCCGCCGCCTCGAGGTCGGCCTCGTTCGCGACGCGCTCGGCGATCTCCTCGTCGTCGACGTGCCCGGTCAGCCCGTCGCTGCAGAGGATGAAGACGTCGCCCTCCTGGGGCGTCATCTCGGCGAGGTCCGGTTCGGTCCGGGGCCGCACGCCGAGCGCGCGGGTCAGGACGTGGCGGTGCGGATGCTGGGCCGCGTCTTCTTCCGAGATCTCGTGCCGCCGCAGCAGCTCGCCCACGATCGAATGGTCGTCGGTCAGGCCTCGAAGCCGCCCCTGCCGGAGCAGGTAGGCGCGGCTGTCACCGACATGGGCGAGCGCCAGCCGCTCCCCGCCGAAGAGCATGCCCACGAAGGTCGTGCCCATGCCCGAGAGCTCCTGCTTGGCCTGGGCTGCGGTGAAGATCTCCCGGTTGGCGCAGGCCACCGCGTGACGCAGGCGCTCGGCGAGACTGACCGAGGCGCCCTGCAGCGCTTCGATCGCGCGGATCGCGCCCTCGGCGGCGAGGTGACTCGCGACCTGCCCCGCTTTGTGCCCACCCATCCCGTCCGCCACCAGGTAGAGACCGAGCTCCGGCACGATTGCGTACCGGTCCTCGTTCGCCTGACGGCGCATACCGACATGGGTGCTCGCAGCAGAGCGAAGCAGCATCCGGATCTCACTCCTCGGGGCGCGCGTGACGACGCCCGCCTCCGGCGCTTATCGGAGGGGTTTCCAGGGCGCTTGACTGCCTCGCGCCCTCGCCCACGACAGGGCCGCCGGCGAGCTCTCGTGCCCCTGGCTTTTCCCTCACCGACCGGCAAAAAACCATTCAATCATGTGCAACATCGCGACGATAAGCCCTTCGAGCGGTACGCTCGTCGCTGGATTCGGGTCCCGAGGACCCGATTAGGGGGGGTCCTGATGTCCAAGAAGCTCTTGCTGGCTGATGATTCGGTCGTCATCCAGAAGCTCGTCGGTCTGTCTTTCGCCAACGAGTCGATCGAGATCGTCTCGACCGACAACGGCGACGATGCCGTCGCGATGGCTCGAGAGCTCCAGCCCGATGTCGTGCTGGCGGACGTCGTCATGCCCGGTCTGAGCGGATACGAGGTCTGCGAGGCGATCCGGCAGGATCCCGCCCTCGCAGGCATCCCGGTCCTCCTCCTCACCGGCACGTTCGAGGCCTTCGACGAGGCCCGCGCGACCGCCGCCGGCGCGAACGGCCAGATCACCAAGCCTTTCGAGGCCCAGGCGCTCGTCGAGCGCGTGAACGAAGTGATGGCCGAAGCCGCCGCCGCGCCCGCTTCCTCTGCGCCCGCCGCGCACTCAGCTCCGGCCGCGCACTCTGCCCCGGCCGCACACTCGGCTCCGGCCGACGCCGTAGTCGAGGCGGACGCTCCGCCGGTCGACGCGGCGGAGACGATCGAGACTTCGCTCGGGAGCACGCCCGCGTCCGCCGACCTCTTCGGCGCGAACGACGGCCGCCTCGGCGGAGACACGTCGACGACCGAGGCCAGCATCGACCTGACCCCCCAGCTCGGGGCCGACGACGAGGCGGACAACGATCTCTTCGGGGCTCCCGGCGACGGGGCCGCGGAAGCCCTCGACCAGACCGGGGGCGACATGGCGATCGGCGCCTCGATGGGCGCCCGAGCCGCGACACCGGCGACCGCCGAGCCTTCGCCCGCGACGCGCCCGGAAGAAGGCCTTCCGCCGATGGCGCCCCTCACGCCGCCCCGCTCCGCCACTTCCGCTGCGTCCTCCGATCCCTTCGAGCGCCCCGCGGTCGACGACGCGCCGGCGACGCCGCTGCCCGCGGCCCGGCCCGTCGATCTCGATGCGGCGCTCGATGCCGTTCCCATCGACGACGAATCGACGATCCTCGTCGCCCCGGACGATATCAACGCGACGACGTCTCCGAACCTGGGCGATCCGGCCGGCGAGGAGCCGACCGGCGGGTTCGAGGATCTGACGGTCCACGTTCCTTCGGCGGACATCGACCAGGATCGCGCGACGGCCCCCTCGCCCGATGTGATCGGTGACGCGCCGATCCCCGCGGAAGAAACGGTGGTCGCCGATCTCGATGCAGCCCTCGAAGCGGAGCCTGCCGACGCGCCGGACTTCGGGACGCCGCCGCCGAGCGATCCCTTCGACCTCACCGGACCGCAGTCGCCCGACGCGACCGTCGTCCGGGATCTCGACGCCGACGACCCGCTCGGTCTCTCGCCCGCGAGCGTGACCGGGGGCTCCGTCGACTTCGCGTTCGACGTCTCCGAGCAGGTCGCGCCCGAGCCGCCGGCCGAGGACGTGAACGAGGACTCGTTCTCGTCGCTGATGGACATCTCCGAGTCCGCGATCCTGAGCTCGGTCGACGCGCCCTCGTCGGATCCGGTGACCGAGGCGCCGACCGCGCCCGACCCGGCCGCCGAGACGATCGTGGCGGGCTACGACGTATCGTCGAGCGATCTCGCGACCGCCCCTGCCGCGGACGAAGAAGAAGAGACTCCCGCGCCGATCCCGGATCTCGAGCCGCTCGTCGAGGTGCCGGACCTGCCGGACGCCTACGCCCCGGCCCGCGCGGCCGCGGCGGCCGCAGCGGCGGTGACTGCACCTTCCACTGCACCTTCGACCACGAAGACGGCCACGAAGACCACCACGAAGATGGCCGACCCGATCGCTCGCCGCGACCTCTTCGACGATCTCGCGACCGGCTCGCCGCTCGACGAGCTCGCGCCGACGGCGGCCGACCTGACCGATCCGGCCGACCTCGCGTTCGGCGGCGCCGAGCCGCTCGACGTCGACGAAGACCTGCTGGCCGCGGACGCGCCGGGATCGGACCGGGCGCCGGATCTCGAGTCGGATCTCGAAGAAGCCGTCGCGCCGGATCTTGCGTCGGCGCTCGACGCGACCGCCGACGAAGCACCCGAGGACCTGCCGTCGATCGAGATCGAACCCTCGTCGCCGGAGCCCGTCACGATCGACGAGACGCCCGCGCCCGACGATTTCGCGATCGGGACGCCGCCGCCGGCGGCCGACGCGCGCGTGACCGATCTTTCGCCGATCGTCGAGCAGCGCATCCAGGAAACCCTCGAGAAGGTCGCCTGGGAGGCGTTCTCGGATCTCTCCGAGACGATCGTCAAGCAGGTCATCAACCGCGTCGAGCAGATCGCCTGGGAGGTGATTCCCGAGATGGCGGAGACGCTGGTGCGGGAAGAGATCCGCAAGATGAAGGGCGAAGACGACTGATCGGCCGGCAGCGCCGCCGCGCGAGCGCGGGCGCGCTCGAAGGCCTGGCCGCCAGGTCCGAACGAGAAGCGGACGCGCCCGCGGTCCGTCCGTCCGCGTTCGCGGGGGGCCGCGACGCCCGATAGACTCGCCGCGCGATCGGAACCGGTCGCCTGGAGAGTCCGCGCGTGTCCCCTACCCCGAAGTCCCGCCCCGACCCGCCGCCCGTCGACGACTGGTCGGTCCTGCTCGATCTCGCGCTGGCCGAGGACGTCGGCACGGGAGACGTCACGAGTGCGCTCACGGTCGACGCCGAGCGCGCGGGACGCGCCAGAATCGAGGCG
>JBCCZJ010000193.1:0-9221 GCA_039187915.1 Myxococcota bacterium
CGCCCCTGCCGGCGCCCTTCACGCTCACGGCGCCGGATTTCGAAGAGACGGTTCCGACGCCGGAGCCGAGCCCCGTCATCACCCAGTCGCCACGAACGAAGAAGCGGCACCTCCGCGAACAGAACAGCGCGATCGTGCGGGCCCTCGTCCACAAGACCGGGCTCGGGCACGCCGAGGTGAACGCCGAGCTCAACAAGCGGACGGGGCTTCGCCGGGTGACGGAGGCGACGGTCGCCGAGCTCGAGAAGCGGCTCGGCGTCGCGAAGCGCTGGCTCGAACGAACCTGAACCGGCCGCCTTCGACCGCCTCGCTGCGCAGGACCCCGGGGCGCGCCCCTGCGCGTCGTCGCACGGTAGGCGCAGGCCGGCCGGCGCCGAGCCCCCTCGGCCCGAACGCCAAGAGGCCAGCCCCGCGCGGCGGCGGGGCGGGCCTCTCGGTTTCGGAGATCGGCCGCTTCGGCGCTCAGATCACCGCAGGCTGCAGCAGTCCGATCGCGTTGTCCCGCATCACGAGCTGGACCTCCGCGTCGGTGTAGCCCTCGCAGTCGTGGATGAAGTCCGTCGGCTCCGCGAGGCCCTCGGCGTGGGGATAGTCCGAGCCGAAGAGCACGTGATCCGCACCGATCTGATCCTTGAGCCCGTTCAGGTCGTCCTCGTAGTAGGGCGCGACCCAGACGTTTCGCTTGAACTGCTCGACCGGATCGTTCTTGAAGAACATCGGCATCTGCCCGTAGACCTTCTTGAGGCGCTTGATCAGGCCACCGACCCATTCGCTGCCGCATTCGACCGTCGCCACGCGGAGCTGGGGATGACGCGTGAAGACGCCGTGGCAGGCCATCGCGGCGAGCTTGTCGGCGACCGGCGACGCGGACATCGCGATCCGCAGCGGATCGAAGTCGAAGGCCTTGAAGGTGCCGCCGACGCCGAACTGGTCCGCGAAGGCGTTGTAGCTGGCGTCGCCCGAATGGATCCCGAGCGTGAGGTTCGCCTCGGCCATGCGCGCCCAGAAGCCGTCGTAGACCGAATCGCCGGGCGATCCGTGCTTCGTCCCCCGCACGCGCCCCGGCGTCTGCGAGATCATCTTGGCGCCGTTCGCGATCGCCCACTCGAGCTCTTCCTCCGCCCAGGCCGGATCGCAGAGCGGGATGTAGGGCGCTCCGAAGATCCGATCCTGATAGGAGAAGCCCCAGTCCTCGAGGAGCCAGCGGTTGAAGGCCCGGAACGCCGCGCACATCGCCTCGGGGTCGTCCTCGAGCGCCGCTTCCATGCCGACGGCCAGCGTCGGGAAGAGCCAGCAGCCGTCGAGCCCCTGCGTGTCGAGGAGCTTGATCCGCGCGTCGCGGTCGCGATAGGCGGGGTTGATCGGGTCGAGCTCGCCGAACAGCTCGATGATCCCCTTGCCGTCGGGGTTCTTTCCGCGGAAGTAGTCGTCGAGGATGCCCGGCTTGGCGACCGGGTCGAAGGTCGGGTTCGGGATGAAGCTGTTGATCTTGCCGCCGACGAGCAGTCGCTTCTTTCCATTCACGACGGCCCAGTCCATGCAGCGGCGCTTCATGCGGGGGTCGATGTGGCGAATGAACGCGTCTTCGTGCTCGTAGTAGTGATGGTCGGCGTCGAAGGCCTTGAAACTCAGGTCGGCCATGGGTGGGAATCCTCCAGGGTGGGTCCGGGCCCGCGGGTCCCGGCGCGCCCTATTTTGAACAATCCGTCTTCTATTTTCAATGAACATCGGGTAGTTTTTCTTCACACTCCGTATCACGGCGCTGAACCGCCCGAGAGACCCGATGTCCGCCGACCCGACCCTGCCTGCGAGCCCACGCGACCCCGCGGCGCCGACGCCCGCCCCGAGCCGACGCCGGGAGGAGAGCGAGCGAAAGCGGACCCGCATCCTCGAGGCCGCCCAGGCCTGCCTGGGCGAGCGCGGCTACGCCGGCGCGACGGTGACGGAAATCGCGCGCCGGGCGGAGGTCTCGAACGGGCTTCTCTACCAGTTCTTCACGAACAAGGAGGCGCTGATCGCCCAGGTGCTCGAAGAGATCGTGCGCGACTGGGTCCGGGCCATGGTGCCGCGTCAGGAAGAATCCGCGGCCGAGGCGCTCGAGGGCATGTTCCGCCGCTCGGTCGGCTTCTGTCGGAGCCATCCGCTCCTGCCCGCGCTCCTGCGCGGCGACCCCGCGCTCCAGCTCGCGCGCCTCGGTTCCGCCGGTCGCGATCGCGTCGGGCCCCATCGCGAGCTCGTCGCCGGGATCCTCTCCCGCGGCATCGAGGCCGGAGAGTTCCGGGCCGACCTCGACGTCGCGTCGATCGCGGACGTGATCTGTCAGCTGCAATCCGACTACTCGGGGCGTGCCTATCGCAACGACGTCGACTTCCCCGACGATCCGAAGATCATCGACGCGGCGATCGCCATGATCGTGGCGTCGGTCCGGGACGGCGCCGCCGGCGTGGCATGCGATCCGCGCGCGACCTCCGAGCCGACCGGACCGCGCGCCTGAACAGGGGCTGATTCGGCGCCGCCGCGCTCGCTAGCGTTGGCCCCATGCCCGACGCGCCCCTCCCCCGGACCCCGCAAGACGTCACGCCCGATTGGCTCTCGGACGCCCTTGCCGAGCGCTTCCCCGGCACCCGCGTCCGCGAGGTCGAGGTTCTCGAGATCCATCACGGCACCAACTCGAACGCCCGGCTCGCCGTGCGCTACGACGCCGGCGAAGGACTCCCCGAGACCTTCTTCCTCAAGATGCTGCCGCTCGACCCGGAGCGCCGGAAGACCATCAACGAAACGGGGATGGGGCGCCGGGAGACGCTCTTCTACCGGCATCTGGCCGACACGGTGCCGATGCGGGTCCCGAGACCCTACGTCGCGCGCCTCGACGAAACGGACGGGAGCTTCGTCCTGCTGCTCGAGGATCTCGGCCCGACCGGATGCCGCCTCGCGGACCCGGCGACGGGGATCAGCGTCGACCAGGCTGCCGCCGCGATGGACGACTACGCGGCGCTCCACGTCCGCTTCGCCGACGAAGCGACGCGCCTTGCCGACGTGCCCTGGGTCGCGCCGATGGGCAGCGACAGCGACATGGGCATCTGGATGCTCCAGTACGGTCTCGATCACCATCGCGACAAGCTCCGCGATCCCTACGCCGAGATGGCGCAGCTCTACATCGACCACCGTCCCGCCCTCGACGAGATCTGGATGCGCGGCCCGCTCACCGTCCTGCAGGGCGACAGCCACGTGGGCAACCTCTTTCTGGACCCGAGCGGCCGTCCGGGCGGACGGGTCGGGTTCCTCGACTGGGGCCTGGTCCATCTCGGGACGCCGATGCGCGACGTCGGCTACTTCATCACGATGGCGCTCTCACCCGAGGCTCGGCGCGCGAACGAGCGCGAGCTGATCCAGCGCTATCTCGACGCGCGCGCGGCGCTCGGCGCCGAGACCTTCGACTTCGACGAGGCCTGGCTTCTCCATCGCGTGCACGCGGCCTACGCCGCGCCCGCTGCCTGTCCTCTCGTGATGTTCCCCGAGGACGAGCCCGAGGAGAACAAACCGCTCTCCCGCAGCTTCCTCGAGCGCGCGCAGTGCGTGATCGAGGATCTCGACGCGCGCGGCGCGCTCCGCGAGTTCGCCGGCTTCTGATTCCAGCGTGGCGCCACGACGCCGCAACGATCGAGGACACCCATGACCGACCCGGCCCGAAACTCCGTCGCGGCGACGCGCGCAGACAAGAAGATCGCGATCATCGGCGCCGGCCCGGGTGGGCTCTGCATGGGGATCCGGCTGAAGGCGGCCGGCTTCGAGGACTTCGTGATCCTCGAACGCAGCGAAGGCGTCGGCGGCACCTGGAACCTGAACCGCTACCCCGGCTGCGCCGTCGACCTCCCCTCCTTCTTCTACTCCTTTTCCTTCGAGAAGAAATACGACTGGAGCCGCCCCTATGCACCCCAGGCGGAGCTCCTCGCGTACATGGAGGGCGTCGCCGAGAAGTACGGGCTCCTGCCCCATTGTCGCTTCGCGCACGACGTCGAGCGCGTCGTCTGGAACGAGACGACCTCGAACTGGACGGTCTCGATCGCCGGACGCGAAGCCGTCGAGGCGGACGTCGTGGTCTCCGCCGTCGGCATGTTCAACGACCTCGTCTACCCGGAGATCGACGGGATCGACGCCTTCGAAGGACCTGCCTTCCACTCGGCGCGCTGGGACGCGAGCGTTCCGCTCGAGGGCAAGCGCATCGGCGTGATCGGCAGCGCCGCGAGCGCCGTCCAGATCGTGCCCGAGCTGGTGGACGTGGCCGCGCGGGTCGACCTCTACCAGCGTACCGCCAACTGGGTCCTGCCGAAGGAGGACGAGCCCTATACCGCCGACCAACTCGCAGCCTTCCGGAAGGACCCCGCGCTTCTCGACCAGCAGCGCGACGAGTACTTCGCCGTGGTCGACGCGGGCATGACCTTCCAGAACGAGGAGATGCTCGCGCTGACCGCCGACGCGGGCGCGGCGGCGCTCGAGGTCGTCGAGGACCCGGTGCTGCGGGAGAAGCTCCGGCCGACCCACCCCTACGGCTGCAAGCGCCCGCTCGTCTCGAACCGCTTCTATCCGGCCTTCAACCGCGAGAACCTCGCGCTGGTGACCGACCCGATCAGCGAGATCACGAAGACCGGCGTGCGGACCGCGGACGGCACCGAGCGCGAGGTCGACCTGATCGTCTTCGCGACGGGGTTCAGCGCCACGAAATACCTCTCCGCCCTCGACGTGACCGGACGCGACGGCCTCCACATCGACACCGCCTGGGCCGACGGCGCGAGCGCCCATCTCGGGATCACGACCGCGGGCTTCCCGAACCTCTTCATGCTCTACGGACCGAACACGAACAACGGCTCGATCCTCGAGATGATCGAACACCAGACGCACCACGTGCGGCTCCACCTCGAGCGGCTCGCCGACCGGGGGCTCGCGTGGACGGACGTGAAGCCGGAGGCCCAGGCCGCCTACAACGCGCGCGTGCAGGAGGCGATCGCGGGCGTCTCGGTCTGGAACCACGACGTGAACGGCTACTACCGCTCGAAGAGCGGTCGGGTCGTGACCCAGTGGCCCTTCTCGATGACCCGCTTCCGGGAAATGACGAACGCGCTCGATCCGAACGACTACGAGGTCGGGTGAGCCGAGCGCAGGAGACTCCATGAGCGATCCCACGACCCGCGCCGAGCGCGGACGCGATGCCCTCGCCACGATCGGCGGCTCCGCCGAAGCGGGCCAGATGATGGTCGACTACTTCGAGCAACGCGGCGCGCTCGGATCGATCGCCCTGCGGACCGCCGCCGGCGAAATCTGGATCCGGGACGCGATCTCCCGCCGCGACCGGAGCGTCGTCGTGATCGCCGCGCTGACGGCGATGGACCGGCCGATCGAGCTCCGTCAGCACCTGCACGGGGGCCTGAACCACGGGCTCTCCTACGAAGAGGCGGACGAGATCCTCGTGCAGCTGACCGCCTACATCGGCATGCCCTTCTGTCTCGGCGCGCAGGGGATCCTCGACGAGGTCATCGCCGAGCGCGAGGGCACCGAGACGCGGGAGGTCGAGCGCGCGCCCGCCTCGCTGATGGACGACGACGCCCGCCGCGCCGCGGGCCTCGACGTGCTGACGACGCTGCTCGGGGATCCGGATCTCGACAAGAAGGCGACGGAGGCGGCCATCCTCGAGAGCCAGGGGCCGCTCGGACCGCTCGTCATGGACTTCGCGTTCGGAGACGTCTGGTCCCGCCCGCAGCTCTCCCGCCGCGATCGCAGCCTCGTCGTCGTTTCCGCGCTCACGGCGCTCAACCTGAAACACGAGCTCGAGATCCACATCGGCGCAGGCCTCCATCACGGGCTCACCCCGACGGAGATCGAAGAGATCATGATGACCCTGGTCGCCTACAGCGGATTCCCGAAGGCGATCGACGGAATGATCCTCGCGCGCAAGGTCATGAGCGAGCGCGGCGTCTCGGCGTGAGCCCGGCTAGCCCGCGCCGATCAAGAGCAGCCCGCCGCCGAGACACACGAACGACGTCACGAAGATCACGAAGCAATATCCCATGATCGCGCGTGCATCGAGCCCGACGATGGCGAGGAGCGGCAGCGCCCAGAAGGGCTGGATCATGTTGGTCCACTGATCCCCGTACGCGACGCCCATCACGATCACGGCGTCGGAGACCCCGAGGCTGCGCGCCGCCTCCAGGAAGATCGGCCCCTGCACGGCCCACTGCCCGCCGCCCGAAGGCACGAAGAAGTTCAGAACGCCGCCGGACACGAATGCCCAGAAGCCGAGCGTCGCCTCGGTCGAGATCGCCACGAAGCCGTCCGAGAAGAGCCCGACCAGTTCGGTCTGCGTGATCAGCGCGACGACCGCCGCATAGAGCGGATACTGCAGCACGACCGGGCCCAGAGTCCGACTCGCCTCGCGGATCAGTCCCAGGTAGTGCGTCGGCGAACGGGCGAGGAGCAGTCCCGTCGCCACGAACGACCAGTTCACCATGTCGAAGGTGAGCGCGAAGCCACGCGCCTGGAACCAACTCGCGAGATAGGCGAGGAAGAGCAGCCCCAGCAGGAACGTCAGGATTCGCGCGTGGTCGAGGCGGTCGCCCGGCGTCGGCGTCGCGGGCCGATCGTCCTCGGGCGGCGGGCCGGGCAGGACCTCGAGAGCGACGATCGCCTCCGGCGGCGGCGCGAGGCGGCTGCAGACCAGGGCGACGACGACGAGGGTGACCGCCGCGAGCCCGAGGTTCCAGCCGGTGAACGTCGTCTCGGTCACGGGGAGCACCCCCATCACCGACTCGAGCGTGTGGCCCGGCGTCGCGACCGCGAGCGGCGCGGTGCCCGAATAGCCCATGTGCCAGATGACGAAGCCGCCGTAGGCGCTCGCCACCAGCAGCGGGAAGTGCAGCGCGATGCCGCGGGCGTGCCCCTCGCGCGCGATCGCGACGGCGCCGAGCGCGCCGACGATCAGGCCGAGGGCACCCGCGACCATGCTCGCGAGCCCGGCGATCAGACAGATCAGTCCGTAGGCCTGCGGCGCCGAGCGCGGCCATCGCGCGAAGGTCGCGATCCCGCGTCGGACGGCGTCGGTATGGGCGAGCGCGTGGGCGGCGACCAGACAGATCGCGATCTGCATCGCGAAGCCCAGGAATCCGGTCAGCCCGTTGCCCCAGAGCGCGAGCGCTTCGGCCGCCGGAGTCGGTGTCAGACCGACCGCCATCGCGAAGGTCACGAAGGTCAAGCCGATCGCGAACACGAAGGGATCCGGGTAGTAGCGCTCCGAGAACGCGACGAAGGGACCCGCGAGGCGATCGAGACGGAGGCGCATGCCGCGAGACCCTAGCAGTCTCGTCGATGCCACCGGACTCGACCTGCGCGCTCGGCGAGGCCGTCGATGCGGCCGAGACCGCGTGCGCCGTCGCGAGGCCGTCGATGCGGCCGAGACCGCGTGCGCCGTCGCGCGGCCGTCGATGCGGCCGAGATCCGCGTGCGGCCCTGTCCTCGGGGAGGGGCCGCGCGAGTTCCGCGGGCTCAGCCCGCTCCCAGGAGCAGGAGTCCGCCGCCGAGACAGAGACCGGCGGCCACGAATGCGACGAAGCAGTACCCCATGATCGCCCGGGCCGGGAGACCGGCGATCGCGAGGAGCGGCAGCGCCCAGAAGGGCTGCACCAGGTTCGTCCACTGATCGCCGTACGCGACGCCGAGGACGACGGCCCGCGCCGAGACGCCGAGGGTCTCCGCCGCGTCGAGGAAGATCGGCCCCTGAACGGCCCACTGCCCGCCGCCCGACGGAATGAAGAAGTTGAGTAGGCCGCCCGAGAGGAAGGCCCAGAAACCGAGCGTCTCGGGACGCGCGATCGCGACGAAGGCGTCGGCGAAGAGGCCAGCCAGCTCGGTCTGCGTCATGAGGGCGACGATCCCCGCGTAGAGCGGATACTGGAGCACGATCGGACCCAGCGCACGACTCGCATCCGTGATCCGCCCGAGATAGTGACGGGGCGAATCCGCGAGCAACAGCCCCAGGGCGAGCAGCGACCAGTTCACGACGTTCAGGTCGAGGGCGAGATCACCCGCGACGAGTCCGCGGACGAGGAAGGCGCCGACCAACAGGCCGAGCGCGGACGAGAGCGCGCGGGCCTCGTCGAGCCGGTCCCCCCAACCGCCTCCGGGCGCGTCCTCCGCGGGCCGTGGGGGCGAAGTCGCCGGTTCCATCGCCGATGCGTCGACGAACGCGACGACGTCGCCGTCCTCCGAGGGCGCCATCCGCGCGCAGACCACGGCGACCACGCCGAGCGTGACCGCGGCGGTCGCGAGATTCGCCGCGGAGAGCATCGTCTCGGTCACCGGCAGGAGACCCATCTGCGCCTCGAGCGGATGGCCGGGCGTGGCGACCGCGAGCAGCGCCGTGCCCGAATAGCCCATGTGCCAGACGACGAAGCCCGCGTAGGCGCTGGCGACGAGCAGCGGGAAGTGGAGCGCGATCCCACGTGCCCGCCCCTCCCGCGCGACGGCGCGCGCCGCGAGCGCCCCGACGACCATGCCCAGTCCCCACGCGACGAGGCTCGCGAGACCCGCGATCACGACGACCAGCGCATAGGCCTGCGGCGCGGATCGCGGCCAAGCCGCCAGACGATCGATCCCGCGCATCACGAGACGGGTGCTCGCGAGCGCGTGGGCGAGGACGAGGACGAGCACGAGGCAGACCTGCATCGCGAAGCCGAGGAATCCCGTCAGCCCCGCACCCCAGATCGACACGGACTCGAGCGGCGTCGTCGGCGTGAAGACGATCGCGAGCGCGAACGTCGCCAGCGAGAGCACGATCGCGAAGACGAAGGGGTCGGGATAGAAGCGTTCGGCGAGGACGACGAAGGGACGCGCCAGACGATCGAGGGAAACGGACATGGGAGGGAGGCGCTTTCGGTTCGAGGCCGGCGCGCCGCAGCGGATCGATGCGGCACCGCGGCCGGTCGCAGGGCGGTCCGATCCTTCGCCGCACCGCCCTCGCCGCCCCGATGCTACACGGCGGGGCCGGGTCCGGGTGGTACAATCGACGCGCGATGAACGGGACGACTAACGGAGGCGGGAACGGTCGGGGCGGCGCGGACGAGCGGCGGCACATGACCGTCCTCTTCTCCGATCTGTGCGGCTCGACGCGGCTCGGGCACATGACCGTCCTCTTCTCCGATCTGTGCGGCTCGACGCGGCTCGGGCACATGACC
>JBCCZJ010000194.1:0-9175 GCA_039187915.1 Myxococcota bacterium
GCGCAGAGGCTCTGGCGGATCTCGTCGGCGAGGACGGACTGTCCTTCGACGAGGAGGATCCGCACGTGGCGCTCGTCGGGGCGCGCGTCCTCTCCGTGGGGGCGGTGGCCGGCGAATTCGGTTCCGGTGGCCATGCGATCTCCTGGACCCGGTTCCCGTCGCGCGCTGGCTTGCGCGATCGGCGCGAACATCGGTCCGTCCTCAAACACTCGGTGGGTTTCCCCACTGGCTTGAGCGCGATCGTCCCTTCGCCTCGCGGTTCGGACGACGTCCTGGGGCCTGTTATGCGTCGCGATCCGCACGGCTAGCGATCGCGGCGCCGGATTCCGCGCCGCCCTTCGCGCACGCTGCGTTCGTACTGCGCATTGCCGAGGGTCGCGCGATCCCGGTCCCATTCCGCGCGCTGACGAGCCGCCTCGATCGGCGCACCGAACGTCGAAGCCGGCACCGGTCGATCGGGAGGCGCAGGCGCAGGCGCGTCCGTCCGCGTCACGCGGCGGCAGGAGCGGACGCGATCGAGCACGTAGTTGCGGCCGAAGATCGCGCGCGGCTGGAGACGCGTCTCGCAGCGCGTCTCGAGGGCATCGTGCGCCCGCGCCTCGTCCGGCGCCGGCCCACCCGCGATCGCCCAGGCCAGCACCATCCCACGCGCGGCGAGGCGCCACGCAGAGCGCCGGCCGCGACTCAGGGCTTTCATCGTCTGCTCCATTCCTTCGCGCGTGGATCCCCGTCGCGCGCCGGCCCGCCTCCACTTCACGGTCTACACTGACCGGCTCCCATGCGTCAATCCCAGTCCACCCCGAATCCGCGCGATCTGCCGAAGCCGGTCACCGAGCTCTGTGCGCATCTCGAAGCGCGCAAGATCGCTTCCTACAGCCACGGCGAGGGGTTGCTCCACGATCTGCGCATCCGCCCGCTCGCGCGGCGGCCTTCGCGCTCCCTGCTCTGTGAGGCGACGCCGGAAGCGCTGCTGCGAGCGCTGCCGCGCGCGGTCGTGAGCGCGGAGGGCGGACGGCGCTTCACGCAGGCGACGCCCGAAGGTCCGGTCGACCTCGTCCCCTGCGGTGAGCAGGACGGGCAAGCGATGCTGCGCCGCTTCGGGCTCGCGCCCTACGCCTTCGCCTTTCGGCCGCGGGACGAATCGTGGCTCGATCCGTTCGAGGCCCGGACGGGATTCGAGGCCGGCGAGCTCGACCTCGTACCGGCCGAGCCGGACCGGCCCTCGGCCTTCGAAGCCGCCCCGCGCCGCTACTGGATCGCGGCGCGCCTGATCGCCGAGCACGACCTGCGCCCGACGGCGACGCTCACCGCGGCCGCGCAGGCGGCCTTCGCCGAAGCCGCCCCGCGTCTGCCGCAGGGCGCTCCGGCCCGCCGCGAGCTCACGCGCATCCTCGATACGCCGCGGCCCGGCCTGGCCCTCGCGTTCCTGCGCGCGGCGGGCGTGCTCGACTTCCTGGTCCCGGGCACCCAGGCGAAGCACGCCGATCGGATCGACCGACTTCCGGCGCTCCCCGCGCTGCGCTGGGCAGCGTGGCTGCGGGGCGGGGCGACCGCGAGCGCCATGATCCGGTTCCGGGTACCGCACGGGCTCGCGCGCCGGGTCGAGCGCCTCCAGTCGAGCCATCCGCTCGATCGCGCCGTCTCCCCGACGCGAGACGCGGGGCTGCGCAAGCTGATCGCCCGCGTCGACGAGGACGAGCGCGCGGCCCTCTTCGCCTGGCGCCGCCTCGAGATCGCCGAGTGGCCCGACCGCGAGGAAGCCGCTCGCGTGGAGGCGCGCCTGGTGGAGATCGAAGCGCGGATCGAGAAGATCCGTTCGGCCCGGGAACGTTCCGGCGAGGTCCGCGCCCTCGCCCTCGATGGCACCGCCGTGATGCACCTGCTCGGCGCCGGCCCCGGCCGCCACGTCGGCCAGGCCCTCGACCACCTCGCGCGCTTCGTCGCCGCCGACCCCACCGCGAACGAGAAGGCCGCCCTCGAAACGGAGCTCGTCGCCTGGGCAAAGGCGAACACGAACCTGCTCGACGGCGAGTGATCGACCGCCGCGTCCGTTGCTCGACGACGCGCTGGATAACCTAGACTCCCCGCTCCCCACTCCCCGAATCTTCCGGTTCCCTCTCTTGGATGCTCTGCAGTCGCTCTTCGAGGCCGTGCAGGAGGCCTGTCCCCGCGCGGTGTGGTCGCGTGGGGTGTCCCTCGCGCGCGCGGAGGCGGTGAGCGTCGAGGAGCGCGCGGGGGACGCGATCAGCCTGCGCGTGATGACGCGCAAAGGACTCGAGGCGCCGCAGGTCACGCTGCATCCCGACGACGAGGACTGGGAGTGCACCTGCAACAGCCCGGACGATCCCTGCGACCACGTGGCGGCGGCGATCATCGCGATGCGCCGCGCCAAGAAAGAGGGCGAGGAGCTCCCGACGCAGGGAGAGGGCCGCGGGCGCGTCGTCTACGACCTCGAGGATCGCGACGGGCACCTCTGGCTCACGCGCAACATCGAGTTCCAGGGCCAGCGCACTGTCCTGAAGGGAAGCCTGACCGCGGCGGCCGCGGGCAGCTTCGACGGTCCCGAATTCGTCGCGACCCCCGCCGACCTCGCGATCGACCGACAGCTCTCGTCGCGCCCCGCCGACTCCACTTCGCGGCCGAACGTGGGCAACCTGATCGACAAGCTCGCCGGCACCGATCGCGTGACCCTCGACGGGCGTCCGATCCAGGTCGACCCGGAGCCGATCGGGCTGGTCGCGAAGGTGGTCGATGCCCCGGCCGGCGTGCGCCTCTTCGTCGAACAGGACACGCGGATCGTGAAGGCCTTCCGGAACGGGATCGTCCAGGCCGGCGAGACGCTCCATCCCCTCGCGCCGAACAAGCTCACCGGGCGCGAGCTGGCGGACCTGCCGCGCGGTCGCTTCTTCTCCGACGACGACCTCGCGACCCTCGTGACGGAGGTCGTTCCCGACCTCGAGAAGCGCATCCCCCTCGTGGTCGAGACCGAGAAGCTGCCGACGGCCCGGCGCGGCGAGCGGCCGCGCATCCGGATCGAGGTCCACCGCGACGGGGAGGGCCTGTCCGTGCTGCCGACCCTGGTCTACGGCGACCCGCCGGTCGCGCGCGTCGACGCCGGCAAGCTCGTCCATCTCGGCGGCGGCGAGGTCCCGATCCGGATGGAGACCGCTGAGAACGAGGCCGTCGCGCGACTGCGGACGGAGCTCGGGCTGCGGCCCGGCTTCGTGGCCCGACTCGCCGCGACCGACGCGATCCAGCTCGCCGAGAAGCTGGAGTCGACCGCGATGGAAGTCGTCGGCGGGAGCCACCGCGACTTCCAGCTGCGCGGCGAGCTCTCCGCGTCGATCGCGATCGACGACGACCGGCTCTCGGTCGACTTCAATCTCGACCTCGATGCGCTGCAGGACGATGAGGACCCGGACGAAGCGGGCGCGGCGGACCTCCCGACGAGCCTCGGGGCGGCGCCGGAGTCGGTGCTGCGCGCCTGGTCTCGGGGCGAATCGGTGGTCCAGCTCGACGGCGGCGGTTTCGCGCGCCTCCCCGAGGACTGGCTCCAGCGGTACGGCGACCGGATCGCCGATCTGCTCGCCGCGCGGGATCCGCGTGGCCGCGTCGCACGGCATGCCCTGCCGGACCTCGCGCTCCTCTGCGACGACCTCGACGAACCGCCGCCGCCTTCCCTCGAAGGACTGCGCCCGCTCCTCGACGGCTTCGACGGCATCCCGACGGCGGAGATCGACCCCGAGCTCGAGCCGATCCTGCGCGACTACCAGCGCCAGGGCGTCGACTGGCTCGTCTTCCTCCGCCGCGCAGGACTGGGCGCCCTGCTCGCCGACGACATGGGGCTCGGCAAGACGCTCCAGGCACTCTGTGCGATCGAGGGGCGGACGCTGGTCGTCGCGCCGACCTCGGTGCTCCACGGCTGGATCCGCGAGATCGAACGCTTTCGTCCGTCCCTCGACGTCCGCCTCTACCACGGTCCCGGTCGCCGTCTCGACGACACGGCCCAGGTCACGATCACGAGCTACGCGCTCCTGCGACAGGACGCGGACCTGCTCACGAAGACGACCTGGGACTGCGTGATCCTCGACGAGGCGCAGGCGATCAAGAACCCGGAGAGCCAGATCGCCCGGGCGGCCCATCGCCTCGACGCCCGGGCGCGTTTCGCGCTGACCGGCACGCCGGTCGAGAACCGGCTCGACGAGCTCTGGAGCCAGCTGCACTTCCTGAACCCCGGCCTGCTCGGCGGCCGCACGGATTTCCGGGATCGCTACGCCCGGCCGATCGCGGACGGCGACGAGTCCGTGGCCGAGCGGCTTCGCCAGCGCATCCGCCCCTTCCTGCTGCGCCGGCTGAAGGCCGACGTCGCGCCGGAGCTGCCGCCGCTCTCGGAGATCGTGCTCGACTGCGACCTGAGCGACGACGAGCGCGCGGTCTACGACTCGGTGCGCGCGGCCACCGTTCGCGACGTGGTCGAGCGGCTGCGCGCCGGCGGGAACGTGATGGCTGCGCTCGAAGCCCTTCTTCGCCTGCGCCAGGCGGCCTGCCACTCGAGCCTCGTGCCGGGGCAGGAGTCGGAAACCGGGACGTCTTCCAAGCTCGAGACGCTCTTCGCGTGCCTCGAAGAAGCGGTCGCCGACGGACACAAGGCGCTCGTTTTCTCGCAGTGGACGAGCCTGCTCGACCTGCTCGAGCCCGGCCTGCAGAACCGCGAGATCGACTGGCTCCGCCTCGACGGATCGACCCGGGACCGCGGCGCGGTGGTGAACGGTTTCCAGGCCAACGACGGCCCGCCCGTCATGTTGCTCTCGCTGCGCGCAGGCGGCACGGGCCTGAACCTGACGGCGGCGGATCACGTCTTCCTCCTGGATCCGTGGTGGAACCCGGCGGTCGAGCAGCAGGCCGCCGACCGCGCCCACCGCATCGGACAGGACAAGCCCGTCGTGCTCCATCGCCTGATCGCCCGGAACACCGTCGAAGAGGGCATCCTCCGACTCCACGCGCGCAAACGCGCCCTCGCGGACGCGGCCCTCGAAGACGCGGACGGCAGCAGCCGCCTGAGCCGCGACGACCTGCTCGAGCTGCTCGAAGGCGCCTGAGCCGACCTTGCCTCTTCCCGACCCCGTCCGGACCTCGTTCGGACGCCGGTCCTGCCGGTGCGATGCGCCTCTCGCGCGCCCGGCGCGCGCGCGCCCTTCTGAGAGAAGGGTTTTCCACCCATAATTCTCAAGCGAACCCCACCCCGCTCCGAACCGTGCCTTCAAATGGGTGTGAATCGCAACATTTCAAGTTGGACGGCCTCGGCGCTCTTCGCCGCGTTCATCGTCCTGCCGCCCGTCGCCGCTTCGGCCGACGAGGCTGCGCCCGCCGCGCTCGACCCGATCGAAGCGCCGGGCGACCCGTCGATCACGCCGGCCCTCGCGTCTCCGCGGCCCGCCGCCGGCGCGACGCCCCCGCTGACCCGAGCCGCGGCGAAGCGTCGCGTCGACGACATGTCTCCGATGACCTGGCTCGCCGGCTTCGGCCAGGTCGTCGTCGGACGCACCGCCGCGCCGACCGACGAAGCCCGCTGATCCGCCGCGGGCCCGGCCCGCTCCGGTCCGACGCGCTCTCGGCGCGGGCGTGTATGCTCCGGCCGCCATGGTCGCCGCTCCTTCCGATACCCACGCCTTGCTGACGATCGTTCGCCACGGCCAGACCAGCGCCAACCTCGACGGCGTCTGGCACGGCTCGACCAACACGCCGCTGACCGAGCACGGTCGGCTGCAGGCCGCCGCGGTCGGCCGGCACATCGAAGCGAACCATCGACCCGTCCGTCACGTCTACGCGAGTCCGCTCGATCGCGCCCATCACACGGCCCAGGCGATCGCTTCGCCCCTCGGTCTCACGCCCACGATCGATCCCGCCCTCGTCGAGTACGATCTCGGCGAATGGGAGGGCATGAGCTTCCAACACCTCTTCGAGGAGAAGAAGCTCTTCCACAACATGCGCGCCGATCCCGACTTCGCGCCCCACGGCGGCGAGACGCCGCTCGGCGTCGGCCTGCGTCTGGCTGGCGCGCTCCGCGCGATCGCACGGCGCCACCCCGGCGAGCGGGTGGTCGTCGTGAGCCACGGCGGCGCCCTCTCGATCGCCTTCGGCGTGCTGATCGACGACGACTACTCGCGCTTCGACCGCATGATGAAGAACTGCGCGATCAGCGAGCTCTCGTTCTCCCCGAAACCTGAGCTCGTCACGTTCAATCAGGTCGACCACCTGCCGCCGGAAGACCCGTCCAGCCCCACGCGTTAGGCGGAGTCCTACTTCCTCGCGGCGTTCCGGAAGGAGTCTCCATGAAGATCGCGGTCATCGGCGCCGGCGTGATGGGCAGCGGCATCGCCCAGGTCCTCGCCCAGTCCGGACACGACGTCCACGGCACCGACGTCTCCGAGGACGTCGTCGAAAAGGCGCGCTCGGGCGTCCGCGACGGTCGCTACGGCGTCGAGAAGTCCGTCGCCCGCGGCAAGCTCGATCGCGAGAGCGCCGACGCGACGCTCGCCCGGCTCGCGTTCTCGACGGACTTCGAGGGCGCCGTCGCGGACGCGGACCTCGTCGTGGAGTGCGTGCCCGAGCAGCTCGATCTCAAGATCAAGGTCTTCCGGGACCTCGACCGCCTGACGAAGCCCGAGTGCATCCTCGCCTCCAACAGCTCGGGCTTCCCCCTCGCCGCCCTGGCCGCCGCCACCGATCGCCCGACGCGCGTGCTCGTCTGGCACTGGGCCTCCCCGCCCGTCGTGATGAAATTCGCCGAGATCGTGGTGCGCGAAGACACGGACGCCGCTGCGGTCGAGACCGTGCGCCAGCTCGCCGCGGCCTGCGGCAAGCACCCGGTCGTGGTCAAGGACCATCCGATGGCCTGGGGCTACGTCGCGAACCGCGTCTATGCCGCCATGATCCAGGAGGCGAGCCGGGTCGTCGGCGAAGGCGTCGCCAGCCACGAAGAGGTGAACCAGCTGATGGTCGACTGCTTCGGCTGGCCCGTCGGCCCCTTCGCCATGATCAAGGGCGCGTCTTCGGGCTGGGACGAGTAGCGAAAGCGTGCGATCGCTCCCGCTCGGAACCCTGGCGCTGGTCGCGCTTCTGCTCGGACTCCCGGGCGGCGCCTTCGCCCAGTATTCGATGGTGACCGACCCGCCGTCGCGCTGGTCGTGGGGCGCCCACGTCGCGTCGGATTTCCGGATGGAGTTCGAAACGAAGAGCGACGCGGGCGATGAGTTCGACGCCTGGCGTTCATCGATCGAGGGCGACGTCAGCGGACCGATCAACAGCTCGATCCTGGTCGGGTTCACCGCCCGCTACGCCCACTCCAGCTTCGACTTCAATCTCGACAACGGGAGCCCGCTCGACTTCGGCGGCACCCGCCTGCCCCGCGAGCCCTGGAACACGATCAACGTGCTCGACCTCGTCCCGCATGCGACGATCCTGGTGGGCGAACGGGTCTCCGTCGTGACGACGGTGCCGATCCGATGGGCCGCGGAGAGCGGCGCGGAACGCAACGGATTCGCAGGCGGCATCTCGGCGATCCTGCGCTGGCAGGTGAGCGACGATCTCATGCTGGGCGCCGGAATCGGCGTCACGAGCCAGCTCGCTCGGGACGCGGAGACGTTCCCGATCGTGGCCCTGCGCTGGCGCATTGACGAGAACTTCGAGCTGAAGACGGAGGGCGACGCGTTCCAGGGCGGCTCGACCGCCCTCTTCTACGGGCCGAGCGAAACGATCCGCCTGCTCGTGAGCGCGGGCTTCGAGCGGACCCGTTTCCGCCTCGACGCCTACGGCAGCGCCCGCGACACCGACGGCATCGCGGAGATCACGACGATTCCGGTCGAATTCGGCTTCCGCCTGAGCTTCCTCGAAGCTGCGCACCTCGACTTCCGCACGGGCGTGGGCTTCCACGGCCGCGTCCGCGTCGAGACCTCGGGCGGCAACCGGCTCTACGACCAGCGCTACGACCCTGCCTGGCGGTGGTCGATCGCCCTGCACGTGCCCTTCGGCGGCGGCGGCGCGAACGCCCCGGACTAGCCGATGTTGCGCTTCGGGAAGTTCGGCATCACGATGCCGGCGAGCTCCTCGAGGCAGCGTACGACCTGGCGGCTGTAGCCGAACTCGTTGTCGTACCAGACGTAGAGGACGGCGTGATTGCCCTGGACGATCGTGGCCGGCGCGTCGACGATCCCCGCGTAGCGGTTGCCGACGAAGTCGCTCGAGACGACCTCGGTCGAGTTCGCGTAGTCGATCTGGTTCTGCAGATCGCCTTCGAGCGAGCTCTTCAGCAGGTAGGCGTTCACGGCTTCCGCGCTCGTCTCCTTGCCGAGGTTCAGGCTCATCACCGCGAGCGAGACGTTCGGGGTCGGCACACGGATCGCGTTGCCCGTCAGCTTGCCCGCGAGCTCGGGGAGGCACTTGGCGACGGCCTTCGCCGCACCCGTCGAGGTCACCACCATGTTGAGCGGCGCGGCGCGGCCGCGGCGCTCCTTCTTGTGATAGTTGTCGATCAGGTTCTGATCGTTGGTGAAGGAGTGCACGCTCTCGACGTGCCCCGCCTCGATGCCGAACTCGTCGTTGATCGTCTTCAAGACCGGCACGATCGCGTTCGTCGTGCAGCTGGCTGCAGAGAGGATCGGTCCGGCCTCGGTGATGCCCTCGTGGTTCACCCCATAGACGACGTTCGGGACGTCGCCCTTGCCCGGGGCGGTCAGGATCACGGTGGACGCGCCGGGGCTCTTCAGGTGAAGCGAGAGATCCTCTCGTGTGCGCCACTTGCCCGTGTTGTCGATCACGATGGCGTCGCTGATGCCGTAGCGGGTGTAGTCGACGGCGTCGGGCGAATCCGCATAGATGACCTGGATCAGGTTGCCGTTGACGATCAGCGCCTCGCGCTCCTCGTCGACGTCGATCGTCCCGGTGAAGCGGCCGTGGACCGAGTCGCGGCGCAGCAGGCTGGCCCGCCGCTGGAGGTCCCCGTCCCCGCCCTTGCGGACGACGACGGCGCGCAGCCGCAGAGAGTCGCCGCCGCCCGTCTTCCCGACGAGGATGCGGGTCACCAGGCGGCCGATGCGGCCGAAGCCATAGAGGACGACGTCCTGGGGCTCGGGGCGTCGGGAGTCCCGACCCGTGCAGATGCCGGCCAGCTCGCGAC
>JBCCZJ010000195.1:0-9148 GCA_039187915.1 Myxococcota bacterium
CGAACGTGCCGTGGCTTCATCGAGACGCTCGCGTTGGTCGCGCATGCGCGCTCGTTCACGCGGGGCGGGGTCGCGTCTCCGCCGACGACCTCGACCAACGGGATCAGGTAGACGGGCACGAAGGGGTGCCCGACGACCAGGCGCTCCGGGCGCGCGAGGCCTTCCTGCATCTTCGTCGGCCGGAGCCCGGACGTCGAGGACGCGATCACGGTCTCCGGCGGCGCGCCGCGCTCGATCGCCGCGAAGGTCGTCCGCTTGATCGGCAGGTCTTCGGGCACCGACTCCTGCACGTGCGTCGCCTCGGCGACGGCGTCCTCGACCGTCGCGGCGAAGCGGAGGCGCCCCTCTCGCGCCGTCGGCAGGTCGAGTCCGTCCCACGCCGCGCGGGCGCGATCGAGGGTGCGCGCGATCCGGCTCTCGGCGCCCGGGGCCGCGTCGTGGACGGCGACGTCGACTCCGTGCAGCAGGAAGCGCGCGGCCCACGCCGCGCCGATCGTGCCGGCGCCGACGATCGCGACGCGCTCGGGGCGTTCCTTCGTCTCGGCGGCGTTGCCAGGCATCAGCCCTGCTTCGTGAGTCCGAGCAGGGCGCGGACGTCCCCGGGGCCCATCACGTCGAAGTTCATGCCGGTGAGGATCGTCGTCGCACGCTCGACGAGCTGCGCGTTGGTCGCGAGCTCGCCCCGCGCCAGGTAGAGGTTGTCCTCGAGTCCGACGCGGACGTTCGCGCCGACGAGCGCCGCCGCGGCGACGTACTCGAGCTGTCGGCGCCCGATCGAGAAGGCCGAGAAATGCCAGTGGTCCGGGACGTTGTTCACCATCGCCATCAGCGTGTTCATGTCGTCCGGTGCGCCCCACGGCACGCCCATGCAGAGCTGCGCGAGCATCGGCTTGTCGCCGTAGAGGCCTCGGGCCTCCTGGTCCTTGGCGTACCAGAGGTGGCCCGTATCGAAGCACTCGAGCTCGGGCTGGACGGCGAGCGAGCCGAACTGTCTCGCGAGCTCGTCGAGCTGCGCGGTCGTGTTCGTCATGATGTAGTCGCCCTCGCCGAAGTTCATCGTGCCCATGTCGATGGTGGCGATCTCGGGCAGGCACTCGCGGATGTGATCCATCCGCTCGGTCGCACCGACGAGGTCCGTGCCCTCCACGCTCGGCGGCAGCGGCTTCTCGACGCCGCCGAGCGTCAGGTCCGCGCCCGTTCCGCCCGTCAGGTTGAGCACGACGTCGACCTCGGCGCTCCGGATCCGATCCGTGAGCTCGCGGTAGAGCGCGCGATCGCGACTCTGCTGGCCGGATTCGAGGTCGCGCACGTGGCAATGGACGACCGCGGCGCCGGCGCGGGCGGCGTCGATCGCGGACGCCGCGATCGCTTCCGGCGTGACCGGGACGTGGGGCGACTTCGAGACCGTGTCGCCGCCGCCGGTCACGGCGCAGGTGATGAAGACGCTGGGCATGCGAACTCCTCGTCGAGGGAGGGTACTCCTTCGGGTCGCCCGCGCTTCGGCGGCGTCCCCGCGCCCCGCTCCCGAGCGGCGATCCCGGCGTCCTAGAGCGCGCGCGCGGGCTGCGCCGCGACGTGTCGGCCGGCGAGGTATCCGAACACGACGCCATTGCCGATCGTGCCGCCACCACTCGGATAGGCCCACGCGAAGGTGTTGGCCGCCGTGTTGCCGGCCGCGTAGAGGCCGGGCACGAGGCCGCCGCTCGCGCGTCGGACGCGGCCGTGAACGTCGATGCGAGGGCCGCCGTTGGTGCCGAGCGTCGCCGGGTGGATCTGGACGGCATAGAAGGGCGGGCGGTCGAGGGGGCGGACGCGTCCGGGGCCCATCAGGCCCGTGCGGTGGCGATCGAAGTCGGGATCCTCGCCCTGCGCGGCGTGTTCGTTGAAGCGCTTGATCGTGGCCTCGAGCCGATCGGGATCGACCCCCATCTGGCGGGCGAGCTCGCGGAAGTCGTCTGCAGCCGGCATCCACTCGGGGGCGGGATCGTCGGGGCCGACTCCGACCACGGTCAGGCGCGACTTCACGTCGTGATCGAAGACCTGCCAGCCCGGCGCTTCGTTCGGGAAGGACACGCCGGTCGGGTCGAAGCGGCCGAAGGCCTTGGGAAAGTCGTTGTACGGGAGTGCCTCGTTGGCAAAGCGCTCCCCGCGCCCGTTCACGATCAGGCTGCCGGGTTCGCCGCGCCCGGATTCGAACTGCGCCACGGGCACGCCGTCCCGGGTGTCCTCGGGATCGATCATCGCGGGCTGCCCCCAGTAGGAGTTCATGTTGCCGAGGGCGGCGCCGGCCGCCATCGCCATCTGGAGACCGTCGCCCGTGTTCTGGGGCGGCGAGAGCGACATCAGGTCGTAGCCGATGAAGGCGCGCACGAGCGCTCGGTTCCACTCGAAGCCGCCGCAGGCGAGGACGACCCCGCGGCGCGCTCCGAAGAACGCATCGCGCCCCGCCTGGGTGCATCGGACGCCGATGACCTCGCCATCCTCGACGACGAGCGCGTGGGCCGGCGTGGAGGAGAGGGCTTCGACGCCGCGGTCGAGCAGTCCGAGGAAGAGGCGGCCGATCAGCGCGGCCCCCTTCGCACGGACGTCCGCGGCTTCGCGTCGCGCGATCTCGTCGGGCATGCCCAGCGCCGCCCCGGACATGTCCTCGGCCAGCGTGGTGACGCCGCCGAGGTGGGGATCGGCGACCCGGCTGCTGAGGCGATCCTTCCATTCACCGAGCGCCTCGGGCGCGTCGAAGAGCACGGGCTCGACCGAGCGCGCGCCGGGCCGTCGCCCCGGGATCCCGTACGCGAAGTAGTAGTCCGGGAAGCGCGGCACGGTCTGCATCTCGACCGGCGTATGCGCCTCGAGATAGCGGAGCGCCTCGGGCGCCGCGTCGACCCACGCCTCCACCTGCGCGTCGTCGTAGGGCTGGCCCTGGGCGAGGTGGCGGATGTAGGCGAGCGCGTCTTCGCGGGAATCGTCGACGCCCGCCGCGGCCATGTGATCGTTCTGCGGGATCCACATCACGCCCCCGGAGATGCCGGTCGTCCCGCCGAACTTCTCGGCCTTCTCGACGAGGAGCACCTCGGCGCCGCCGTCGTGCGCGAGGGTGGCGGCGGTCATCGCGGCGCCGCCGCTCCCGACGACGATCACGTCGACGATCCGGTCCCAGGACGGCGGTCGGTCTTCGATCATGCTTGGCTCCGGGTTCGGATCGGCTCAGCCGAGGATCGGGTCGAGCTTGTGGAAGAGCGGGTTCTCGTCGTCCGGGTCGGTGCCGGCGATGATCATCGAGAGCCTCAGCACCTTGCGATGGAGGAGCTGGACGAGCGCCTCGTCCCGGTCCGGATCGCCCGCCTGGACGACCCCCATCAGCGCGCGGTCGGCTTCGGCGGCATCGGCGAACGAGTGGCCCGTCAGCCGCCCGATGTCCGCGATCGTCTCCGCCTCGTGCCAGCCGCGGTAGCGTGCATAGTTCCGCAGGAAGTTCGGGATCGCGCCGAGCAGGTCGCGCTCCCATGCCTGGAAGGCGCTCGAGGTCGGGAGCTGGGCGATGTCGACCAGCATCTTCTCGAAGCCCGAAGCCTCCCAGGGCTGCTCGACCGGCTCCGGGAGATGGAGGTCGTAGTCGAGCGGGAAGCCATTCAGCTCGGCGATCGCTTCGAAGGCGCGGCGGGAGATGCTCGCGTACTCGAGCACGCCCTCGATCCAGTTCGCGCCGCGGGCGTGCGGGTTCATGAAGGTGGTCGCCGCGATCGCGGAGAGCTGGAGGAAGTTCACGGTGTGGTACGAGACGACGGGCAGGTCGACCTCGTGGCCGGTCACTCGAGCGTATTCGCGATAGAGCTCGGGGATGTCGCCCATGTTCTCGTAGGGGTGGCGACCACGGAAGCAGGCGAGGTCCCAATGGACGTCGCCGACCGCCGCGATCTCGAAGTCCATCAGCGCGAGGACCTCGGGGCCACGGGACATGAACTGTCCGGCGTCTCCGGCCAGGAAACGCGCCTCCGTGCGATGCTGCGGAACGTTCCGGCGGAGCCAGAGCTGAAGGAACTCGAGACTCGAGTCGATGCCCTTGGTGAACTGTCCGATTCGGTACATGCGCTCGGTCTGTCGGAGCGCGATCTCCTCGGCGGTCTCCAGCGCCTTCATGCCTTTGATGTGCGTGAACTCCGCGACGGGCACCTCGTGGATCTTCGCCAGGTGCGCCATGTAGGCGAGCATGGCCTGCCAGCGGTCTTCGGTCATGACCGTGGGATCCTCGATCGCCGTATGCAGCATGCCCGGCGCGCGGTCCTCCGTGTCGACCCAATCCATGACGAAGGCCTTGGGCTCGTCCATCCATCCGTAGATGTGGGGGACGAGGATTCCGTTCTTCTCGAGGACCTTCATGATCTCCATCTCGAAGCGCAGGTCGTCCTCTCCGGCGATCGGACGATTGCCGCGCACGAAGACGACGTCCTCTGCGCCGTCCTTCGTGAAGTCGACGCGCCACTGGGGCCGCCATCGGGCGAGGCGCTCGATCGCGCGGACCTCGCCGCCGAGGTGCTCGGCGACCCAGGCGGTGATGCCCCGGCGCTGTTCGGCTTCGAAGGCGTCGTGGTCGATGGGTGTGTCGTCGGGCGGCGAGTCGGACATGGAGGCCTCGAGATCGAAGGGAGGAGAGAAGCGGGGGCGCTCGCGCTCGGGAGCGGTGCGTCTCGGAGGAGCGGGGCTATTTCGCCTTCGCGAAGACCAGCGTCGCCCGGTCGCTCTCGCCGATCGCCAGGTACCGGTCCTTGTCCTCCTCGCCGAGCCGAAGCGACGGCGGAAGGGTCCAGACGCCGGCCGCATGGTCGGCGGGATCATTCGGATTCGCATTGATCTCGCTCCGGCCGACGAGCTCGAAGCCGTTGACCTGCATCAGCGCGACGACGTCCGCCTCGCGGAGATAGCCCTTGCTGCCGTCGCCGTAGGCCCAGGGCGAGTCCGGCTTGGCGCGATGCTGGACGATTCCGACGAGTCCGTCGTCCTTCAGGAGCTTGCGCAGGCCGCGCAGCTCCTCGTTGGCGATGTTCCAGCGCAGGAGGTTGTGGACCATGCGCGGGATCACGATCCGGTCGACGGTGCCGTGGACCTCTTCCGGCGCGGTCGTCGTGAACCAGGCCGAGACGCGATCGGCCGGGACGCCCGAGAGCTCTTCGACGCGGGCCGGGAAGGTCTGCTCGAATCCGCTCAGGAGCTCGACCAGCCGGTCGATCCCGGTCTGCTCGCCGCTGAAGCTGACGGCGACGTAGTGACCGTCCTCGGCCACGTAGGGCGCGAGGATCTTCGTGTACCAGCCGCCGCCGGGCGCGTACTCGGCGACCGTGTGGTTCGGCTGGACGTCGAAGAAGCGGAGGGTCGCGTCCGGATGGCGGAACGCGTCGCGGGCCGCGTCGTCGCCGCGGCGTTCGTCGGCGATCGCTTCGGCCAGGCCGTCGAAGGCGCCGCTCGCCTCTCGGGTGGGGAGGTCCGGGGTGGCGCAGCCCGCCAGCAGGGCCAGGCAGGACGCGAGGAGGAACGCGGCGAGTCTCATCGGAGAGGACCTTTCTTCGGGGCGCGTCTCGCGACGCGGCCCTCGGCTAGAAGAAGACGTAGGAGCGCACGACCAGGTTGCGTCGACAGGGCGCGTCGTCCGGCGCGGTCGGGTCGATGCTCGAGGTATGGAACGACCAGCGGGAGACCGAGCCGTCCGTGACCGAGTCGTAGCACTTGAGCATCGACACCTCCGTCGGCGTCTGCTGCGGGACCCAGTACCACTCGTGCTCCGGTCGGTAGGTGAAGCGGGTCGTTTCGCCGACGCGGTCGTCGTAGACCCGGTAGTTGTTGATGTAGGGCTGGTCCGCGAAGGAGGGCCAGGCGCAGAGCACGAACGGGTTCTGCCGGACCGTTTCCATCGGCTTGGCCAGATTGATCGACATGAAGCGGCGCGACATCTTCGCGTCCGCCTCCTCTTCGGTGTAGCGAAGCGTGCGGCCGAAGTTCCGGAGGTTCTGCGTCAGGAGTTCCCGGCAGCGCACGCGCCCGCTGTTGTCGTTCAGGTCGTTGTGGACGAGGTTCGCGTAGGCGGCGTTCACGCCAGGATTCTTCGCAGCCTGGTCCTCGGTCCGGTCGCCCGCGTAGTGCTTGTCGAACACGTCGTGGTTGTAGACGATCGCGTCGGTCGAATCGGGGAAGAAGTCGCGCAGGAGCCGCTCGATCTCCGGGTAGTAGACGCGTTCGACCTCCTCGGCGTCGTAGAAGTTCGTGCACTCCGACTCGAGATGGGCGAGGGAGACACCGAGTACGTCCATGCTCTCGGGCGTGTAGGGCGACAGGCCGGGGTGGAACTCTTCGATTCGTCGCGCGTCGCGCAGGATCTGCGGGAAGTAGAGACAGCGCCGGATGCTCTCCCGTTCGTCCTGTCGGAGCGCCGCGGCCTCCGCCGTGCGGGACTCGTCCCGCCAGAGCGCGTTCGACGAGACGATGGAGTAGGACGGCGATTCGTCCACGGTGTACCGGAGCGGGATCGCGAGGCCGCCCTCGGGCGCCTCGATCTGCTGCTCGCGGATGTAGTCGAGGCACTCCGAGAAGCGGCGGAAGCCCTTCCCCCACCGGGTCTCGATCGGGCCGGGCGGGGCGTTCTCGATCCATTCCATCACCGCGCGCCCGGCGCCGGAGGTCGCGAGCCGGAGCGCGTCTTCGGTCGCCTCGGTCGTTCCCGCGTCGCCGTCGCGCTCGAAGGCGGCGTAGGAGAGCCCCTCGTTCGCGGCGATCGGCGCCGGCTGTCCGGCGGTCCGCTCGAGGGGCGGGACCCAGGCGGCGGGGCGGGCGTTCTCTGCGTGGGGCTGACTCATGGGCACTCCTGGCGGCGCCCCCGATCGTGGCATAGCGCGCCCGGCCGGACCATCGCGCCTCGCTCCCCTCGGTGACGGAGAACCCGCAGGCGCGGGCGTCGCGTCCGTTCGGGGTGTCAGTCGAGCGCGCTCGCCAGGCGTTGGCGGGCGAGCGCGTCGACGACGCGGATGCGTCGGATGGTGTCGCGGATCTCGTCGACGAAGAGCGCGCGGTCCGCTTCGAGCGCCGCGCCTTCGCCGGCCATCAGGCCGCGGTTCTCCGCGAGCTTGATGCCGTTGTCCAGGAGGACCCTGGAGACGGATTCCGGACTCCGGATCCGCCGCTGGAGCGTGTACTGCTTGCCCCATGAGAGACAGTCGGAGAGCAGGTCCGCACGGTCCTCGATCGCGCAGCCCCCCGACATGAAGAGTCGATCCGCGACGATCTGATAGGCATCGACGAACGCACGCAGCGTCCGGTGGGCGTGATAGGGTCGGATCGCTCCGAGCAGGTCGCGCGCGCCTTCGGGGCGCTGGATCTCCTCCTGCCAGCCCGGCGAGGTGAGGGCGATCTCCGACTCGATCTCGGCGACGAAGGCGTCCTTGTCCGAGAAGAAGAACTCGAACTTGAGGAGGTCGCGGAGTCGCATGGCCTCCTCCCGGAAGGCGACGATCCGATTCCCGTTCTCCTGCTCGCTCGCGCGCACGAGGGCGAGCTCGACGATCGCGCCGTTCACGAGGAAGTGGATCAGCGTGTTGCGATAGTAGGCCGCGGCGAGGTGCTGCCCTTCCTTGATCGCGTAGAGCCGCTCCGGTCCCTCGTCGAAGCGTTGGAGGACGCCCGTCGCGACGAGCGGATCCAGGGTCCGGCAGACGTCGTCCTCGGTCTCGAATTCGAGCTTGGCGGTCGTGGGCAGGCCTCGGCCCGCGACGAAACCCGCCAGATTGCGGAGCGCGAAGCGGATCTCGCGCACGCTCATCGCGCGATCGCCGCGTCCCAGGAGCGCGAGCATGCCCAGCGCGATCGGCGTGATCGGCGTGACGCGGTTCATGCGGGCGCAGACCTCGAAGGCCAGCTTCGGGACCGCGAGCTCGTCGAGGGGCCGCACGTCGCCCTGCGGTGCGCCGAGGGCCTCGCGCAGGGAGAGTGGATCTCCGAAGGCGATCTCGATGCTCCCGTAGTCGCCGCCGAGCCGGGCCAGGTACTTCGCGAACCACACGGCGTTCTCGGCCTGCTTGGCGCCGCCGCGGTCCTCGTGGGTGTACTCCGAGACCTCGGAGATCTGATCGTAGGCGATCGAGATCGGCAGCAGGATCACATCGTCGCTCTTGCCCCGCCAGAACGAGTCCACGACGTACGAGAGCATTCCGTAGCGCGGGGGGAGCAGCTTCCCGGAACGGGAGCGCCCCCCTTCGATGTACCACTCCAGGGGGAAACGCTTCTCGACGAGGAAGTCGACGTAGGCGCGCAGCACGAACTTGTAGACCGGGTTGTCCGCGAAGGTGCGGCGGATGAAGAAGATGCCGGCGCGGCGGGCGAGGGGACCCAGCGGGAGGAAGTTCATGTTGATGCCGCCGGCGGTGTGCGGCGGCGGAAGGCCGTCTTCGTGGAGCAGGTGGAATACGACCATGTGGTCGACGTTCGACTTGTGCGTCGGGAGGAAGACGACCGGGTGCTGCTGGGCGAGGGTGCGGATCTCCGCGAGCCGCCCCCGGTCGAAGCGGACCGCGTCGTAGCCGCGCGTCGCCATCGAGCGTGAGAGGGTGGCGAACACGTCGATCATCCGCGGGCTGTGCCTCGCGGCGATCTCCTTCAGGTAGCTCCCGGCCTGGCGCTTCACGCCGTCGGCGCTCTGCCCGGTCTCGCGGGCCAGCTTCTCGAGACCGCCCTGGAACGCGGGGGTCGTGAGGATCTGTTCGCGCACGAAGCGGGCGACCTTGTAGCGGGCGTCCCGCGATCGGCGCTCCGCGCGATCGAGGGCCAGGGCCGCCTGTCGACTGACGAAGCGGGAGAGTCCGACCGTCTCGCCGAGATTCGCGCCGGCCGCGGTCCGCCAGCGCTCGCGCAGCGCTGCGACCGTGGCCGGTTCCGCCGCCACGACCTGGACGCGGTCGGGCCGGAAGCGTCGGACGTAGCGTTCCCGGAGTCGCCCGGGATCGCGTTCGTCGCCCAGGCGGAGCAGGTCCCACAGGCTCGCCCGGTGTTCGGTCGGGTCGACGCGCGGCAGCCACAGCACGCGCAGCGGAGCGAGGAGCGCGTCGTCCCGGGGTCACCGGCGGACTGGTCGGCGCATCGGTCAGTGTGGCGCTTGGCAAGAACGTCATCG
>JBCCZJ010000196.1:0-9044 GCA_039187915.1 Myxococcota bacterium
CTTGAACGTCTACTCCATGCTCGTTTCACCGCTGGCCGAGGGGCTCTTCCACGCGGCGATCGCCCAGAGCGGATCGCCGACCTCGATGACCCGGGACGAGGCGGATCACTACACCGACGACCCCGAAGCGCCGGGGCTGCCGGGCTCGTCGTCGGAGCTGCTGATCGCGCTGCTCCAAAAGGCGGGCCGGGCCGCGGACCGGGACTCCGCCAAGGCTGCCGCCGCGGAGATGGCGCTCGCCGACGTCGAGGCCTTCCTGCGCGGACACTCCGCCGAGGCGCTCCTGCAGCCCTTCGTCGACGCGATGGACGGCGAGAACCTGCCGATGTACATCGTGCCCAACATCTTCCAGGACGGGCACGTGGTGAGCGAGGGCGAGCCGATCGACCTCTTCGCGAAGCCCGGCGCCTACAACGCCGTCCCCTTCATCGCCGGCACCAACCGCGAAGAGACCAAGCTCTTCGTCGCCTTCGATTCGCCCTACGTCGACACCACCTTCGGCCTTCCGAGCGGATTCTCGAACCTCCGGATGTACGACGTCGAGGGGGAGTACGGCGGGCTCGTGTGGCGGGCCATGGGCGCCGACGAGCCCCTCGCGGCGCTGCGCAGGACGCAGGGGGCGAACGTCTGGGGCTATCGCTTCGATTGGGACGAGGAGCCCGAGGTGCTGGGCACCGATCTCTCGAAGCTGCTCGGCGCGGCGCACGCGATCGAGCTGCTCTTCGTGTTCGACACGGACCTCGGCTTCGCGAATCGCTTCGTCTTCGAGGACCGCGAGAGCGCCCGCCGCCTGTCGGCGCAGATGCGCTCCTACTGGGCGAACTTCGCCTACACCTACGACCCGGGTACGGGGACGGACGGAGACTTGCCGGCGTGGGCGCCCTGGGGCCTCGGCAAGGACGACCCCAAGTACATCGTCTTCGACACCGAGCAGGACGACGGGCTGCGCATGGAGACCGATCAGATCGATCAGGCCTGGGTCGTAGCGCGCGCGCTCACGGATCCGCGCATGCTCTCCGACGAAGAGCGCTGCAGCGTCTTCACGAACATGGTCCAGTGGAGCGAAGCGCTGACGATGGAGGGCTACACGAAGATCGGAGGCGGAATGTGTGCGCCGTTCCCGATCTCGTCGCGCCTCGACTTCCCGTCGCTCGCCCACGAGCCGGACCTCGGGGCTTCCTGACCGGGCCGTCCTGGCGCTTCCTGGCAGAGGCCCACCTAGGGCTTGCGGTCCGCCGCCCGTCGGCCCGCGCGCCGCCCGAAGAACGTGACGTCGCCGACGCTCATGCCCGAGGCGTAGCCCTCGGCCGTGCGCGGCATGCCGCAGGTCGCGCGTCCCGCGGCGAAGAGACCGGGGATCACGTCGCCGTCCATCGTGAGGACCTCGCCGGTGGTCTTCGACTCGAGGCCGCCGAGCGTGAAGCCGACGTAGAGTCCGTTCTCGCCCGGCGTGATGTCGACGGCGGCGATCGTCGGTTCGATCGGCTCCATCCAGGCCGCCTGCTTGTGGAAGAGCGGGTCCTCGCCCTTCGCGGCGTGCTCGTTGTAGTGATGGAACGTGTGGGCGAGGTTCGCGGCCGGCAGCCCGATGTCCTCGGCGAGCTCCTCGATCGTCTCGGCGGCCGATACCACCTCGCCGCCGAGCATGTTCGGCTGCTTCCAGTGCTTTTCGCCGATGATCAGGAAGACCTTCTCGCCGGTCTTGATCTGCTTCAGGTTGTTGGCCGCGATCCGCGCGTGGTAGACGTCCTCGTTGATGAAGCGCTGGCCCTGGCTGTTCACGAGGATGCCGAAGGTGTGGCTCGAGGGCGGGTAGAAGGGGATGGTCACGAAGCTCTGGTTCATGTGCAGCGTCGAGGCACCGGCCCCCTGACCCATGCGGATCCCGCTGCCCGTGTCGTTCGGGTTCCCGATCGGCTGGGCGCGTTTGGCGACTTCCGGGCTGTAGTGCTCCCACATGGCCTGGTTCATGGCGAAGCCGCCCGTGCAGAGGACGACGCCGCGCCTCGCGCGAACGTTCTTCTCCTCACCGTCGATCCGGACGACGAGGCCGACGATCTCGTTCGCTTCGTCGGCGATCAGGCAGAGCGCGCGCGCGTCGTACTCGACGCGGATGCCGCGCTCGACGACGTTCCGCGTCACGATCTCCATGAAGAGCGGCCCGCCGTTGTCGCCCTCGATTTCGAGGTTGTGACCGCGCGGGCAGGGCGTCGCCACGTTCCGGAAGGGCCAGGCCTTTTCGTTGCCGGTGTAGAGCAGACAGTCGTCGGTCATGGCGACGATCGCCTTGCCCTCGTACTCGGTATCCTTGTAGGGAACGCCGAGACCGACGATCCAGCCGAAGTGTTCGGGGCTGCCCTCGGCGTAGCAGCGGATCTTCTCCTCGTCGCCGTACTCGCCCATGCAGAGCTTCAGATACTCGAAGAGCGCCTCCGTCGAGTCGTCGTAGCCGCAGGCCTGCTGGACCCGCGTCCCGCCGCCGCCGCCCATGTAGATCTCCGCGCTCGAGAGCGCCGTCGAGCCGCCGCTCGCGCTCGCGACCTCGAAGATCGTGACGTCCGCCCCGTTGTCCTTGGCCTCGATCGCCGCGCAGCCGCCGGCGCCGCCGAAGCCCACGACGGCGACGTCGGTCTCGAGATCGAAGTGGTCGACGTCGGCGAGGCGGCGGGGATGGGTCGGGCTGATCTGGCTCATGGAAGGGGTTCCGATCGAAAGGCAGAGAGAGCGACCCAGCCTAGCCGAAGGCGCCCGGTGATGGGGCCTTCCGGCGTCGTCGGCGCCCGGATTCGGATCGGAAGGCGAAGCGTCCCTCGCTCCTCCCGGCCTTGTGTGGGCAGCGATTTCGTCGGCCGATCCCGGCGATTTCTTTGCGACTTCGGTGCGCCGATCGCCACTCATCTCCGAGCGCTCGCCCCGCGTGCGAGGGCACTTCGAGGTGGCCATGCACGAACCGGATCGACGGACGGGGAACCGCGCACGACGGCCGACCACGAGATGGCGCGCGTGGAGACCGCTGGCCCTGGGGCTTTCGCTCGGCGCGCTGATCTCCCTCACGCCGGCCGCTTCCTCGGCCTTCACGTACCGGACGTATCTGGGGGGCGTGCTCCAGGCGGGGGGCCCGATCGCGTCGATCGACCTCTGGCCGCCCGATCCGCAGGGCCGATTCTTCGATGACGTGCGCTTCCTCTCGCCGTCCCCGCGCTACACGACGGCCAGGGCGGGGCATCGCTTTCGGGCCCTGCGCACGGGCATCGACATCGGCGTGCCGGCGATTCGCGGGGAAGGGAGCGGGACGGGGGTCTACGCCTCGACGATTCGGGTGGAGATCGCCGATCCGGACCGACCGCGGGTCGCCGATCGGTACGACCCGCCGCGGTTCACGGTCGTCCGGCCCTTCTCCGTGCCCGTCTCGTACGCATGGTTCAGCGAAGACGCCAACGGCAACGGGCGCCAGGATCGCGGCGAGTTCGCCACGACGGTGCGCGTCGAGCCGCTCTCGTTCGTCCTCGACCTCGAGGCGTACGGGTCGATCCTCGTCGAGATGCAGCCGGACGACATCACGTGCACGGGGCCTTGCATCGGCGGCCTCGGCGACGTCTTCTTCACCTGGAATCCGGTGCCCGAGCCGGGCACCGGTACGCTCGTCGGCCTCGGTCTGCTCGTGCTGGCCCATCGACGCCAGAACGAGTCCGCGCCGCGCTAGCGGCCGGACGCGGCTCTGGCCGCTCCGCCTGGAGGCGTCAGGGGCGTCAGGGGCGTCGGGATCCGGTGGGTCGACAGGCCCGCTGCCGGTCGGGGGTCGTGAAGCAGGCGCCGGACAAGGACTCGCCTCGCCGTCCGGTGAACGTGCAGCGCTCGCCGTCCGACCGGCCGCGGCAGGCGGCGAGGGCCTCGGGCGGGGGGACGCCCCGGCCCGGACGCGCGCCGCCCGGCTGCGGTGTCCCGTGCGTCCCGCCGGCGCCGCCCGGCGGCCGTGCCCCGCGCGTCTCGTCGGCGTCCTGCGCGCGACCTCCGGGGCGGAATCCGTCGCCGGGCGTACCCCAGGCGCAGCGGGGAAAAAACGGGAAGGTGTCCGTCGCGAAGTAGGCGAAGCCGCCGTCCCACGCGCCCCCGTTGCATTCGTCGAGATCGCCCGACCCGGCGACGTAGACCCAGTCCTCGACGTAGGTCCCGTCGTAGCGTCCGCCCGGGGCGCTCGGACGACGCCCAGTCCGGAGCCGCCAGCTCGAGCGTTTGCCCTCGACGTAGTGGATCTCGAAGCCGTCCGCGGCCCAGCCGATCTGCGTGCCCTTCGCCGTGCGCAACAGCGCGGGCGACACGCCGTGGTAGTGGTACAGCCCCCGTTCGTCCACGTGCGCCGCGTTCGCGTCCATGCCGAGGCGTTCGGCCGCGCCCATGCCCTCGAGGTTCCAGCCGGAGCGCGGGTCCCGGCTGAAGCCGCGCGGCGAGGCGGCGTCGTAGTAGTCGGCGGTGCCCGGTCGGATCTGGACGCCGTTCAGGGCGACGCCGACCGATCCGCGCAGGGTCGTCTTCGTGGCGCTTCGGACCGGACGCGCCGGCACGCAGAGCCGGACGTCCTGGGCGGAGATCGCGTTCGGATTGCCCGCGTTCGGGAAACGCCCGGTGTCGTGGTCGGGGAGCCCGTTCGACGCGACGCAGCGCTCGCCGTTCTCGACGGTCACCGCGACCCGGGCCTCGTGGGCGGTTCCCGGAAGCACGAGGCCCAGCGCGACCAGCCACGAGAACGCGAGCGTCCGTTCGGATCGCCTTCGTCCGGTCATGTCGTTTCCCCCTGCGAGGCCGACGCGAAGCCGGGCCGCTCGCTCGAATGGATCGGATCGCGCTCGGCGGGCGCCGTGGCCGACGAGCGTCGTGCCCCACCGTACGACATTCTTGCGGCATGGCGAACGAGCGCGAAGCCCGCGGCACTCCCCTCGAGCCCGACCCCGAGGTCCTGATCCAGATCGCGCGGATGGAGATGCCCTTCGGCCGCTATCAGGGGCGGCGGCTCATCGATCTGCCCGAGCCCTACGTCGTCTGGTGGAAGGAGAAGGGCTACCCGAAGGGCCGCCTCGGCATGCTGATGGCGACGCTCTACGAGATCAAGGCGAACGGGCTCGAGCCGCTCCTCGCGAGCTTTCGCGACCCCACCGATCCGCTCTACCGCGCCCGCGACCCCCGCACGTTCCGCGAGGGCGATCGCTAGTTCGGGGGCGCCGCCGGTCAGAGCGGGGTGACGACGCCCTCGGAGAAGCGCGCGTTGCGCCCGACGAACTCCTCGTCGGCGAGCGCGGCGGCCATCAGGTCGGGATCGGTCGAGCCGCCCCACACGCGGAACCCGTCCGGGTTGATCGCGGCGAAGTTCAGTCGCGCCGGTCCGTCCTTGCCGACGAGGACCGTGTAGCTCTCGATCGGCGCTTCGCCTTCGTAGCGGGTCTCGAGCATCGGACGGAGCTCCATCCGGGCGAACTCGTCGGAGACGTCCTCGATCTCGGGCAGGACCGCGTCGATCGGCTCGGTCGAGTAGATGCCGTAGGAGAAGTGCGCGAAGGCGCCGCCGACCGAACCGATCGCGCCGGTCGAGCCTGGATCCTTGCGCAGTCGATCGACCATCGTCGCCTTGCTGTGCAGGACGTAGTTGCCGAAGGGGCCGCCGAAGAAGGTCATGCCGCCGGTCAGGCTCGGAACGGGGTCGGTCGCGATGCCGAGCGCCGCGGCGCCGGCCTGGATCGCGAAGGGGAAGCACGAGTAGAGGTCGACGTGCTCGAGATCCGAGGCGTTCTTCTTCGCGCGTTCGAGCACGCGCTGGGCGGCGAGGACCTGGCCCGGATGGACGTGGAGCTGGTCGCGTTCGGAGAGCGTGATGGTCTTGCTCATCTCGGTCGACGCCCTCAGGAAGACGCGCTGGGCCTGCGGTACGCCGAAGCGGTCCGCAGCCTCCGTCGAGCACACGATCAGCGCGGCGCTCTGGTCGACGGAGATGTTCGAGGTCATCAGCTTCGTGTACGGGTAGATCACCATCCGGTTGCTCGCGGAGGGATTGCGGATCTCCTCGGCGGAAGTCTCGCGCGGGATCCAGGCGTAGGGGTTCTGCTCGGCGACCCGGCTCATCTGATGGGCGAGCTCGGCGATGCGGTCACGGTGGGCCGCGGGCGTCTCGCCGAGGCTCGCGCGAAGGGAGGTCTCGCAGAAGGTGAAGATCGACGTCGCATCGACGACCCCGGAGTCCTTCTCGCCCGGGTTCTGCGTGTACTTCATCTCGCCGACCGTGGCGTCGGGTTCGCCCGGAATCGCGTCGTCCCAGTGGAGCGTGCCGCCGCCGCGCAGGATGCGCCGCTTGCTGTTCTCGCTCTCGCCGCCGACGATCGCGATGGCGTCGGCCTTGCCTGCGGCGATCTCTCGACAGGCCAGGTTGAGGAGGATCTGGACGATGTGGCCGGAGACGGCGCCGGTGACGCTCTTCGCGTTCGGGGAACCGAGGCGCTCGCCGAGCAGCTTGCCCGGGTTGCCGTACTGCCAGGTGCCGCGCGGCACGTAGATCGCGTCGAGATGTTCGACGAGCTTCGGGGCGCCCGCGTCTTCGGCGGCCTTGCGGATCGCGTTCTCCATCATCTCGATCGGCGAGACGGCCTCGGCCGGATCATCGACGCGCTGCACGAGCTGGCCGATACCGGCGATCGCGGGACGACGGGACACATCGGAAGCCATGGTCGGGATCTCCTGACGGAAGACGGAAAAGGCGGCCGCGGGACCGCGCGGAGACCCGTTGATAGCACCTCGGGCGCGGTGCGGCGGGCGCCCGGACCGCGGCTAGTCGGTGATCCAGGAGGTCGGGACGCAGGCGCGATCCGCGATGTACTCGAGCAGGCGCTCGGTCAGGCCTCCGCTCTCCCAGGAACGGTGGAGCACGTAGGCCTGGATCGCCTTGGCTTCGTCTTCGGTGAGCAGGTCGACGAAGCTCGGCATGCCCTTCTCCGCGCGCGCGCCGCCACGCACGATGGCGTCCCACTGCGCGTGGGTCTCCGCGCTCGACGTCTTGAGGTCGGGGTAGAGGCCGCTGCCGTGGACGCCCAGGCCGTGGCACGAGAAGCAGCGCGTGGCGTAGAGCGCGCGGCCCTCGTCGATGCGCGTCTCGCCGACGTCGAGTCGGGGGACCTTCCGTTCTCGCTCCGGGCGCTGCGCGACGGGCGGGAGCGCAGCGGTCCCGCCGATCTTCCAGGCGAGCAGGCGGCCGGCGTTGTCGTGCGTGAACTCGGACAGGTGGTTGCCGTGGGAACCGCCAACGCCGGCGAGGACCGCGATGTACTGCTCGCCGTCGATCGCGTAGGTGATCGGCGGGGCCATCACGTCGATGCCGACGTCGACGCCCCAGCGCTCCTTTCCGTTCTGCGCGTCGTAGGCGCTGAAGCGACCGAACCCGCTGCCCTGAAAGACGAGCTGGCCCGCGGTGGCGAGGGTGCCGCCCGGGACGCCCGACTCGTGTAGGACCTCCCAGGCCTTCTCGCCCTTGCGCGGATCCCAGGCGATCAGGCGCGTCAGACCGCAGGGCATGAAGCGGACGGCGGCCGTGCCTTCCATGTCGCGGTGGAGCTGGGGGAGGTCTTCACCGGTGTTCCAGAGTCCCGGGCGATAGCGGAAGCCCTTGGCCGGATAGTAGGCGTAGGCGGACTCGCTGGCCGGGATGTAGACGAGGCCGTTCTCCGGATGGAAGCTCATCGGATGCCAGTTGTGCGCGCCGGGCGGCGGCGGCGAGACCATCCGCGCTTCCTCGGACCAGCGCGCTTCCGGGCGCTCGACCGGGCGGCCGGTCTCGAGGTCGACCCGGCTCGCCCAGCTCGCGTGCACGAACTTCTCCGCCGAGAGCAGCTCGCCCGTCTCGCGATCCAGGACGTAGAAGAAGCCGTTCTTCGGCGCCTGCATCAGGACCTTGCGCTTCGTTCCCTTCCAGTCGAGCTCCGCGAGGATCATGTGCTGGGTGGCCGTGTAGTCCCAGTGTTCGCCCGGGGTGGTCTGGTAGTGCCAGACGAGGCGGCCCGTGTCGGGGCGGAGCGCGAGAATCGAGGCCAGGAAGAGGTTGTCTCCGCCGCCCGGGCTGCGCTTGGCGCGGTCGTAGACGCTCGAGTTGCCCGTGCCTACGTAGAGCAGGTCGAGCTCCGGGTCGTAGGCCATCGAGTCCCAGGCCGTCCCGCCGAGTCCCGCTTCCCAGAGCGAATCGGCGGGCCAGGTCTCGGCGGCTTCCTTCAGCTCGGGATGTTCATGGGGACCGTCCTTGCTGGCCGGCACGGTATAGAAGCGCCAGGCCATCTCGCCCGTCTCCGCGTGGTAGGCCGAGAAGAAGCCCCGCACGCCGAACTCGGCGCCGCCGTTGCCGATCATGACGAGGTCCTTCACGATCCGCGGCGCACCGGTGATCGTGTAGGCCTCGTCGCGGGGCGCGGACTGGACGCTCCAGATCTCCTCGCCGGTGCGGGCGTCGAGCGCGAGCAGGCGCCCATCGATCGTGCCGACGTAGACCTTGCCGGCGTGGACGGCGACGCCGCGATTCACGACGCCGCAGCAGGCGTGTCGCGCCTTCCAGCGCGCGACCTGCGGGTCGTGCCGCCAGAGCTCGCGGCCGGTCTTCGCGTCGAGAGCGAACACGACGCTCCAGCTGGCGGTCGCGTACATCACGCCGTCGACGACGAGGGGCGTCGCCTCGAGGCCGCGGTCGGATCCGGTCATGTAGGACCAGGCGAGGCCGAGGCGGGCGACGGTGTTGCGATCGATCTGATCGAGCGGGCTGTAGCGCTCCTCGCGGGACGTCAGGCCGTGGAGGGGCCAGCCGACGTCGTTCTCGATCGTCGCGAGCGGCGGCGGCGGGATGCGCTTGGCCTGGATCGCGGGCGCGAGCGCCAGGCCGAGCGCGAAGAGCGCGCAGGCGATCGGACGGACGGAGGGGGCGTGGCCCACGGGTGATCGAACCTCGAAGAAGACACCGATTCGGCTCCGACCTTAGCGGTGCGGATCGGCCTTGCCACGCGCTTGCGCCGTGCCCGCGCGGGGCA
>JBCCZJ010000197.1:0-9038 GCA_039187915.1 Myxococcota bacterium
CGAGCGGCGCGCCCGCGGGTGGCCGCGTCGGCGACGGTCTGCGGGGCGCGGACCGGGTGGCAGCGCCGGGTCTACGCGCGCTCGGTCGGGTCCGAAGCGACCGCTGCGATGTGCTCGCCGGCCAGCGCGGCCGCCAACGCGACGTGTCCCGCGTAGGGCGGCTCGGCCGCCCGCGCGGCACGCCCGCCGGCGAAGCGCGCCTTGAACGCCTGCATCCGCCGCAGCGGCGCTTCGAGCAGTCCGTCCTGCGCCGCCTCGAGGTGGGCGAGGACTTCATCGCGCAGGTCGGCCTTCGAGCAGACGAGGATCGCATCGACCCCCGCTTCGAGGACGCCGATCGAGCAGGCGTGCGAGGACCAATGGTCCGCCATCGCGCGCATCTCGATGTCGTCGCTGAAGACGAGACCGTCGTAGGCGAGCTCGCCGCGCAGCAGGCCCATCACATCCGCGGAGAGGGTCGCCGGGCGCTTCTCGTCGAGGCGCGGAAAGAGCACGTGGGCGGTCATCACACTCGCGACTCCGGCTTCGACGGCGGCGCGGAACGGCGGCAGCTCGATCTCGCGGAGCCGCCCCAGATCCAGGTCGAGCTTCGGGAGCGCGAGGTGGCTGTCGACGTTCGTGTCGCCGTGGCCCGGGAAGTGCTTCGCGCAGGCGGCGACCCCCTCGTCCTGCATGGCCTCGATGAAGGCGGTCGCGTGGGCCGACACGATTTCGGGCGTCCCGCCGAAGCTTCGATCGCCGATCACCGGATTGGCCGGGTTGCTGTCGACGTCGACGACCGGGGCGAAGTCGAGGTCGAAGCCGCAGTCCCGGAGCTCGACCGCCAGGGCCCGAGCGAAACGGGCGGTCTCTTCGGGCCCCCGCCGGCCGAGCGCACGCATGGGCGGCCACTCGGTCCACGGTGCGCGCAAGCGCTGGACGCGACCGCCTTCCTGGTCGAGGGCGACGACGAGGGGCGCATCGTCCGGCGCGAGGGCGTGGAGCTCGGCGACCACGCGGCGCACCTGCCCGGGATCCCGCACGTTGCGCTTGAAGAGGATGACGCCGCCGACGCGACCCGCGCGCACGAGCGCCGCGAGATCCTCCGGCACGTCGTGTCCGGGGAAGCCGACGAAGAGCAGCTGGCCGGGATGGGTCGCGGCGGACACGCCCGAGCGGTGCATCGATCCCTCTCCTCGCTCGCCACGAGCGACGCCGAGAGACTATTCGACCGGAGCGCGCCGCGCGAGCGCGACGCTCCGGGCAAGCGGTTCGCTACTCGACCGTGACGCTCTTCGCGAGGTTGCGCGGCTGGTCGACGTCGGTGCCCTTCAAGGTGGCGATGTGGTACGCGAGCAGCTGGAGCGGGACGACGGCGAGGATCGACGTCAGGTAGTCGCCCAGGTCGTCGACGTAGAGCGTCTCGTTCGCCTTCTCGGCGATCTCGTCGTCGCCGGTCGAGGCGAGGGCGATCACCTGGCCATCGCGTGCGCGGACCTGCTCGAGGTTCGAGACCAGCTTGTCGTGGAGCTCGCCCTTGGTGGCGATGCAGACGACGGGCATGTTCTCGTCGATCAGCGCGATCGGACCGTGCTTCATCTCGCCGGCGGCGTAGCCCTCGGCGTGGATGTAGCTGATCTCCTTGAGCTTGAGGGCGCCCTCCATGGCGATCGGGAACATGATGCCGCGACCGAGGAAGAGGAAGTCCTGCGCCTTGAAGTACTTGCGCGCGACCTTCAGGATGTCCTGGTCGAGCTCGAGCACGCCCTCGACCATGCGAGGCAGGCGCATCGCGTCGTGCAGTCGCTCGCGGATCTCGTCGTCTCCGAGGAGCTGGCGGACGATGCCGAGCTTGAGCGCGATCAAGTAGAGCGCGACGGCCTGGGTCACGAAGGCCTTCGTCGAAGCGACGCCGATCTCGGGACCGGCCTGCGTGTACAGCACGTCGTCGCTCGCACGGGCGATCGTCGACTCGCGGACGTTGCAGATCGCGAGGATCCGGGCGCCCTGCCCCTTCGCTTCCTCGAGGGCCGCGAGCGTGTCCGCGGTCTCGCCCGACTGGGAGACCGGAATCACCAGCCGCCGCGACCCGACGATCGGCTTGCGGTATCGGAACTCGCTGGCGAGATCGACCTCGCAGGGAATCCCGGCGATCTGCTCGATCATGTACTTGCCGAGCTGCGACGCATAGTAGGAGGTGCCACAGGCGACCAGCGTCACGCCCTGGCATTCGTCGAGCCAGGCCTTGTCGAACTCGATCCCGTCGAGATCCACGTCGAGCTCGGCCTCGTTCACGCGCGTGCCGATCGTGTCGGTGATCGCACGGGGCTGCTCGAAGATCTCCTTCTGCATGAAGTGATCGAACCCGCCCTTCTCGGCGGAGACCGGATCCCACTGGATCACGCTGAACTCGCGATCGATCGGTCGGCCCTGGATGTCGCAGACCTGGATGCCCTCCTCCGTCAGGACCGCGAAGTCGCCGTCGTGCAACGAGACGATGTCGCGCGTGTAGGGCAGGACGGCGGGAATGTCGCTCGCGAGGAAGGCCTGCTTGTCACCCTGGCCGACGATGATCGGCGAGCCGCCGTTCTTGGCCGTCACGACCGTGTCGGGGGCCGAGTCGGAGATCGCCGCGAGCGCGTAGGAGCCTTCGAGGTCGTGGCAGGATTCGCGGACCGCGGTCAGCAGGTCCTTGCCGGCGCGCACGCGTTCGTCGATCAGATGCGCGATCAGCTCCGTGTCCGTGTCGGACTGGATCTCGGCGCCGCGGCCCTCGAGCGCGGCACGCAGCTCGCGGTAGTTCTCGATGATGCCGTTGTGGACGATCACGACGCCGCCGGCGCGATGGGGGTGGGCGTTGCGCTCGGAGGGCTTGCCGTGGGTCGCCCACCGGGTGTGGCCGATCCCGCAATGGCCCTGGAGCGGCTTCTCGCGCAGCGTGCCTTCGAGATTGACGAGCTTGCCCTTGGCCCGGCGCACCTCGACGGCCCCGCCCTCGAGGATGGCGACACCCGCCGAGTCGTAGCCGCGGTACTCGAGGCGACGGAGTCCATCGACGAGCACGTCCACCGCTTTGTACTCACGCCCTACGTAGCCAACGATTCCACACATATTTGCTGGTTCCCGGCGGCGCCCTTCGACGCCGCTCTGCGTTGGAAAGGGGCGGCGTGCGAGGCACGCCTCCGCTTTCCGATTGGATCGGCGCCGAAGATCGCGGTCTGCGTTTCCGGCGCCCGGATGCCTACTTTCGGCGCTTCGCGCCGGACTTCTTCTTCGCGGGCCTCTTCTTGGCCGCGCGCTTCTTCGTGGCCTTCCCGGCCGCTTTCTTCTTGGCCGCCTTCTTCTTGGCCGCTTTTCCGGCCGCCTTCTTCGCGGCCTTCCGGGCAGGGCGCTTCTTCGCCGCGGCCTTCTTCTTCCGGGCCGGGCGCTTCTTTGCGTCGGACTTCGAAGCAGATGCCGCGGACGGGGTGTCGGTTCCGGAGGCGGACTTCGCCGGACGCGCGGGGGCGCGGCCTTCCTTGCGGGCGACCCAGCCGTCGATGTTGCGCTGCTTCATGCGCGCCACGGCCAGCGCGTCTTCCGGCACGTCCCTGGTCACGGTCGAACCGGCGGCGACGAAACCGTGGGGCTCGACGGTGACCGGGGAGACGAGGTTCGCGTTGCAGCCGATGAAGGCGTCGTCACCGATCGTGCTGCGGGTCTTCTTGTAGCCGTCGTAGTTCACGACGATCGCGCCACAGCTGAAATTCACGCCCGAGCCGACGTCGGCGTCGCCGATGTAACCGAGATGGGCGGCCTTGCTGCCCGGACCGAGGGTCGAGTTCTTGATCTCGACGTAGTTGCCGATCTTGACGCCTTCACCCAGGCGGCTTCCCGGCCGCAGGTGGGCCGAGGGACCGATCGTGACGTCGCCTTGGAGATGGCTCTCCTCGATCACACAGCCGGCCTTCACGTGGCAGCCTTCGCCCAGCGAGGAGTCGCCGGTGATCACGACGCCCGGCTCGATGATCGAGTCGCGGCCGATCGTCACGTCCGCGTCGATGTAGACCGTCTCGGGATCGATGAAGGTCACGCCCTCGGCCATGTGATCCCGCGCGATCCGCCGTCGCATGTAGGCGGTCGCGTCTGCGAGCTCGGCGCGGTTGTTGATGCCCATGCACTCGTCGGGGTCGGGCGTTTCGACCGCTTCGACCCGCAGCCCGCGCTCGACCGCGAAGCCGACGATGTCGGTGATGTAGAGCTCGCCCTGAGCGTTGTTCGGCTTCAGGGAAGCGAGGCCGGCGCGGAGCAGGTCCGCAGAGAAGAGGTAGACGCCGGTATTGCGCTCCTCGATCTCGAGCTCTTCCGGGGTCGCGTCCTGGGCTTCGATGATGCGCGACACGCGGCCGTGTTCGTCGCGGGCGACGCGGCCCGGGATGTTGCGCGTGCGGGCGGTCAGGACGGCGAGGTCGGCGCCGCGCTCGCGCTTGGTCTTGGCCATCTGCTCGAGGGTCTCGGGGGACAGGAGCGGCGTGTCGCCGTAGAGGACGAGCACGTCGCCCCCGACTTCGCCGAGCGTGGGCATCGCGACGAGCACGGCGTGCCCCGTGCCGTTCTGCTCCGCCTGGAGCACGAACTCCGCTTCGCCCTCGAAGCGCTGCTGCACCTCGTCGGCGTCCCGGCCCACGACCACGATCAGGCGCGAGGGCGCCAGGCGGCGCGCGTTGCGCAGCACGTGGCCGAGCATCGGGACCCCGCAGAGCTCGTGGAGCACCTTGGCGCGGCGGGACTTCATCCGCGTGCCCTGGCCAGCTGCCAGCACGATGACCGACGTTTCACTCAACCTTGCTGCTCCTCGATTCGACGCCGGCGCGCGATCGCACGCGCGCTCGGCTCGCCCGGGTGAGTGTCCCCCTCGCCCGGTTTGGAGGCGGAGAATCGACGCGCTTTGCATCGGCGCGTCGGAAACGGGACTCAACCGCGCAACCCACCCGGAACACTGGGGAATCCGGCCGGCAGGTCGGAGGCAGCCACCGCGCGGGGGGAGACACGGAAGAGCGCGAGGGTATGGCGGATCCCGCCGAAGGGCTCGTCGCCGTCTCCCCACGCCGGGCACGTCGGCCGGTCTCGACCCTTCGGGGCAGGCACGGGCCCGAACCGCGGCCGGGATCGGACGCCGCGCTCTGTCCGGTGAAGCGCCGCTTCCCTACTCTCGGCGAGGGCCCTCCGCCGCGCTCCCGGGCGAAGGCCCGCCGTCGCGACCGTCCGCGGGACGGCACCGCCCTCCGCCAGCGACCCCGACCGCCTCGGCCGTCGCAGGAGCCCTCCCATCCAGGTCCACGGAAACACGACCGGCCTCAAGGCCAGCCAGGTCAAGGCTCTCGAACGCCTCGGACGCCGCCGCCTCTCGGACGACCTGCTCGTCACCAACGAGCTGGCGCGCGAGCTGACGGAGCTCTCGAACGACGTCCGCCGCCAGGTAGGCGTCCTGCTCGATCGGTCCGGCTCCGTCGAGCACGTCATGATCGGGGACGGCACCGGCGTCGAGCTCCCCGATTGGGGCCGCCTACGCGCCGGCCGCGGACGCCTGCGCGGCCTCCGCCTGATCCACACGCACCTGGCCGGCGAAGGCCTCACCCGGGACGACGAGACCGACCTGGCCCTGCTCCGCCTCGACGCCGTGGTCTCGATCCAGGTGCGCGAGGACGGCCTCCCGGGCCTCGCCCACGCCGCCTCCCTCGCCGCCGCGAACGAGGACGGCCGTTCGATCGAGAAGCTCGATCCGATCCACCCCGCGAACTTCGACTTCGAGTTCAGCGCCTGGATCCGCGACCTCGAGAACGAGCTCTCCCGCGCCACCGAAGGCCAGGAAGTCGCCGAAGGCGAGCGCGCGATCCTCGTCTCGGTCACCGCCGGCCGCGACCGCGAGACCCTCGAGATGCACGTCGACGAGCTCCGGGAGCTCTCGCGGGCCGCAGGCGTCCACGTGGTCGACGTCGTGACCCAGTCGCGCCCCAAGGTCGATCCGCGCACGGTCATCGGCTCGGGGAAGCTGTCGGACCTCGTGATCCGCTGCTTCCAGAGCGACATCGACCTCGTCATCTTCGACCAGGACATGACGCCGGCCCAGGCGCGCAACCTGTCCGAACGGATGGAGCTGCGCGTGATCGACCGGACGCAGCTGATCCTCGACATCTTCGCCCAGCGCGCCTCGACCGGGGACGGCAAGCTCCAGGTCGAGCTGGCCCAGCTCCGCTACCGCATGCCGCGGCTCGCCCAACGGGCCGACCTCTCGCTGTCCCGCCTCGCGGGCGGGATCGGCGGCCGCGGCCCTGGCGAGACGAAGCTCGAGAGCGACCGACGCCGGGTGCGCGATCGGATCACGCGCCTGGAACGCGAGGCGAAGCGGCTCACGAAGCAGCGCGAAGGGCGCCGGCGAAAGCGCGGCCGACGCGGCGTGCCGGTGCTGTCGATCGTGGGCTACACGAACGCTGGAAAGAGCACGCTCCTGCGTGCGCTGACCCAGAGCGACGTCCACGTCGAGGACAAGATGTTCGCGACGCTGGACCCGGTCTCGCGCCGCCTGCGTTTCCCTCGCGAGCGCGAGGTGATCATCACCGACACCGTGGGCTTCATCCGCGACCTGCCCGAGGATCTCGTGGCCGCCTTCCACGCGACCCTCGAGGAGCTGCGCGACGCGAGCCTGCTGCTCCACGTCGTCGATGCCGCGAGCCCCGACATCGATCGCCGCATCCGCGCCGTGCGCGACGTGCTGGGCGAGCTCGGCTTCGACGACAAGCCGGAGCTGCTCGTCTTCAACCAGATCGATCGGCTGAGCGAAGCGGAGGCCCACGCCATCGCGCGCCGCTACCAGGCGATCCCCATCTCCGCGCTGACGGGCGCGGGACTGCGCGAACTGCTGACCGAGGCAGAAGAAGTCCTGTGGGACGACGTGGACCGCGTCCCGGGAGAAGAGGACCGCTTCGTCGATCTCGCGGCGTCCGGTCGTTAGTCGGGCCCGCACGCGCCGGCGCCCGCCGCCGACGCGACCCCTGGAGGAATGCTGACATGCCGCTTCGATCCCGGATCGCAGGTACCGGAATGAGCGTGGGCAATCGCGTCGTCACGAACGCGGACATGACCCAGTGGATGGACACGACCGAGGAGTGGATCGAGCAGCGCACCGGCATCAAGCAGCGCCGCTGGATCGACGAGACCCAGCGCCCGTCGACCCTGGCCGCGGATGCGACGAACCAGGCCCTGGAACAGGCGGGCCTCGAGGTCTCGGACATCGATTGCATCCTGCTGGCCACCCTCTCGGGAGAACACGACTTCCCCGGCACGTCCTTCTTCCTTCACGAGGTGATCGACGCCGGCGAAATCCCGTGCATCGACCTCCGCGCGCAGTGCAGCGGATTCCTCTACGCGCTGCAGATCGGCGACGCGCTGATCCGCACCGGCGCGCACGAGCGCGTGCTCGTGGTCGGCGCCGAGGTCCACTCGACGGGCCTCGACATCTCGACCGTGGGTCGGGACGTCGCCGTGATCTTCGGCGACGGCGCCGGCGCCACCCTGCTCGAAGCCGTCGAGGACGACGGCGACGGGCCGGGGGTGCTCGAGGTGCGCTGTCATGCGGAGGGCAAACACGCGCGGCGACTCTGGACCGAGGGCCCGAGTTCGGCGCGCATGCCCGTCCGGATCGACGAGCAATGGATCCAGGAGAAGAAGCACTTCCCGCACATGGAGGGCCGCTTCGTCTTCAAGCACGCGGTCACCCGGATGCCCGAGGTCCTGCTCGAGACGCTCGGCGCGGCCAGCCTCAAGCTCGACGACGTCGACCTCTTCCTCTTCCACCAGGCCAATCTCCGGATCAACGAGGCCGTCGCCCAGCGCCTCGAGATCCCCAAGGAGAAGGTGCGCAACAACATCGAGCGGCTCGGCAACTGCTCGGCGGGCGCCCTCCCGATCCTGCTCGCGGAAGCCTCCCGGGACGGCACGCTCGAGCCCGGCCAGCTCGTCTCGCTGACGGCCTTCGGCTCGGGATTCACCTGGGCGAGCGCCGTCGTCCGCTGGGGCTAGGCGGCTTCGGTTCAGGACCGGGTCTCCGAGGCGCCAAGGGGGTGCCGTGACTTGTTGCGTCAAATCGCGCGTTGCGGCCTCGGGGTGCAGCAGATTGATGCTCCGCGTCGCCGCTATCCCCCCGTTTCACAAGTTTTTTTCGCGACCACCGAAGAATCGCCTTGACCTCATGACGCGGCGTGTCTAGTTTCCGGCGCGGAGCAGGAGCCGACGCGGCGCGTCACTCCTGACCGGTTTCCACAGGCCCCCCACCCACCCGCGATCTCCGGGCGCCGTTCGCGCGCCCGGGGCCCGAACTCCCGGGCCGAAGCGGACACTGAGAGGAACGAGCCATGGCCACGACGAAGACCAGCAGCAAGAAGAAGACGACCCGCAAGGCCGCGTCCGCCAAGAGCAGCGACTGGAGCTGGGAAGACTTCCGCCCCGAATGGGCGAACGAAGGCATCGACCGCATCACGACCGAGCTCGAGAAGTGGACGGACGAGCTGCAGACCCGCAGCGAGAAGTTCCGTTCCGAGAGCCAGAAGCGCATCGAGAAGAACGTGAAGCAGGTCCAGGACGAGCTCCGCAAGGTCCCCGCGATCAAGCGCGCCGAGGAACTCCGCAACGAGCTCACCGACCGCGTCGAGAAGAACGTCGATGCGGGCGTCGACCAGATCTACACGAGCCTCAAGATCGCGCGCCTCGAAGAGGTGAAGAAGCTCGAGCGCAAGATCGCGCAGCTCAACAAGAAGCTCCGCACCCTCGAGAAGCAGCAGGCGGCCTGATCCCAGCAGGCCTGCGCGCCGCACAGTGAGTCCGACCTGGTCACGCGGGCGGACATCACCCCCGCCGCGGCGCCCGCCACACTTCTCGTCACTCCGGCTTCGTCGTAGGAACTCGTTCCTCCGGAGCCGCGAGTCCACAAGGCCCGAGTCGCCTCGACGCGGCTCGGGCCTTTTCTCGTCCGCACGGTGAACGCGGAGACGGGTCAGCCGCCGGCACCGGGCTTCGCGAGCGCG
>JBCCZJ010000198.1:0-8998 GCA_039187915.1 Myxococcota bacterium
CGCGGCCTGGGCTGCTTCGTGCGCCCTCTGTTGGCTCGCCATCGGCAGCCCGCTCTACGCGCTCTTCGGCGTTCCACTCGTCATGGGCGCTGCACTCACTTCGATCGTTGGAATCGGAGACGCGTAGCGGCAGCGGATGGCCGGACACGGTCTCGAGACGGGTCGACGCCTGGCTGCGCCGGGACCGACGCGCCGAAGCCTTCTCGCGAATCGAGCTCACGCTCCTCCATCGGGCTGGGTTACGTTCGGCCGCCCGAGATCGTTCCGACCCCGCGAGGTCCACGAAGGCCGGTCGATTCATTGGAAGGCCAGACGTCAGCATGACCCGAAGCGATTGGCATCCTACGTATCCGCAAGAGGTCCCGTTTCTCGATCACTTCGGCGATCGCTTCGATTCGGCGATGGTCGTCCTCCACCCCTTCCTCCTGCTGCCGGAGGAAGTCGCGGCGCGTCTGGCCGCACTCGAAGGGGACGAGCGCTATCCGTCGGACGAAGTGATCGCAGATCACGCAGCGCCTCGATCTTGGTCCTGGCTCTGCGATCGACTCTCCTTCGCGGGGCTCGAAGAGCTGAATCGCACGATGCTCACTTCGATGGGCGGTTTGTCGGAGGAGTATGCGGATCCGACGGGCGCCGACGAACTGAACGAGTTCCTGGAGGCCCATCCGATCTGGCCGCCCGCCGAAGGCCGGATCGAGCCGCTGCTCCTGCCCCCGATCCTCTCGCTCCTGACCGATGCGGGATACCACGAGTTCTTCGTCCGGGACGAGTTCGGAGAGGACGGGCGAACGCTTCCGATCCCCGAGGAAGACCGGGCACTTCGGCTCGCGCTCGCGCCCGCACCGTTCGTCGTCGCCAGCGTGAGCAGTCCGGATGACGCCATCCTCGCCCTCGTCCACTGGAACAGCTTCTATACGATCCTCCTGGGGCCTCGCTCCACGATCGATTCGGCCGAGCGTGTCGCCGGACTCGAAGGTTTCCGCTGCACCGAAGACACGACCCATCTCTGGTGGTTTCGGGAGCCGGTCTCCTAGGGCCACGCCCGCGCGGAGAGACCGGAGATCCGGCCGAACGCGACCGCCGGAAGCCGCAGCGACCGATCGGCTAGACTCGGGTCGATCGAGCCGTGTGAATCGACGATCGTCGTCGTGCTTCACGGCCACAGACACGGCAGACGCCATGCGCCGACTCCTGCTCCTCGCACTCCTTCTCGCCGTCTCCTTCGGATGCGCCTCGTCGCCGACCTCCGGTACCGCCAGCGACTCGCCCGCGACTCCCGAGTCGGCCGAAACCGCCGAGACGGCGGTCGCCGACGAAGCGGACGAGGAGGACATCCATGGCGAGCACGACTACTTCCAGGGCAGCGGCCGCTGGGCCATCTGGTAGGCGATTCGACGTCATTTTTCGCGCGGGCCGACTCGTGGGATCGCATCGCGGAAAGGAAGCGTTCGCATGACGCTCTGGGCGAAATGGAAAATCGGCGCGGTCGCGGCGCTCGCGCTCTTGGCGCTCTCGGCCGTGATCCAGGCCGCCGGCTTCATGATCCGTGCGCTCGGGGAGGTCCTCGGGAGCACGATGCCCGACCACGCCGAACTGATCGTCAACGGCACCGGCGCACTGGCGCTCATCGGGCTCGGTCCACTCCTCGTCTTCGAGTTCGTGAAGCTGACGTCGCCGCACCTGGTGCGGAGGCTGGACGTCGACGGCTGATCCGCCGCCGTTAGGCCCCGCTCGGTCGGCTACGATCGGGATCATTCGACCAGGAACCACGGATGCCGGCGGAGTCGACCGGACATCGGTGGATCCCGTGAAGGCCGTGCGCTCACCGCGTCGGGCCGCTTCGAGGGCGCGAATGAACTCGATGCGAATCGCGCTCGGGATGGGCAGTCCCTTCCTCGGCGCGCCCTTCCTGTCGGGCTACCTTCTTCTCGAGCGCCAGCGCTGTGGCGACGACTTCGCGGGGCTCGCCCTGGGACCCTCACGCGTCGGCGGATCCGGCCGCGCCCCGACGACCACGCCAGGCTGAACGACGATGATCGCCGAGCTCGCCTACGCCCTGCCCTTCGCGTTCTGGTCGCTGCTCTGCGCCGGCGCGCTCTTGGCGTTCGCGCGCGCGGTGACGGCGCCGCCGCGTGAGGACCTCGAGACCCGCGGTGTCTTCAGCACACTCTCCGATCGACTCGGAAACGCCGCCTCGGCTTCCCGCGTGCGTCGTGCGCTCGGCCTGGGGATCGTCGTCGGCGTCCCGATCACGTTCGGTGCTTGCCGGGTCGTCTGGCGGGCCGATCACGGGATCGACGGCTCGACGCTGGTCTTGATCGCCGCGGGCTGGCTCTTTCTCTCGATCGGCGGGATCGCGACGGCGATCCTGTCCTTGGATGCGCGGCGCTGAGACGGCGGCATCCCTGCGATAGGCTAGGCAGGCGTCGCACGCGGATCGGAACGAGGGCCTGCTTCGTCCTCGTGATCGCGGTGTTCGCCATCGGCCGTGATTCGTCCACGCGACGCCTGATCACCGCCCGGGCCTGGGCCCCGAAGTCGGCCCTGAGGAACTGCCATGCTCGACATCTGGATCAACTGCCCCGACGACGAGACCGCGCGCCGGATCGGTCGCGCGCTCGTCGAGCGACGCCTCGCCGCCTGCGCGAACGTCTTCCCGCGCATCTGGAGCACCTATCCCTGGCAGGGCGCCATCGAGGTCGAGGAAGAGTCGCCGCTCCTCGTGAAGACGCGCGACGACCTCTTCGACCCGCTTTGTGACGCCGTCCGCGAGCTCCATCCCTATGACGTCCCGAGCATCGTCGGCCTCCCGGTCGCTCGCGTGAATCCCGAGTACGCCGCCTGGGTCGAGGCGGAGACCGGAGCGGCGCCCGCGTGAGACCGATCACCCGTCGCCCCCTGGATCTCGGCCTCGCGCTCTTCTTCTCGGTCTCCGTTCTCTACGGCTTTCTGTTCAGCCTGCCCGAGGGTCTGGGCGTCCCCGTCGCGCCGGACAGTCCGTGGCCGCCGCTTCGTGCCCTTCACGACTGGGCCGTCGCGGAGGAGCCGGCTCATCTCGACCCGCCGCCGAACCTGATCGCCGCGACGCTCTTCGACGGGCTCTTCCAGGCTCCGGCGCTGCTCTTCGTGATGATCGGCCTCGTCCGCCTGCGCCCCTGGCTTCGACCGCTCGGCCTCTTCTATTCCGGCGCCGCCATCACGAACATGTTCTTCTACTTCACGCAGACCTTCCTCGGGCCCCATCCGCCACCCAACACCCTGACCTACCTCGTGTTCAACCTGCCGTGGTTGATCGCGCCCATGATCCTCGGCGCGCGCGTCCTGCTGGGCGGCGACATCCCGTCGCGCGCGGCGAGGCAAGAAGGCGCCTGAGACGAAGATGCGGACCTTCACCGTCGAGAGCCGGCTCGACGCCGATCGAGCCGCGGTCTGGGCCCATGCGACCCGCCCCGCGTCGCTCGACTTCGAGTTCCGGCCCTTCCTGCGCATGACGTTCCCGGCGGACCTCGAGGACATCGCGAGCGCCGTCCCGCTCGGCGAACGCGTCTGTCGGAGCTGGATGCTGCTCTTCGGCCTGATCCCCGTCGAGTACGACGACCTCACCTTCGTCGAGCTCGAGCCGGGGCGACGCTTCCTCGAGCGTTCGACGATGCTCACGCAGCGGAGCTGGGAGCACGAGCGGAGCCTCGTCGACGAGGACGGAGGAACCCGCATCACGGACCGGGTCGCGTTCGCGTCTCGTCTCCCGCTCCTCGAGCCCGTCTTCGCGCCGATCTTCCGTGCCGTCTTCGAGTGGCGCCATCACCGACTCCGAAAGCGTTTCCGTTCCTGAAAAGAGAGGGCGACCGCAGCGGGTTCGCGCTCGCCCTCGCCTATCATCCGTCCCCGATCGTCTGCTCCCGGAGTCTCCATGGCCCTCAAGATCCTCGAAGCGCACGTCCCAACGGAGCTCGCCTCCGAAGCGGAGGCCGTCCTGCGCGATCGCTCGGATCAGACCTGGACCGAGGACGGCGGCCGCTTCGGCAGCGTGGTTCGCGCGATCGTCGGCTCGGAGAAATCCGGCAACGCGGTCGACGCGCTCCACGAGACCCTCGCCGATCGCGGGCGGCTGATGGTCCTCGTCGAGCCGCTCGATGCGGTGATCCCGCGACCGGCGGCGATCGAACTGCCGGGGCGCGCCGAACGCACGCGCTCTGCGGCCGTCAGTCGCGAGGAGGTCTATGCGAACATCGCGGACGGCGCCAAGCTCCACCGCCACTATCTCACGCTCGTCGTGCTCGCGGCGATCGTCGCCGGCGTCGGCCTCGCGAACGACAACACGGCCGCCGTGATCGGCGCGATGGTCGTCGCCCCGCTGCTCGGCCCGAACATGGCGATCGCGCTCGGGCTCGTCCTCGGCGATCTCGCCCTCGTCCGGCGCGCGCTCGTCACGACCGGCGCCGGCTTCGCGCTCACGCTGATCTTCGCCGTCTTCCTGGGCCTCGCCCTGGGCGCCGACCCGACGACGCCGGAGCTCGCCTCGCGCACCCAGGTCGGGATCTGGGATCTCGTCCTGGCGCTCGCCGCAGGCTGCGCCGGCGCGCTCGCCTTCACGAGCGGCGCCCCGACCTATCTGACCGGCGTGATGGTCGCGGTCGCGCTCCTGCCGCCGACGGTCGCGAGCGGGATGCTGCTCTCCTCCGGCAACTGGACCGGCGCGGCGAACGCGCTCCTGCTCGCGCTCGGCAACGTCACGGCCGTGACCCTCGCCGCGATCCTGACCTTCGCATGGCGCGGCATGCGGCCGCGCAACTGGTGGCTCGCCGAGCGCGCGCGCTCCTCGGCGCGCACGGGGATCGCAACCTTCGTCGGGCTGCTCGTGCTCCTCGCGGCGATCATCTTCTTCGCGGGCCTGCGCGGCGCATGACGCAGCACGCTTCGCCGCCCCCTTCGCGGCGCACGAGGCGACACGGGGCGGGAAGAGGAGCCCGGCGGAGATCGCTCCGCCACGACAGCGCCTAACGCGCGTCCGCCGCCGCCGCGATCGCTTCGAGCGCCTCCCAGCGCTCGTTCAGGCGAAGCACCTCGCCCTCCGCGGCCCCGAGCTCCGCGCGGAGCGCCGCCACCGCGTCGCCGTCGCCCTGGTAGGTCTCGGGGTCCGCGAGCCGGGTCTGCACCCGCTCGACCTCCGCCTCTGCGGCCTCGATCGCCTCCATCATGCCGTCGAGCTCGCGCCGCTCCGCGTGGGTGAGCTTGCGCGCCTTCGCGACGGTCTTCGTAGCGCTCGCCGTCGCCGCCAGCGCCTTCTTCTGCACGGACGCATCGGGCGTCACGGCCCGCGCCGCTTCGCGCTCTCGGCGCGCGCGGTACTCGGAGTAGCTCCCGACATGCAGGTCCGTCTTCCCGTCGGGCTCGAACGCGAGGATCCCGGTCGAGACACGGTCGAGGAGCCAGCGATCGTGGCTCACGAGCAGAAGGCTCCCCCCGAAGTCGAGGAGCATCCCTTCGAGCGCCGAGAGCGTCATCACGTCGAGGTCGTTCGTCGGCTCGTCCAGCAGGAGCAGGTTGCACTTCTGCGAGAGGAGCCGCGCGAGGCACACGCGCGCGCGCTCGCCGCCCGAGAGCTCGCTGACCTTCCGGCGCTGGGCCGCGTAGTCGAAGAGGAAGCGCTCGAGGTAGCCGCCGATCGAGAGCCGCTCCTCTCCGATCACGATCTCGTTCGCGTCGCCGACCGCCGCCTCCCGAACCGTCGCTTTCGGGTCGAGTTCGCTGCGCGCCTGGTCGAGGTAGCCGATCTTCGTCGTCGCGCCGCGCTCGATCTCGCCCGCGGCGATCTCGAGACGGTCCTGGATCGCGAGCAGGAGCGTCGTCTTGCCCGAACCGTTGGGGCCCACGATCCCGACCCGGTCCCCCGGCCGGAGCGCGAGATCGATCCCGGAGACGAGCCGCCGCCCGTCGCGTTCGAGAGCGACTCCCGAGAGGTCCAGGATCGTCTTGCCCTGGCGCTCGGACTGCATGCGCAGCTCCGCCTGGCGCTCGACCTGCGGAGCCCGCTCCTCGAGCGCGGACTCGGCGCGCGCGACCCGCGCCTTCTGCTTCGTGCCGCGCGCCTTCGGCATGCGTCGCAGCCACTCGACTTCGCGGCGCAGGAAGTTCCGGGTGTTGCGCCAGGTCCGCTCCGCGTGCGCTTCGCGCTCCGCCTTCGCGACCAGGTAGCGGGCGTAGCCGCCGTCGTAGCTCTCGACCTGCCCGTGATGGATCTCGAGGGTCCGGGTCGTGACGGCGTCGAGCACATGGCGATCGTGGCTGATCAGCAGGACCGCCCCGTCGAAGCGGTCGCGCAGGTGCTCCTCGAGCCACTCGATCGTCCCGAGGTCGAGATGGTTCGTCGGCTCGTCGAGGATCGCGAGGTCGGGTGCGGCCACCAGCAGCTGGGCCAGCGCGACCCGGCGCGCTTCCCCGCCCGAGAGCGTCTCGACCCGGCGGTCGGGATCCGCGATCCCCAGATGGAGAAGCGTCGCCTCGGCCTCGTGCTCCCGCTCCCAGCCGCCCTCTCGCTCGAGCGCCTCGCCGACCTCGGCCTGCTCCGACGCGAGCCGGGTCTGCGTCTCCGGGTCATCGGTCTCGCCGAGCGCGGCCGTCAGTTCGTCGAAGCGACGCCGCAGCGCGGACCACGCGACCAGACTCGAGAGCACGACGTCGCGCACCCGCTCGCCGACCGGGAAGACGGGCTCTTGCGCGAGATAGCCCACCGTCGAGTCGCGACGGCGAGCGATCTTGCCACCGTCGACCTCGTCCAGCCCGGCGAGGACCCGGGCGAGGCTGCTCTTGCCGGATCCGTTCTGACCGACGAGACCGACCTTCTCGCCCGGTCGGATCGTGAGCGTCACGTCGTCGAGGAGCGTGCGATCCCCGATGGACTTGCGGAGCTGGCTGGCGTCGAGGACGGACATCGCGCCGGACTGTGGCACGCCCGACGGCGAAACGCCGCCCGGCGGAGCCGGACGGCGTTCGATCGCGCACGCGATGGGCGCGCGTCAGAACTTCGAGAAGAGCTCGTTGCCCAGCTTCTCGAGCCCCTCGGTCACCTGCTCGGGCGTGAACCCGGGCGGCGGGACGATGAAGCGGGAGACGCCCATGTCCTCGAGCCGCTTCACTTCGTCCGGCGTCGGCGCCGAGCCGGTCGTGATCTCGATCTCGCCGGGATCACGGCCGATCTTCTCGCACTCGGCCTTGAGCTCGGCGAGGCACGTGTCGAGGGTATCCGCGCGCGCGGGGAAGAAGCCGTCGCCGAGGCGGGCGGCGCGGCGCGCCGCGACCTTCGTGTGGCCGCCGATCACGATCGGCACGTCGTTTCCGACGGGCTTGGGGTTCGACTCGACCGCGCCCCACTTGTAATAGTCACCCGCGTGCTCCGATGCGCCCGTCGACCAGAGGCTGCGCAGCGCCTGGATCGACTCGTCGGTGATCGGGCCGCGCTTCTCGAAGGGAACTTTGAGCGCGTCGAACTCTTCCTGGAGCCAGCCGACGCCGACGCCGAGGATGTGGCGACCGCCCGAGAGCTGATCGAGGGTCGCGGCTTCCTTCGCCACGTAGAAGGGATGGCGCTGGGGCAGGATCAGGATCCCGCTCGCGAGCTTGATCGTCTTCGTGACCGCCGCGGCGTACGCCATCCATACGTACGGATCCGGGATCGGGCTGTCCTCGGTCCCCGGCATCTTGCCGTCGTGGCTGTACGGGTACTTCGACGTGTAGCCGAGCGGCACGATCACGTGCTCGACCGTCCAGAGCGATTCGACGCCAACGGACTCCGCCGTCTGCGCGAGATGGACGAGACCTTCTGCCGCGCCGAAGGGGCCGGCGTTCGCGAACATGATTCCGAACTTCATGGATTCCTCCCTGGATCCGCGCAGCGGAGCGGCCGGGCCGACCGATCGGGTGCGCGACGTGCGATGACGGGCCACGGTAACGCGCCTCTCGGAACGGACGTCCGACCCGGGGTCAGCCCCCGAACTACATGTGCGGCGGAGGAGGAGGCGGCGGCATCGACGGCGGCGCCGGCGGCCTCGGTCGCCCCGTGCCCGGAGACCCTCGGCGAACGTCGTTGATCGGCGGCGGCTTCGGAGGACGCGGCGGACGCGTCGTCGGCGGGCGATCGGGCGCACCGCGCTCCGCTCGCCCCCGCGGCACCGGCGGCACGACCGGCGGCGGCCGCGTCGCGCGGTCGATCCCGCGAACGAGCGCGCCTTCGCGCACGCGCTGGATCGCCTCGACGCGCAGCGCCGCGTCCTGTCGCGGCCGCGCGAGCCGAACGCGAACGCGATCGCCGACCCGCAGCACGGTCGTCGCGCCCGGACGCGCGATCGGCACCCCGCCGACCGAGAGCCCGCCCCCCGCGTCCGCTCGCACGTACGCCTCGAGCTCGAACGCGCGGGCGTCGAGCGGAAGCGCCGCGGCGGCCTCCCGCTCGCGCGCGACCAGACGCCGACCCGCCTCGTCCCAGCGGCCGGAAACGACTTCGCGGCCGCCGACCGGACGCGCCCCGGCTTCGTCCTCGAAGACGACCGGGGTGGTCCCGATCCGGAACGCGTCGCCTTCGGACGACGCGATGCCGCGCACGAGATCGGGGCCGTCCTCGCGCGCCGCGTCGAGGCGCGACGCGACGACGGCCCCATCGTCTCGCACGAGCCCGCTGACCGCGACGCGGTCGCCGACGGCCGGGACGGTCTCGTCGCCCGCGGACCAGAGCACGCGCTGGCCCATCACCCGGAAGCCGGCGTCCTCCCGCGCGGTCACCGGCCCGACCACGGCGTGCTCGACCGCGACCGAGCGGGCGCTCCAACGACCGTCCACGACGTCGGTCTCGATCCGCAGGACCTGCCCGACCGCGAGCGCCGACGCCTCGGCCTCGACGCCGTCGACGCGAACCGGTGCCGCTTCTTCGAGCTCGACTCGGCGGCCGTTCACGCAGAGACTGCCGAAGCCCGTCAGCGTTCCGAAGAGCCCCGAACCCCCGATC
>JBCCZJ010000199.1:0-8972 GCA_039187915.1 Myxococcota bacterium
CCGCACTCGCCGCCTATCGCGCGGCCGAGGAGGCCTATCGGGCCGCGGGGCAACCGGAGCGGGCGCTCGCCGCGCGCGTCAATGCGCTGCACGCCGTCCACGCGCTCGAAGGGGCGGCGGTGCTCCGCCGCGCGCTCGATCGGATCGAAGCGGCGGAAGATCCGCCCGGAGAGGCGACCGCGTCGCCGGCCCTCCGGCTGCGCCGTTCGCTCCAGCTCGCGCGACACCGGGCCCGTCTGGCGGACGACGCCACGGCCACGGACGAGGAACGCGCGCGCGATGCGCGCCTCGCCTCAGCGCGCCTCGCCGGGCTGGCGTCCGAGGCGGACGAGGCGAACGAGCCCGAGCTCGCGAGCCATGCTCTCGGCCATCGCGCGCTCCTGTACGCGGAGGCCGGCCGGCTCGACGAAGCGCACACCCTGGTGCGTCGCGCGCTGCGCGCCGCCTCCCGGGCGGGGTCCCGGCGGGCGGAGCTCGAATGGCGCCGCGCCCTCGTCGGGATCGAGACGCGACGGGGCAATCCCGCGGCGGCCCTCGCCTCGGCGCGGCGCGCGGTCCTGCTGGCGGAGGAGATCGACTGGCTGTGGGTCCCCGAGCAGGATCCGTGGCGCGTCCGGCCGGGCTCCGGGGCACGACCGGATCCCCCGTCCGTCCAGGCCTATCGAACGGCGGTCGATCTGATCCTGCGGGCGGCGGCGCGTCAGCCTGCCGGCGAGGACCAGGCGCTCCTCGCGGAGGCGCGCTCGACGCTCGAGCGGCTGAAGACCGAGGAGCTCACGACCTACTTCGATGATCCGTGCCTCGCGTCGCAGCGGCGCGTGTCGCTCGATCGACTGCCGGGCGCCGTCGTCCTGTATCCGATCTTCCTGGCCGATCGCGTCGAGCTGGTCCTCCACCACGAAGGGCGCTTCTCCCGCTTCACCGTCGAGATGGATCCCGCGGCGCTGACCGAGACCATCCGCGCGCTGCGCTTCCAGCTCCCGAATCGGATGACCCGCGAGTATCGGCTGCCGGCCGCCACGCTCTTCGATCAGATCGTGCGGCCTTGGCAGGCGATCCTCGAGAAGGCGGACACGCTCGTGGTCGTGCCGTCCGGGCCGCTCGTCGAGATCCCCTTCGCCGCGCTCTACGACACGGCGGCCTCGCGCCATCTGATCGAGCAGGTCGCGATCTCGGTGGTGCCCGGGCTCGATCTGACGGAACCCCGTCCGCTCGCGCAAGAGGGAATCCGTGCGCTCGTCGCCGGTCTGTCCGAGTCCGTCCAGGGCTTCGTCGCGCTCGAGGGCGTGACGGAGGAGATCGCGCTCGTGGAAGCGACCTATCCGTCGATCGTCCTCGCCGACGCCGCCTTCCGGGCCGAGGCCGTCCGGCGTGCCGTGCGTGAGAACCCGGTGAACATCGTGCACATCGCTTCGCACGGTCAGTTCAACGAGGAGGCGAGCGACAGCTTCCTCCTGACGATCGACGGGCGGATCTCGATGGCCGAGCTGGCCGAATCGATCTCGGCGACGCAGCTCCGCGCGGACGAACCCCTCGAGCTGATCGTGCTGTCCGCGTGCGAATCGGCGGCGGGCGACGAGCGCGCGGCGCTCGGGCTCGCCGGCGTCGCGGTCCAGTCCGGCGCGCGAAGCGCCCTCGCGACGATCTGGTCGGTCAACGACGAGGCGACGGTCCGCGTGATCCGGCGCTTCTACGCCGGACTGCGCGCGGGCGAATCCAGGTCGCAGGCGCTCCGAGCCGCGCAGCTCGAGGTCCTGCGCGCCCCGGACTTCGGCCACCCCGCCAACTGGGCGCCCTACCTGTTGATCGGGAGCTGGCTCTAGGACACGCTTCGAGCGCCCGCCCGGGAAGGGGCAGGTCGGTCCCGCCTCGTCGCCGCGCGTCGACGTCGCGCCGCCGCGACGATCAGGCCGAGCGCCGCGATCGGCAGCGCGCCCGTGGGCTCGGGGACGGAGACGGGGCTCGACTCGCAGTTGTCGGACTCGTCGGGCTCGGCGACGACGTCGAGCCCGTCCGCGCAGGCGAGCCAGTAGTAGTTGCCGGGCATCGCGGGGAGGTCGGCGGGCACGCCGGCGACCGGGACGGCGCAGCCCGCCGCGCCGCCGCCGTCGATCGGGGACGTGAAGCAGGCGGCGACCGAGCGGTCGCTCGGATCGAGGGTCGTGTCCTCGGAGAGGTAGAAACGAGCCTGGACGTCCGCCGTCGCGAGGACGCCGTCGTTGAAGACCACGGCCCAGAAGTCGGTCGTGGCGCCCGGGGCCGCGGTCGGAGGGAGGCCGGCGAGGATGCGCAGCTCCGGCATCTGGTCCGGGTCGCAGGGGTCGCCGGTCCCGTCCTGATCCGCGTCGGCCTGGTCCGGGTTGGCGAAGACCGGACAGTTGTCGACCGGGTCGAGTACGCCGTCGAGGTCCGAATCGAGCCGCGGCGCCTCCGCCTGCGCGTCGAAGAGATCGGTTTCGATCCAGGTCGCGAGGACCGACAGCGCTCCCCAGTCCGGAAGCAGACTGCCGCGTGGCATGCGCAGCGAGGCTTCGGCCGACCAGAGGCGGCGGAAGAGGACGCTGTTGTCCGTGTCGCCCGGCGCGACGAGCCGGGGATCCGGCGCACCGAGATCGCCGCGGACCGGCGGCACGTCGATCACGTTCATGTCACCGAGGGCCGTACTCAGGCGAAGGTCGAGCGTCGCTTCACTCGCGCCCGGCTGATGGCAGCTCGCGCAGTTGACGGCGAAATACTCCCGGGCGCGGCGATGCGTCGAGACGGTCGCGTCCGCGACGTCGTGGAAGGCGTCGAAGGCGGCGGGGTCGCCGAGGTCGGTGTCGAAGAGGTTGAGGCAGTTCCAGGCGTGTAGCTGGTTGTCGGTCGTCGCCGGATAGGCGAAGTCTGCATTCAGTTGTTCGACCTGGAGCCCGAGGACGTGTCCGGCCTGCTCGGTATGGCAGTCCAGGCAGTCCGAAGGCGAGGGATGGCGCCAGGTCTGGGACACGCCGCTGCCCAGGACGAGCTCCTCCTCGAGCTGCGTCGTCAGCAGATTCGCGTCGGTCCCTTCTTCGTTCCAGCGATAGGTGAGACCCAGCCAGCCCGTCTCCTGGTGGAGCATGACCCGGGTCTCGACGCGTCGCGTGAGGCCCAGGGCTTCGCCGACCTCGAAGTGCTTCACGAAAGCGGTGCCGACCGGATAGCGCCAGTCGCGCGCGTCGACGACCTGGATCTTCTGGCCACGGGGCAGCGCCATCCAGCGTCGTTTCGATGAACCATCGCTCCAGAACCGCGAGGCGACGTCGTACTCGATCAGTCCGGGCGCCGGCGTGAGTGTCACGACGTCGGAGAAGAGTCCGGTCGCCGAGAGCGTGCGCGGGAAGCCGTCGCCGCCTCCGTCGAGCGAAGCCGTGAAGCGATAGATGGCCGGGAACGAGTAGGGCCAGGTCAGCACTTCGCCCGCCTCGTCTTCGGCCAGCGAGCCGAGCCCGTCGAAGGTGTTGGTGATCGCCGTCTCGATCACGCCGAGGCCCGTCTGCGGATCGCGGGTGACCGTGTCCCACGTGAAGATCGAGCCGTTCGCGTCGCCGAAGATGTAGAGGCCCTGCAAGGCGGGGTTCGGACCGCGGTAGACGTAGCCGCCGATGACCGCGAGGCCGAGGCTGCCGGTCTCATACTCGAGGTCCGGCGCATGCTGGTTCGGCGTGCAGCCGGTGCTCGTCAGGCCGAGCGTGCCCTCGCAGTGGGGCCAGCCGAAGTCGAGGCCGCCGGGCGTGCCGGCCGGAACGAAGTTGACCTCTTCACGGCGATGGCTGCCGACGTCGCCGATCCACAGGTCGCCCGTGTCGCGGTCGAAGGAGAAGCGCCAGGGATTGCGGAGCCCGTAGTGGAAGACCGGATTGCCGAAGGGGTTGTCCGGCGGGATGCCGGGGGAGAACTCGCTCCCGCTGTCGACGTCGATGCGCAGGAGCTTGCCGCGCAGGCTCGTCGTGTCCTGGACCTCGTCGATCGCGTCCTGATCGCCGACGGAGGCGTAGAGGTAGCCGTCGGGGCCGAAGGCGAGCATTCCACCGTTGTGGTGTTCGATCGTGCCCGGCCGCTCGATCTCGAGCACGACGTAGGCGGATCCGGGCAGCACGGCGTCGGGATCCTCGGGGTCGATCGTGTAGCGACGGATCTGGGCGCACCGCGGATACTGCGAGCAGACCGCGTGTTCCGGCGTGAAGTGAACGTAGAGGTAGCCGTTGTTCGCGAAGTCGGGATGCATCGCGAGGCCGAGCATGCCTTCCTCCGAGAAGCCGGTCCGCGTCTCCGACTCGAGGTCGAGCAGGATGCGCGTCTCCTCGCTCAGGACGTCGGCGCGATTCGGGAAGCTGATGATCAGGCCGCGGCGCTCGAGGGCGAAGAGCCGGTTCGTCCCGTCCGGCGGCGCGGCGACGAAGGTGGGCTGGAAGAGATCGCGGCTGTTCCAGATCGGATAGGGGTTCTCGATGCCGAGGGTCGGCTCGACGAGCGCGTCGTCGAGGGGCAGGGCGTGTCCCGCGAAGGGCGTCCACTGCGTGAGGCCGCACGTCTCCTGTGCGCTCGCGGCGGACGCGAGCGAGAGCAGCAGCATCGAGGACAGGATCAGAAGCCGGGCGCGCGTTGCACCACGGCAGGAACGCAGAAGCATGAGTCGGGAGGGGGCATCCCTGAGAGCGCATCCGCTCGCTCAGCGGACGACTCGCTCCTTCAATGAAGGGCGAACGGGAATCGGCACGGGGGTCGACAATGGTGCCTGAATTCGCAGAGCGCGGTGTGCCCGATCACCGACCCGCGGTCCATCGGTGCGGAAGTCCGCACAGCTTTTACGACGACGAAACGGGATTGAACGATGCGAAACGAAGTTGCGCGTCGCTGAAGGGAGCGGGCAATCGGGCGGTCCCTCGCGAGACCGTCCCTTCGCCTCGGGGCGGCGGGGTCATGTGCATGCGGCCGGGGCGAGCGCGGGTCGATCCGCTCGACGTCGCGCGGTCGCGCGCGAGCCGTTCGGGTGCGTCGCCGCGCGTGGTCGGTGAGCGGAAGCCGAACGGTGCGACCCGAGGCGCCGTCGATCGACGCCAAGCGACGGACGCGAACGGCGGAGAGGGAGGGAAGAAGGGGACAGCGTGATTCCCCGCGGGACTCCAGCAGAGGCGATGCAAAGTTTTGAGTTGCAACTGAGAACTTGAAGACTAGGGTTCCGGCATGCGACCCGACCGCTTCGAAGACATCCCCTGCAGCGTGGCCCGCGCGACCGGCCTGCTCGGCGATCCGTGGATTCCGATGATCCTGCGCGAGTGCGCCTACGGCGTGGCCCGCTTCGACGACTACCGCCAGCGCCTGAACATCGGGCGGAACGTGCTGAGCGCCCGACTCGAGCGGATGGTCGAGACCGGTCTGCTCGAGAAGTGGACGTACCAGGAACGGCCGCGGCGCGAGGGCTATCGGCTGACGCCGAAGGGACGCGGCGCGATGAGCGTGATCGCCGCGATGCTCCGCTTCGCCAACGACTGGGTCTTCGAGGAAGGTCAGGAGCCGATCGTCCTGCGTGACCTCCGCGACGGCCGGGCCCTGCGTCCCGTGGTCGTCGACGAAGAAACGGGCGAGCCGCTCTCCGCGATTCCCATGCGCCCTTCGCCCGGTCCGGGCTTCCCCGGCGACGAGACGTTCCAACGCGAATGGTTCAACCCTGCGCCACCGGGCGATGCGGTCTCGACCGACTCGCCCGCGCCGAACCCCGACGGCGGCTGAGACGCCCGCGTCGCACTCGAAGTCCCCCTCTCCACGCGCCCCGGAGATCCTCATGTCCCTCTCTGCTTCCCCCTTCGCGAGGGTGTCCTCCGCCTCGGCTTGGCACCGCCTCGCTGCGGTCGCGTTCCTGCTGCTCGTGCTCGCCGCGTGCTCTGCGACGGACGCGGGCGAGGCCCCCCCGAACCCGGTGCACGTCACCACCGAGCGCGCGCAGTTCGCTTCCTACTACGAGCGCTCGCGCCGCTTCGTCGGTCGCGTCGAGTTCTCCCAGTCCTCGGCGCTGGGCTTCGAGCTCGGAGGCCGCCTTGCCGTGATCGATTTCGAGGAAGGCGATGCGGTCCAGGCGGGAGACCCGATCGCCCGTCTCGACGTCGAGCGCCTCCAGGCCCGTCGCGTCGAGCTCGAAGCACAGCTCGACGAAGCGCAGGCGACGCTCGAGCTGGCGCAGCTCCGCGATCGCCGGGCCCAGCGGCTGATCCGCGAGGACGTCGTCTCGACCCAGCGGGCGGACGACGCGCGCCTCGAGCGAACCGCGCGCCGCGCCGCGATGGCCCGGGTCGAGGCGGCGATCGAGCGCATCGACCTGGATCTCGCGAAGTCGACGCTCCGGGCGCCGTTCTCCGGCCGGATCGCGCGTCGCTTCGCCGACGTCGGGGAGGTCGTCGAGGCCGGCGCCGCCGTCGTCGAGCTGCTCGAGGTCGGACGTCCCGAAGTCCGGATCGGCGTCTCGCGCGACGTGGCGGCGAAGCTCCGACCCGGCGATCCCTTCGACCTGCGCGTCCATGGTGTGCGCACCGCGGCGACGGTGCTGACGGTCCTGCCCGAGCGCGATCGCGAGACGCGTACGGTCTCGGTGCGCTTCGCGATCGACACGCCCACGCCGGGCCTGCGCGAAGGCGATCTCGCCGATCTCGACTGGCGGGAGCGCGTCGACGCGGAGGGTTTCTGGCTTCCGCGGGCCGCGTTGACCGAGGGCACCCGCGGTCTCTGGGCCGCCTACGTGGCAAACGGCGCGAATGTGACGAACGGGGCGATCGCGACCGACGAGGGCGCGCCCGCCGACGGTCCGGCACCGACCGCGCTCTCCCGGATCGAGCGTCGGCCCGTCGAGATCCTGCACGAGCTCGACCGTGCGGTCTTCGTCCGCGGCGCCATTCGCGAGGGCGACCAGGTCGTGCAGACCGGCGTCCACCGCCTCGTTCCCGGCCAGCTCGCGCACGTCGTCGAGCGGGAGGCCTCCCGGCCTCCGATCCACGCCGCCGCCCATCGGGAGACGCTCTGATGCGCTTCGCGGGCGCCGCCCGGGCGCTGATGGAGAACCGCCACCTGCTCTTCCTCTCGCTCGTCGTGATCCTGGCCGCCGGGGCGAGCGCGCTCGGGTCCCTGCCGCTGACCGAAGATCCGCGGATCGCGATGCGTGGGCCGATCGTGCTGACGCGCCTGCCCGGCGCTTCGCCGGAGCGCGTCGAGGCGCTCGTCTCCGAGAAGATCGAGGAGAAGCTCGAGGAGGTCGCCAAGATCAAGGAGATCGACTCGACCTCGCGGGCGGGGATCTCCGTCGTCGCGATCTCGCTCGCCGACGACGTCTACGACACGCAGGAGGTCTTCGCCGAGATCCGCGATCAGCTCGCCGCGGCCGCACCGCTCCTCCCGCCGGAGGCGAGCACGCCGGTCTTCGACGACAAGCGCGGCACCAACTCGTACTCCCTGATCGCGGCGATCACCCTCGACGACGACCAGCACCTCGGGATCGCCTCGCGCCTGGCCGAGGATCTGGCCGATCGCCTGCGGACCGTCACCGGGACCGAGCTCGTCCGGCTCTTCGGCGAGCCGGAGGAAGAGCTGGTCGCGCTGATCGACGACCGCGAGCTGTCCGCCCTCGGACTGGTGGCGAGCGACGTCGCGACCCTCCTGCGCGAGAGCGATTCCAAGACGCCATCGGGGCGCTTGCGCGGCGCGGACAGCGACGTCGTCATGGAGGTCGAGGGCGCCTTCGACACCGTCGACCGGGTGCGCCGCGTGCCGATCCGGCGCGCGGCGGACGGCGCCGTGCTGCGCGTCGCCGACGTCGCCCGGATCGAGCGGCGTTGGCGAGAACCCACGACGGAGATCGCGCGGGTCGACGGCACGCGGGCCGTCTTCGTCGCCGCGAGAATGGGGCCGTCCGAACGCGCCAGCGAATGGGCGGGGCGCGCGCAGCGGGTCGTCGAGGACTTCGAGCAGCAGCTCGGCGGGGCGGGCAGCCCGGTTCAGCTCTCCGTCGTCTTCGATCAGAGCGGCTACACCGTCGAGCGGCTCGGCTCCCTCGGCTCGAACCTGCTCCTGGGCGGCGTCGCCGTCGTGCTGGTCGTCCTGCTGACGATGGGGCTGCGGGCCGGGCTGGTGGTGGGCGCGACGCTGCCGCTGACCGCGTCCCTCGCGCTCTTCGGTCTGCTGCTCGTCGGCGGGTCGCTCCAGCAGATGTCGATCTTCGGTCTGATCATGGCCCTCGGTCTGCTGATCGACAACGCGATCGTGATGGTGGACGAGGTCGCCGCGCGACTCCGGCGCGGCGCCGATCGCCGGCGCGCGGTCACGCAGGCGGTCGCTCATCTCTTCCTGCCGCTCTTCGCCTCCACGCTGACGACGGTCCTGTCCTTCGCGCCGATCCCGCTCCTGATGGGCAACGTCGGCGACTTCGTCGGGCCGATCGGCGTGAGCGTCGTGCTCGCCTTGATCGCCTCGTTCGCGGTCTCGATGACGGTCGTGCCCGCGCTCGCGGGGCTCTTCCTGCGGCCGCCCGAGGAGGGCAGCCGCGCGAGTGGCTGGCTCGATCGCGGACTGATGCTTCCGGGGCTCACCGCCCGCGCGCGCCGCGGCCTCGAGGCCGGAATGCGGCGCCCCTTCGTCGCGATGGGCGTCGCGGCCTCGATCCCGATCGTGGGTTTCGCCGTCGCCCCCGCCCTCGACAGTCAGTTCTTTCCGCCCGTCGATCGGAACATGTTCGACGTGCAGGTCTGGCTTCCGCGGGACGCTTCTCTCGAGCGGACGGACGAGGTCGTGGCCCGCGTCGAGGACGTTCTGCGAGAGCAGCCCGCCGTGGAACGGGTGTCTTGGCTCGTCGGTGGCAGCTTCCCGAGCGTCTTCTACAACCTGCTCATGAACAAGGACGACGCCGCCTACTACGCGCGGGGCGTCGTCGAGACGGGGACGGCGGCGGAGGTGAAGGCGATGCTGCCCGA
>JBCCZJ010000200.1:0-8955 GCA_039187915.1 Myxococcota bacterium
ACGCGGCGTCGCGGAGGGGCTGGCCTTGCGAAAACGCATTCCGAGGGGCGTTCGCCGTCGGGTCGCGTGCGAACTCGCCGCGCGTCTCGTCTTGCCGGCCGCGAGCCTCCTGTTGCTCTTCGCGAGCGCGGCGAGCGCCGAACCCGACACGCCGGCGCCCCCGGAAGCGCTGCACCCGCGACTCGTTCGAATGCTGGAGACCTCCGGTATTCGCGGCGCCGCGATCCGGATCCAGGAGCGCGACGCGTCCGGCGACGACTGGGGGCTCGACTGGGGAGCCCGCAACGAAGCCGGTGACCCGGTCGGGCCGGACACGCGCTTCCGCGCTGGCTCGGTCTCCAAGCTCGTGACTTCGCTGCTGGTGCTGCGCGCCGAGGCGGCCGGCCGACTCTCGCTCTCCGATCCCGTCTCCGACTACGTGCCGGACCTGACCGTCCGGTCGACCTGGTCGAGCGACGAGGAACCGCTGCGGATCGAACACCTGCTCGAGCACACGGCCGGGCTCGAGAGCACGTCCTTCGCCGATTACCTCACGGACCGCCCCGACCAGAGCCCCGCCTCGTTCATCGAAGCCCGGAAGCCCTTCGAACGGCTCTGGCCGCCCGGAACGCACTACGCCTACTCGAACTACGGCCACACGATCGCCGCGCGCATCGTCGAGCTCGCCTGGGGCGACGACTTCGACGCGCTCGTGCGTCGAGAAGTGTTCGTGCCGCTCGGCATGCTCGACTCGAACTTCGAGACCGAGCCCCGGATCGACACGCTCTCGCAGAGCTTCCGTCCGGGCGACGACGAGCCGGTTCCGACGTGGCGGATGTCGATCCGGCCTTCCGGCGCGTTGATCACGACCGCCAACGACCTGCTGCGTCTGCTGGACATGCTGCTCGCGAAGGGCGACCGCCCCGACGGTGGCCCCTTCCTGCCGGCGGCGAGCATCGAGCGGATGGAGCGCGGAGAGACGTCGCTCGCTTCCCGGACCGGGGCCGGCGACGGCGTGTACGGCCTCGGGAACTTTCCCTTCCGCGCGGGCGGCTACACGTTCCGCGGCCATTGGGGCAAGACCGACGGATTCCTGACGACGATCGGCTACCGGCGCGGCTCCGGAAGCGCTTTCGTCGTGCTCGTCAACACGGCCTCGAACCGCGGCATGGCGAGCCTGCGACGCGAGATCGCGCGGGTCAGCGTCGAAGGACTCGACTCCGCGCCCCACGCGCCCCGTCCCGACGAGAACGAGCCGGTCGCCGCAGAAGGCTTCGGCGGCATCTTCGTCGAGCACAGCCACGCGGTCCCCGGCCAGGGCTGGCTCGTCGGTCTGGTCCGCGCGAAACGCCTGACCTTCGACCGCGAGGGGCACCACATGTTCGTGCAGGCACCCTGGCCCTTCTCGGGGCGTTTCGCGACCTACGACGAAGAGGGCCCGGGGCTCTATCGCGAGACGGGCGCGGCGAAGGCGGGGGCGGCCCTCTTCCGGGTCGACGGGATCCGCTACTGGACCGACGGCGCCAGCTATCGGGAGATCTCTGCGGTCCGCTTCTATCTCGAGTGGACCGTCCTGCTCGTCGGCCTCGCGACGGCGGTCGCCTTCTGTCTCTCCTTCGCCGTCAGCCTGGCCCGCAGATGGCTCGTCCGGACGCAGCGGGACGAGGACGCGCGATCCCGCGTCGCGAGCGCGATCGCGAGCGGGCTCTACCTCTTCATCTTCGTCTGGGTCGCCCTCACCGCCAGCGGGGGGAACGCGGACGTCGCCGCGCTCCTCGGCCGGCCTTCGATCGCGTCCGTGAGTCTCGCCTTCGCCAGCCTCCTCGCGCCGTGCGCAGCCCTCGCGGCGGTCTTCGCGACCGTGCGCGCCCGACGCCGACCGGTCTTCGCGCTGACGCGCGTGCTGCCGCTGGTCGCGCTCGGCGTCCTGCTCGCCTCGCATGGATGGGTGCCGCTCATCACCTGGTGAGCGCGGCCCCTCGGCCGGCGTGCGAAACCGGGGATCCGGATCCGGCGGACGCCCCGGAACGGGACGTCCGCCGGACGGAGTCGGGCCGCTCGATCAGGCGCGTCGCTCGCTGCGCTCGCCGGACGCCGCGAGTCCGCCGAGGCCGAGCAGGAGCAGCAGCGCCGTGCCGGGCTCGGGCACGATCGTGAGGAACGTCGAGCCCGGGGTCTCGCTCTCGTTCAGGAAACCGTGCAGGAAGTCGGTGCCCGGCGCCTGGTTGCGGCCGGAGAGCGCGATGAACTGGTTCGTGTTCACGCCCGAGATCCAGCTGCTGACCAGCGCCGTCACGTCGAAGTCGATCGGGCCGAACGCGTCGACGGTCGTGAACGCGGCAGGATCCGCCGTGAGCACGTTCGAGGAAGCGAAGGTCCGGAAGTCGATCGGGCCACTCGGGTTGGTGTCGTCGGTGATCGACGCGATCGGATCCGCGTCGACACCGTGGGCCGACACGAGGAAGGGATTCGTGGGCCCCGCGTCCGCTCCGAAGTTGCCGCTCGTGCTCTGGACCGTGAGCGTGGCGGTGATCGGACCGGTGAAGCTCGACAGGTCGATGCCGTCGAAGCTCAGGTAGATCGTCTCCTCGCCGGGCAGACCGAAGGGATCCGTGTTGGAGACGCGATGGGTGACGCGACCGTCGCCGGCGAAGCCGCGGACGAGATCCGTGCCCGAGAAGAAGGGCGAGGTCATGACGTCTTCGACCGGGGCGACGGTGAGGGCCTCGGCCGAGAGGGCGAGCCCCAGGGTGATGAACAAGGCGAGCACGGACGGGCCGCGTCGCAATCGATTCGCAATGGACATGGTGTGGATGACTCCAGTGCCTGCGCTCTCCGAGGAGACGCAGTTCGGTGTAGGTTCGCGTGAGCGCATGCCCTTCGAGGGCCGCGCACGCGGATGGGTCGTGATCGGGACCGGCGAGGCCGGTTCAGCAGCCTCCGCGGCGAAGTCGGTGATCACCGGACCGCTTCGTCGTCGGCGCGTGCGATGCACGCGCGCGGGACGATCGGATCCGAGGATCGAATGCAGGACGCCTCGGGCCTGCCGGACTCAGGCCGGGGGACGAGCGCGATCGCGTGCCCTGCCCCATCCGGGCAGGAAGGCGAAGGCGGTTCTCGTCGAAGGGTCCGGCTCGGGGGGGCCGTGAGCCCGATCCAGGACCTCGCCAGGGTCCGGACCGGAATTCCGTGTCTTGCAGCGCAGCATCAGCTGTCCTTCCCAGTGATCGGATCCCTGGTCTCACCCACAGAGACGCGCGGATCCCTCGTTAGATCGTGCCGGGGACGTCCCGGCCGGTGGGTTCGGAAACGAACCGACGACCGGCGCGGCGCGGAAGCGCGCGCTCGCGGCGTCGGAGGTGAGGTCCACGAGGCGATGCGCTCGCAGCGCCGGGCTCGGCCGGCGGATCGACGGCGCGCGGCCGAGACGCATGGGGCGCGCGGCGCCGGCGACGCGACGAGCGCGAGGGCCGGAAACGCGGGCGGGCCCCTTCAGGAAGAGCCGAGTGCGGAGCATGGCGTGCCGTCGCGCATCGATCGGGTCGATGCAGGGGAGCTCCGGTCATGGGGGCCGGAGCCCGCGTGCGTTGGCCTACGGCGGGCGCTGCCGAATCCGTCTCCACGGTAAAATTTTGAAAATGAAAGTCAATATCAAGATTAGCCCCGCGGGAGACACCGCGTCCCCGCGGCGCTGCGGGCCGCCGGGGTCCGAACGGGCCCGCCGTCCCGAAGACGAGGGCCAACCGACAGCGCTGCCCCGGCGCCGGCCGAGCGGACCGGGCGGACGCCGAGCCCCGGGCCGCACGCCCGCCCCGCGATCGAGCGACGATGGCGGAGCGAGCGCGGGCCTTGGAGACATCGACGGGCGAGCGAGCGACGGCCCCGAGCGCCGCGCGTCCCGGACTCCGCCCGCACGACCCGATCGCGACCGAAGCACGCGTCGCTTCCTTTCCCGGCGGCCTGGCTCGCTCGAGTTGCGCACGCGCCGAGCGTGAGCCCGACACGGGCATCGCGGTCGAGCGAGCGCGCGCCTTGCCGGCGAGTGCGACCGGCTCGCGGAGTGCCCACCGAGACACGGGTCCTGGTCGCCCCCTTCGGGTGTCTTTCGCGCGCGCGCCAGCGCTCTCACCTTCCTAAACGAAAGATCGCCCCGCGCAGACAACACGTCCCCGGCTGCGAGTCGGTCGCGCCCACGACGTACCGCACGCTAGTTCGACCGAGGCGCGGGCGTAGGGCGCGACGACGTGCAGGCTTCGCGCGAGCGATTCCGTTCCGCGGAATCCGCGTCCGCTTGACGTTGGCCGGGAGCAACCCGACACTTCGCCCACTGCGGCGCGAAACGGCGCGCATCCCACCGGGCGCCGCATGAGAAATCGCTGAGGCCATCCACGCGGATCCGCGTTCCCCCACTCGACCGCCACCCCACCCGAACGAGCGCCCCGTGTTCGCGGTCCGTCGCGAACGTATGGAGCGACTCGAAGCCGCGCCGGGCGTTTTCGTGCGCGCCGGGGGCCGAAGCGCCAAAGCAGGTCCGCACCCTGCGAACCTGACCACGAGAATCCCCAGGAGCTTGCTGTGAACACGAAGATGCCTCGAATCCTGCGCCCGCTGCGACGATCGCTCGCGGTGGCCGTCCTCGTCCTCCTCGCCCCCGGTCTCGCCGCGGCGCAGACCGTGATCGCGAACCTCGAACTCGTCGCGGACGGCAACAGCCGCTGGTTCGACAACTTCTCGGTCGTCTTCGCCCAGCTCGATGGCGGCCCCTTCCTCCCCGGATTCGGTCTCGAGGACGGCTTCTATCGGACCGACCAGCTGCCGAACTTCTCCCCGATCGGTACGCCGATCACGGTCTTCCCCTTCGGCGCGAACTGGGGCGACGTCGGGGACGTGTACGTCGACGTGACCGGCCTCTCGGGCACCGGCGTCGAGACCGCGCCCGTCACCGACCTCGACGTGCGCTTCGAGGACTACGTCGCCGACGACGACTCGGTCTTCGGCGGACACGTGACGACGATCTCGAACGTATCGGGCACGATGACCTTCACGGACGGCGAAGCCACCTCGCTCGACCTGACGTCGACCGTCGTCTTCACCTTCGACACGGCATCGCAGGGCCCGTCCGTGCTGCTGCCCTTCACGGGCTCCTTCACGGTCACCAACAACGCGTTCGACCTCTCGTGCACCTGTCCCGAGGGCTACGACCTCATGCTGCCCCCGCCGAACCTGCCCTTCAACCTGACCTGGGACGTCTTCGGAACGGCGACGCCGGTCCCGGAGCCGACGGTGCTCGCGACGCTGCCGTCCGCCGTCGCCCTGCTCGCGCTCGCGGCGCGATCGCGAACCCGGACCCGACGCGACACGCTGCACGCCTAGTCGCGCACCCCCGACCGGCGGACGCGCCAGGGACGACCGGAAGATGGGCGCCCCCTCGGATCGCCGGCCCGAAGAGCGCTGACGGCGCGCGAACGAACTGCCTCCGTCCCGACTCGCTCTTCACCCCGACGGGCGAAGGAGCGGATCGGGGCGGCCGCGCACCTGCGAACGCACAAGGATCGACAGCGCGGCGCTTCCCCCCCTCGACCGCGACGGTCCGGCGGCCTAAAGCTCCGGGCGCGGCGGTCGCGCTCCGTCGTCTCCGAGAGTACGTTGACGAAAGCGCGACCCGTTGCCCGGCGTCGAAACCCCGTGATTCTTCCGAACCGCCCGGTCTGGTCGACATGCTCTCTCCCTCACGGTTCGAGCGCCCCGGTCTCGATCCCGTTCGTTCCTCCGATTCGGGCGCCGTCTCCCAGACGCCCGGCCCCGCGACGAAGGCCCCTCCCTTGCAACGGTGTGCTTCCGTGAAGGCGGGCCGGGCTCGGTCCACGCCCCGTCCGTCCGCGTTCGTCGCATTCGTCGCGTTCTTCGTACCGCTCCTGGGCAGCGTCGTGCTCGCCCCGAGCGAGACGCAAGCGAAGGACGACGTCTGGCAAGACGTCGAGGAATTCGTCGTCCTCAGCGATGAAGGGAAGCGCGACCTGCTCGAAGCCCCGGAGAGCATCGTGGCGTTCTCGGGCGAAGAGCTCGAGCAGTTCGGCGTGGTCGACGTGCGCGACGCGATCCGGCTGATCCCGAACACGAACACGTCGCCGGCCAACCGCGGCAACAACGGCATCACGATCCGAGGCATCAACAGCGAAGGCGTGTCCGGCCCGACCGGCAACCTGCAGCCGCTCGCCGCGCTCGTGATCGACGGCGCGACCCAGTCCTTCGCCGGCCTCCGCCGCGGCGCGCGCGGCGTCTGGGACGTCCAGTCCTTCGAGGTCTTCCGGGGACCCCAGTCGACGCTCAAGGGCCGCAACGCCCTCGCCGGCTCGATCGTGATCGAGACGAACGACCCCACCTACTACTGGGAAGCCGCCGCGCAGTCGGCCGTTGGCAGCTTTACAGATGGCAACCCGACGGGCTCCGAACCCGACCGCTGGGATGCCGCGTTCGTCCTTTCCGGACCCATCATCGACCAGCAGCTGGCGTTCCGGGTCGCGGGGGAGATCGCCACGCAAGACTTCGGCATCCGCTCCGCGGTGAGAGGTGACGCGCGATCCGAAGCCGCCGATCTCGACCGGGCCACGTACCGGCAGATCCGGGGAAAGCTCCTCGCCGAGCCGGATTTCGCCCCCGGCCTGCGCGGCGAGTTCACGGTCTTCTACACGGAAGACGACCCCGGCATCCCCGAAGTGAACGAATTCCCGGGCGACAGCCCTTTCACCCCGAGAGTCGAGCCGCGGATCGCGGCCGATCGCTACACGCTGGTCTTCGAGCCTTCGAACGTCGCACGTCGGACTTCGCAGGTGCTCAACTCGATCGCCGACCTCCGCTACCAGATCAACCGCGACCTGCGCGTCGAGTCCGTGTCGGCACTGACCACCACGCAGATCACCTTCGAGTCACCCTTCCCGCTGCTCTTCAGCCGCGACGAGACGCGCGAGGACGTCGACTTCACGCAGGATTTCCGGATCCTCTACCAGCCCTCGGACGAGGTCTCGATCCTCGCCGGCTTCTTCATCGCCTCGGTCCGGAACGAGATCGATTCGTTCGTGAACGTCGCGCTCGGCACGCTGCAGAACCAGTTCACGCGGCGGGAGACGTTCAACGCGGCCGGCTTCGTCGAGGCCCGAGCGCAGTTCTGGGATCAGCTCACGGTCACCGCCGGGTTCCGCTTCGACCACGACGAGTACAAGACCGACGTGATCTGCCGCGACCCCCCCGGACTGCTGCCACCGCCGTGCAGCCCGGGCGTCGCGCGAGGGGACACCGACATGCCGCTCCCGCGGATCACGGTCCTCTGGGAGCCGATCGTCGATCAACGCATCGGGTTCACGTTCTCGCGCGGCTATCGCTCGGGCTTCGTCAGCGCCAACAGCGTCGTGCGCCCCGAGTTCCTCTGGAACTACGAGGCGTCGTATCGCGGCTCCTTCTTCGACGGGAGAGTCACGGTCCGCGCCAACGGCTTCTATTACGACTGGCGCGAAATACAGGTCGAGACCGGAACCCCGAACGTGAGCGTGACCGAGAATGCTGGACGGGCGCGTGTCTACGGCATCGAAGCCGTGCTCGGGCTCAATCCCTTCGAAGGGTTCCTGCTCCAGGGCTCGTTCGGCTACGTGAACTCGGAGTTCGAGAAGTTCTTCCAGGGGCCAACCCGAGCGGATTTCGCGGGCAACGAGTTTCCGGAGTCTCCACCGCACTCCTTCGCAATCCTGGCTGCCTACGAACACCCCTCGGGCCTCAACGTCTCCGCCGACTACAGCTGGCAGGATTCCTTCTTCGCGACGGGCGACACCCGGAATCTGGATTTCTCGAAGGTCGACTCCTACGGCACCGGCAACATCCGGGCCGGGTTCTCGAACGATCTCCTGGACTTCTCGGTCTTCCTGCGCAACGTGATGGACAAGCGGTACATCGTCGGCCGCGACCTCCAGGGCGGTGTCTACGTGGGTCCCAGAAGGCAGATCGGGACGGGCGTCACGATCCGCTTCAAGTAGCCGGCGCGCACGCGACCTGCGGGGAGCGCGACCGGGTCTCCTCCGCTCGTTCCGGCCGGCGGAATCCTTGGGAGCGCACGCGGGAGGCTGGTAGTCTTGGGCGAGCCCGTTCCGCGACGAGCGTTTCACCCTACGTCGCCGGAGCGGGACCCTGGGAAGGAAGGAAACCTCGTGTTTGCTCGTATGCTGATCTGTTCCTCGTCTCGATCGAAGGCGTTCGCCCTCGGTCTCCTCGCCTCGCTCTTCGCGGCCGCCCCGGCGCTGGCGCTCACCATCGACTCGATCGGCAACGATCGGGGCACCTTCAACTCGTCGCTCTTCAAGGACGCGCCGCTCGTCGGTCCCGGGACCTGGAAGAGCGTGACGGGCACCTACTTCGTGCGCGGACTCGGCGACGGGGGCTTCTTCGGCGGCGCCCCGATGGCCAACGAGGTCCAGCGCAACTACCACATCTTCGACCTGTCGAGCGTGGCGCCGGGCCAGACGATCCTGAGCGCCGAGCTCCGGCTCACCCATCCGACCGGGTCCTACGTGTCGAGCAACGGCGATCCGACCGAGCTCGTCCGCTTCTTCGACATCTCCACCTCGACCTCGGATCTTCGCAGCCCGGACGAGACGCAGCCGAACTCGGTGCTCGATGCGATCTTCGACGACCTCGGCTCCGGCTCGGTCTACGGCGAGTTCCTGGCGAGCCCCTCGAGCGACGGCACCGTCGAGTCGATCACGCTCACGGCCGACGCGATCGCCGATCTGAACGCGGCGATCGGCGGGGAGTGGGCGATCGGCGGCGCGCTCCAGACGATCGACGAGGCCGTCCCCTTCGGCGCCGAAGAGCAGGTCTTCAAGCGCTCCGAGACGATCCCGGACATCCCGTCCCAGCTCGTCCTCACCTTCGTGCCCGAGCCGGGAACGGCCCTGCTCCTCGGCCTCGGCCTCGCCGGCCTCGCCGGCG
>JBCCZJ010000201.1:0-8900 GCA_039187915.1 Myxococcota bacterium
CGCAAGGTCGAGTCCACCGGCGTCGACGCCGGGGAGGGTGCGGACACACCCATCTCGTCGATCCCGGACGCGGCCGTCGCGCCACTCGAGCAGCCCGTCAACATCTTAGTGGCCGGGATCGGTGGCACCGGCGTGATCACGATCGGGGCGCTCGTCGGCATGGCGGCGCATCTCGAAGGGAAGGGCGTCTCGCTCCTCGACGTCACGGGTCTCGCCCAGAAGAACGGCGCGGTCGCGAGCCACGTGCGGGTCGCGAAGACGCCGGAGGACCTCCATTCGACGCGCATTCCAGCGGGCGGCGCCGATCTCGCCCTTGGCTGCGACATCGTCGTCGCGACCGGTCAGGACGGGATGCAGAAGCTCTCGCCGCGGCGCACGACGGCGATCGTGAACACCCACGTCGCCCCGACCGCGGACTTCGCGACCAACGCCGATCTCGACATGTCGTCGGCCGGCATGGAGTCGCGCATCGTCGCGGCGGTCGGCGAGGAACGCGCCGACTTCGTGGAGGCGACGAAGCTGGCGACGGCGCTGCTCGGCGACGCGATCGGAGCCAACCTCTTCCTCGTGGGATACGCGCTCCAGAAGGGCCTGATCCCGGTCGGTCTGCCGGCGCTCGAGCGTGCGATCGAGCTGAACGGCCGATCGATCGAGATGAACAAGCGCGCGCTCTCGTGGGGCCGACTCGCAGCGCACGATCCGGAGCGGGTTCGCGAGCTCGCGGCGTCGCGAATGCGCGATTCGCAGGCGACGCCCAGGGCGGAGACGCTCGAGGACCTGATCGCCCGACGCGTCCGCTTCCTGACGGACTACCAGGACGAGAAATACGCGCGGCGGTATGCGGGCCGGCTCGAGCAGGTGGTCGCGGCCGAGCGCGCCATCGGGGCGAAGGATCATCCCCTCGCGGAGGCGGTCGCCCGCTACCTCTTCAAGCTGATGGCCGTGAAGGACGAGTTCGAGGTCATGCGGCTCTGGTCGAGCGAGGCCTTCCAGCGCCAGCTCGACGCCGAGTTCGAGGGCGACTACAAGCTCCAGTTCCATCTCGCGCCCCAGCTCTTCTTCCCCCGCGACAAGAACACGGGACGGGTCCGCAAGCTGAACATCGACCGGCGGATCTTCGCCGTTCTGAAGCTTCTCCGGCACTTCAAGTTCCTGCGCCACTCCTTCCTCGACGTCTTCAACGCCACGGCCCACCGCAAGCGCGAGTGGGCGTTGCTCGACGAGTACGAGACGACCCTCGACGAGCTGCTGCGGGACCTGACGCCGGCCAACCGGGAGCTCGCGGTCCAGATCGCCAGCCTTCCGGAGCACGTCCGCGGCTTCGACACGGTGAAGGACGCCCAGCTCGCGGCGGCCAAGGAGAAGGAAGTCGAGCTCCTCGACGCCTTCCGCCGGACCTGATCCGCCTGAGGGCGAATCCGGACAATCGTTCCTCGCCCGACTCGCAACTCCGGCGCAAATCCCCGTCCCGGAAGGGAATTTACGCGGCAGGAGACTGACTCCGGGTGACTCCCGGGGTGCTGGCGCGGCCACTACGAATCGAGGAAGCTGTTGGGCCCTCGGAGCGCCGGGCTGCGTCCGCATCCCGTGCTTCGAACTCGTCCCGCTTCCTCGGCTTGCGGCGCGCGTCTCGTTCCCCGGTCGGCCCGGGCGGGCACGCACGACGTGGTGCGGAAACGGACACGGTCGGACCCGGGAGAGATCCGGGCCGACACGCTGACGAACGAGGGTGCGTTCCCTCCAGAGAGCGCATCCCCTGACACCGAGCCGACGAACCGGCCCGGCCGAGAGAGAGACCCCCGATGTCCAACCTGAGCCCGAAGGAGATGCGGCAGCTCGTCGCCAGCCGCAAGATCGAGCGCGTGGTCGTGCTCGGTGCGAACGGCACGATGGGATACGGGAGCGCCGCGCTCTTCACCCAAGCCGTCCCCGAAGTGACCTTCCTCGCTCGCACGAAGGAGAAGGCCGAGGATGGCCTCGCCGCGGCGATCAAACAGGTCCGCTCGCCCACGGTCGCGAACCGAGCGCGGACGGGCAGCTACGACGACGATCTGGCGAGCGCCTGTGCCGGGGCCGACCTGATCTTCGAAGCGCTGACCGAAGACTTCGATCTGAAGAAGGACATCTTCGACAAGGTCGAGGCCGCGCGTTCGGATGAATCGATCGTCGCGACCGTCACGTCCGGTCTCTCGATCAACAAGCTCTGTGAAGGGCGCTCCGATTCGTTCCGCAAGAACTTCCTCGGGCTCCATTTCTTCAACCCTCCGAACGTGATCGTCGGGACCGAGCTGATCGCCGGAGACGACACGGATCCCGCGCTGGTCGACTTCATCGACGCCTACTCGACGATCCTGCTCGGCCGCGAGATGATCCGTACGTCGGACACGCCGGCCTTCGCCGGCAACCGCGTGGGTTTCAAGGTCATGAACGAGGTCGCGCAGCTGGCCGAGCAGATCGGGGTCGCGCTGACCGACAAACTGGTCGGGCCCTACACCGGGCGCGCGATGACGCCGCTCGCGACCGTCGACCTCGTCGGCTGGGACATCCATCGTGCGATCGTCGACAACGTCTACGACAACACGACCGACGCGAATGACGAGGCTCGCGAGACGAACAAGCTGCCCGCCTACATGGCGAAGCTGATGGACAAGGGCGTCCTGGGCAACAAGTCCGGCGGCGGATTCTTCAAGAAGGACGGCAAGACCCGCCTGGTCCTCGATCCCGCCAGCGGCGACTACACGCCGATCGACGAGATCAAGCTGCCCGACCTCGGGTACATCGACCAGGTCGCCGCGCTCCACCGCGACGGACGGTACAAGGAAGGCATGGCCGTTTTCGCGAATGCGGACGGCGAGCACGCGAAGGCCGCCCGCAAGGTGATCGCCGGCTACGTCGCCTACGCCTTCCAGCGCGTCGGCGAGGTGACGGAGACGATCGACGGCATCGACCGGATCATGGGCATGGGCTTCAACGTGGCGCCGCCCTCGGTCCTCGTCGATGCCCTCGGGGCCCAGACCACCGTCGACATGATCGCCGAAGCCGGCCTCGAGGTCCCTGCGGCCCTCGCGGAGGCCGCCCGGACGGGCGAGCCCAAGCGCTTCTTCAACCACACCCGCATCAACGTCGGCAAGTTCTTCGTCGCCGAGTGAACGCGGATTTGAACTAGACTGTTCGGCGAGCCCGTTCGCCGAGCGCCCCAGGAGGAAATGACATGGCTGCTGGATCCGAAGTCTACGTGCTGGGTGGCTACCAGACGGATTTCGCGCGGAACTGGACCAAGGAGAACAAGCACTTCTCGGCCCTGATGCGCGAGAGCGTTCACGGTGCCCTCGAGGCCTGTGAGATCGCGCCCGAGGAGATCGAGAGCGCCCACGTCGGCAACTTCGCCGCCGAGCTCTACTGCATGCAGGGTCACCTCGGTGCGTTCTTCACGGAGGTCGACCCGGCCTTCTCGGGGCTGCCGACGAGCCGCCACGAGGCCGCCTGCGCCTCGGGCTCGATCGCGCTCCTCGCCGCTTCGGCGGAGATCGAGGCCGGTCGCTACGACCTGCAGGCCGTCGTCGGCATCGAGCAGATGAAGACGGTCGACTCGGGCAAGGGCGGGACCTTTCTCGGGACCGCTGCGTGGTTCGAGGAAGAGGCGGAGGGGATCGACGCCCCGTTCCCGAAGCTCTTCGGTCGGCTCGGAGACGAGTACGACAAGCGCTACGGCCTGAAGGACGAGCATCTCGCCGAGATCTCGAAGATCAACTACGCGAACGCGAAGCTGAACCCCAACGCCCAGACGCGCACCTGGTACATGAACAAGGACCATGCGCTCGTCCGGACGGACGACAACGCCGCGATCGGCGGACGCATCCGGATCTCGGACTGCTCCCAGGTCACGGACGGGGCGGTCACGATCTTCCTCGCGAGCCGCGACTACGCGGAGAAGTGGGCGAAGGGCGTCGGCAAGAAGCTCTCGGAGATCCCGCGGATCAAGGGCTGGGGTCACAACACGGCGCGGCTCAAGTTCGACGACAAGGTCGCGGAGAGCGCCAACGACCAGTACGTGCTGCCGCACGTGCGCTCCACGGTCACGAACGCGATGAAGCGGGCGGGCATCGAGGGCGTCGACGGCGTCGACGGCATCGAGACCCACGACTGCTTCACGACCTCCGAGTACATGGCGATCGACCACTTCGGGATCACCGCCCCGGGCGAGTCCTGGAAGGCGGTCGAGGAAGGCTGGCTCGAGATCGACGGAAAGCACCCGATCAACCCGTCGGGCGGTCTGATCGGCGCGGGCCATCCCGTCGGCGCGACCGGCTGCCGGCAGGTCCTCGATGCCCATCTGCAGGTGACCGGCCAGGCCGGGGCCTACCAGGTCGAGGGCGCCAAGAACTTCCAGACCCTGAACATCGGCGGTTCCGGCACCACGAGCGTCTCGTTCGTGGTCGGCGTCGACTGATCCAGGTCCGGACAGGACGACGAGACGGCCGTCTCCTCGGAAGAGGGGACGGCCGTTTTCGTTCCATCGCCCGTTACCGGAACGGGATGGCGGACGTACCCTTGGGCGAGGCCCGCGCTCGCGGTGCACTCGGGAGGGATCTTTCCTGATGGATGTCACGTCCAACGTCCAGAGCTACTACGGCGAAACGCTCCAGTCGACCGCGGATCTGCGGACGGACGCCTGTACGACGGCGGAGGCGCCCAGCCCCCACGTGAAGGCGGCGCTCGCGGCCGTGCACGACGAGGTGATGTCCCGCTACTACGGCTGCGGACTCGCGATTCCGACCGCGCTCGAGGGGCTCCGGGTGCTGGATCTCGGATGCGGTGCCGGTCGCGACGTCTTCGCGCTCTCGAAGCTGGTCGGACCCGAAGGCGAAGTGGTCGGCGTCGACATGACGAAGGCCCAGCTCGACGTGGCGCGGCGACACGCGTCCTGGCACGCCGACCGTTTCGGCTACGCCGAGCCGAACACGCGCTTCGTCGAGGGCGAGCTCGAACACCTCGATCGGCTCGACCTCGAGCCCGAGACCTTCGACCTGATCATCTCGAACTGCGTGATCAACCTCTGCGCGGACAAGCCCGCCGTCTTCGGCGCGGCCCACCGGCTCTTGCGCCCCGGCGGCGAGCTCTACTTTTCGGACGTCTATGCAGACCGGCGCGTTCCGCAGGCCCTGGTCGAAGACCCGGTGCTCTACGGAGAATGCCTTTCGGGCGCGCTCTACTGGACGGATTTCCACCGCATCACGGCCGCGGCCGGCTTCGCCGACGCCCGGGTCGTGGACCATCGACGGCTGGGCATCGTCGACGCAGAGCTCGCCGCCAAGGTCGATCCGATCCGCTTCGCGTCGATCACGACCCGGCTCTTCAAGCTCGAAGGGCTCGAGACGGCCTGCGAGGACTACGGTCAGGCGGTGATCTACCGCGGCGGGATCGAAGGGATGGAGCGGGTCTTCGTGCTCGACGCGGAGCACACGATCGAGGCCGGTCGGGTGTTTCCTGTCTGCGGCAACACGCTCGCGATGCTTCGGGAGACGCGCTTCGCGCCGTACTTCGACGTGGTCGGCGAGGGCACGACGCACCTGGGACTCTTCCCGGGCTGTGAGGCCCCGGACGTCTTCGCGGAGCAGGGCGTCCGGAACGAGCCCGCCGCAGGCGGCTGCTGCTGACGCCGCGTGCGGCGCTTGCCGATGCCGCGTGCGGCGCCTACCGATGTCGCGTGCGGCGCTCGCCGGCGCTGCGTTCGGCTCTTTTCGATGCCGCGTGCGGCTCGGCTCGCGCCTGCGAGTGGAGTGGCCGCGCGCGCGGCCGCTAGCGGTGCGCCCGGCGTTGGAGGTGGCCGCGGCGCGTCGCGCGTGTGGCCGCCCGCTCCGCCTCGGTGACCGGGCGGACGCCGGGAATCCGGTCGGGGACATCTTCGAGCGCGACCAACGTCGCGGAGGGGAATTGGTCCTCGTCGAGCGCGCCTTCGACGCCGTCCCAGCGGATCAGGATCGTGCCGCGCCGGAGGGCGCCGGCATCCAACCAGTTGGCATGTCCGGGATCCTCGTTGGCGATCACGTACCAGTAGGCCCCATCGTCCGAAACGACCGACTGCGTCGAGGTCAGGCTCGATACCTGGTTCCCGTGTTCGAGGGACGCCATCCACAGGTCGGCCAGCTGGATCGCCTGGTACTTGGCCGCCGTCTTCGGCATCCGCACGAGCAGCGCCTGGCCGGGCGCCAGCTCGAAGTAGCCTCCGCTCATCCAGCGCCCTCGCGCGCCGCCGAGCCTGTACGTGTCGTAGGGTGGCCGAACCGCGTTCGCAGGACCGCCCTCGACGTAGCGTCGCTGGACGAAGCGGGGCCAGGTCCGTGCGGTCGTTTCGAAGAGCGCGCTCGCCGCGCGGATCTTCGCGGCGAGCTCCGCTTCGGTCTCCGGTGGTCGGCGCCGACCCTCGAATCCGATGCGGTCGATGTGGATGTCGCCTGTCGGTCGGTCGTCCCAGCGATCGTAGACGTGCCGGGCGAAGAGCGTGGTGCCTTCCGGCGGGTTGCGCAGCCAGTTGCCCGCGCGGCGTTCGGGCGTCAACCAGATCTCGAAGGAGCCGTCGGGCGCGAGCTCGATCTCCTCGAAGGTCAGGTAGCCGGCGCTCCGCCCCGTGCCGTCCCACGGGCGTCCCGCGTAGATCTGAAGCTCCACGCGAGCGGCGGAGCCGAGCTCGCCCCAGACGCGGTAGGCCGCGCCGCCGCGGATCGGCGAGAAGGCGTAGCGCTGGTCCGGGTTGTCACCGCCCTCGCGGAGCCACCAGTCGAGGATCCGGAAATAGGGATAGTCCGGGTCCTGTCGGACCTCGGCCTCGAGGCCCTTCGCGACCGCGCGCAGGAGGTGGCGGTAGCCGCCGATCCGCTCCTGCTCGTCGCCGTACGCCGGCTGGTTCCGAATGTCGTGCTCGACCGACCGGAGGCGCGCGACGAGCTCCGCGAAGGCTGCGGTGAGGGGGTCGTCGTCGCTCGCGACGACCTTCGGTTGGCCGGGGGCGCCCGGGGCGGGCGCCTGGGGCGTGGCGCAGCCGAGGATCGCGAATCCGAGCGCGAGGAGGAGGACGAGCGTCTTCATTCGGGCGCCTTTCCGGCGAGTGCGGCCATCGCTTCGGGGGGGAAGTTCTGTGCGGTCGAGGGACCGAACGCGGGGCGGGCGGCGAGCCGGGCGCTGTACGCGGCGAGCCGCTCCGAAAGCTCGATCCGGCAGACGAGCGTCGCCCAGTCGAGGCAGGTCTTGGCGATCAGGTCGGCCACCGTGAAGTCATCGCCCATCAAGTGGGGCCGATCGTCGTCCAGACGGCGCTCGAACTCGCCGGCGGAGCGCACGAAGTACGCGCGCGCCGCTTCTACGGCGACCTCGGAGCGTCCGTAGACCTCCGGCAGACCGTCGTGTCGGCGGATGGTGTAGAGGATCGCGTCCATCTCGATCATGGTGAAGAAGACGAGCTCGTCGTGGCGCGTGCGTTCCCGCGTGCCCGGCTCGGGGGCGAAGACGCCGTGATCGCGGAAGCGGTCGGCCAGGTAGAGGCAGATCGCGGCACTCTCGCCGATCATCAAGCCGTCGTGCTCGAAGAGGGGGATCTTCCTGCGGCCCGATAGCGCGGCGAACTCGGGCTCGTCCATGCGGGCCGTCCGGGTGAGGATCGGGCGCAGCTCGAACTCGAGCCCGAGCTCGTTCAAGAGCCAGAGGGGCCGCATCGTCCGGCCGGTGCCGATGCCCCAGAGCCTGAGACCGGAAGCGGGAGCGGGCGCGTTCGCCATCGGGACGGCGTCTCCTCGTGCGCACCGGGTGCGCGTCGGCAAGGGATCAGTCGGCGCGGTCCGGGTCGGTGAGCGTGGACGGAAGATCGTCCGGGAGACCGGGGGCGTCGAAGCGCCCGTTTCCGTCGACGTCGACGAAGATCGGGTTCGTGAAGGCGAAGGGCGTGAATCCCGGGAGCGCCTCCGCATAACGTCCTTCGGCGGGGCCCTCGACCTCGACGGTGACGAAAGCGTCGCGTGCGAACGCCAGAGGGAGCGCTCTCGATTCGCCGGCCGCGATCGGACCACGATGGACGAGCTCGCCGTTCACGTAGGCGCGCCACTCGGCGACGGGGATCCACGGCGCCGCCTCGACGCCGACGTGGAGGGTCCCTCGGTCGCCCTCGTGGAGTCCGCCGATCCGTGCGCGCTCGAGATGGACGTGGAGCAGGGGGCCGGTCGTGCCCCAGGCGCGCCCTTGCCGAAGGGCCTCGAGGAGCGCGTCGGGATCGAAGGCCGAGAGGCGGTCGTCCTCCGTCTCGACGTACGTGCGCGGCAGTCCGACGACGACCCCGAGTCGATGGGAATCGCTGTTCGCGTTGGCGGTGATGCGTTCGCCCTGGAGCAGGAGGGAGAACCAGTCCGCCCGCACGCGGCGGTAGCGGACCATGTCCGTCCCGTTCGCGAGCTCGACGCCATGGAAGTCGAGATCGGTGCCGCCGTGGTCGGGGCTCGCCTCGAGCAGGACCTGGTTGGGCGCGTCGCCGAGGGCCAGCGTCGGATCGTATCCGCCGCCGGCGAAGCTCAGGTGATCGAAATACGTGTCTCCCATCTTCTCTTCGCCGACGGCCCGCGGATGGTTGAGCTGGACGAAGGGGGAGGTCGGGCCGCTGCGCAGCGCGGCGAGGACGTCGCGCAGGCGTCGGCCCTCCATCTGCGGCACGGCGCCGCCCCGGAACTGCTTCGGCTCCGGCCGCATGGGAAACGCGTTCAGGTGGATCGTGCCGTCCGGCGTGTCGGCGCCGAGGAAGGCTGCGGTCGCCTCGACGCCCGTGATCGACACCAGCGTGTGTCCCAGGGCCGCGCGTTCGATCGCCGGCCGCGGGTCAACGATCCGATCGTGTTCGGTCGCGACGAGGACCTCCGCGC
>JBCCZJ010000202.1:0-8851 GCA_039187915.1 Myxococcota bacterium
AAGGTCTCGAAGACGCCACCGCCCGGACCGATCGGGGCAGCGGTGAAAGCGAGCCGGCCCCGCTCGGGACGACCGACGAAGAGGCCGCCCTGGCGGCCGACCGCGAGCACGCGATTGCCGGCGCGCGCCAGGTCGAGCAGCGCGTGGGGGAAGGCGCGCACACCGCCGGCCAGCGGCGCGACCTCGCCCTCCCCTTCGAAGATCCGGCCCCGATCGTCCGCCGCGACGAGCCCGTCCTCGCGGACGAGCACGGCGCGCAGCTCGACGCGCTCCTGCGCCCGCACCGACGCCGACGGCACCGGCGCGAGGCGACCGGCCCAGTAGCGATCGAGGAAGCCGGGGTCGTCGTCGAGGTGCTCCTCGTAGCCCCACGGCGGCGCGCCGAGCAGGGTGATGCGGTCGCGCTCGACTCCCACGCTCTCGAGCAGCCCGACGACCTCGCCCACGCGCGCTTCGATCCGATCGAAGAGCGCGCTCGGATCCTCGTCCTCGGCGAATCGCCGCCGCTCCTCGGCGGTCACGGTCGCCTCGACCGTCCACCGGACCGCCCGGCGCGCCAGGCGCGTCGCGGCCTCGCGAAGGCGCTCCGCGTCCTCCGTCCCGAGATCGACGCCGCCGGCGCGGAAGAGGAAGGGCGCGAGGCCCGCCGGATCGGCGATCCCGCGCGCCGCCCAGGTGCCCTCGACCGGATCGATCGCGACCACGCGATCTCCGACCGCCCAACAGCGGGGCCGGGGCGTCGCCTGGCAGTCGACGGCCGCGAGCCGCGCGGGGGCGGGCACCTCGGGGTCGACCTCGATCTCGGGCAGGCGCCAGAGCCCGCCCGCATCGACGGTCACGAGCCAGCGGCCGTCCCGCGCGATGGCGACCGCGCGGTCGGCATCGATCGCGGCGACGCCGACGAGGGGCCAGTCCCGCGTCTGCCCGGGCAGGCGCTGACGCGTCCAGCGTCGCCCGCCGTCCTCGGTGTGGAGGATCGTGCCGGGCCCGACCGCCCAGCCACGCTCCGCGTCGACCATCGCGAGATCGGACAGCGCTTCCGTCGGTGGCTCCTGCCCCCGCGACCAGAGGCCGCCCGCGTCCGTGCTCCGCAGGATCGTGCCGTCGCGCGTCGCGACGAGCACCCGGCCCTCGCTCGCGGCGGCGACCGCCACGAGATCGCCGGTCGGCCAGAGCGGCGGAGCCGGCTCGGGCGCGTCCGCATCGTCGCCGCACGCGGCGAGCGCGAGCACCCCGCCGATCAGGAGACCGAGCCGGAATAGCGAGGCGCGAGACGGCGTCGAACGCGACCGAAGCATCGCGGCGAAGAATAGTCCGTCGCGCGGGCCGACGAGGCTCAGGCGCTCGAGACCGCCAGCCGCATCGAGGTCACGCGACCGAGGCTGCCGTCCTCGACGCACACGGCCTCTCCGCCCATCTGGGCCACGCCCTGCTGGACGCTCTCGGGCGGATGCCCGGTCGGTCCGCGCCGGTCGGGCTCGGGCACGTCGACGACGGACACGAGCACGCCGGTCGGGCGATCGCCTCCGATCGTGCGCGCGAGCACGGTGATCGGCTGTTCGGGCCGCGACTCGTCGACGCGCTGTCGCACGAGCTGCGAGAGCAGTCGTTCGAACACGACCGTCGCGCCGGAGACGCGGGGCAGGTTCGGCGGCATGAGGACTTCGAGGTCGACGCTCGACGGGATCTCCTGGGAGATCCGCTCGGTCACGCGCAGGATCGAGCTCGACACGTCGAACCGCCCCTGCTGCGCCTTGCCGCCGCGCAGCGCCACGGCGAGCTCGCGCAGCCACTTCTGCGCCGTCTCGAGCTGGTGCAGGCTGGCCGTCATCAGCTGGTGCTGACGATCGTTCAAACGACCGTCGAGCTCGGCGCTGAGCGTACTCATCGCCTGGAGCGCGTCCGCGAGGGGCTCCCCGAGCTCGTCGGCCAGACTCGTCAGGTGCTCCTCGTTCGAGTGCTCTTCGAGCATCACCATGACGACGCCGACGCGATCGTCCTCGGCCTCGATCGGCGAACACAGTCCCGTGTAGGCGTGGCCGCCCTCGCGGATCTGCAGGCGCGAGGGCTGCCCGCGCTGCAGGACCTGCGCGGTCGCGGTCAACACCACCTCGCGCGCGCCGCCGCCGAAGACCATCGCGAGGGGCTCTCCGACCGGATCGCCGGAGATCTGGCAGAAGCGTTCGCGGAACGAGGGATTGGCGTAGACGATGCAGCCGTCCGGGTCGCCGACCAGGATCGGGGCATCGAGGTGGCCGAGTAGCGAGATCTCTTCAGCGCCCATGGGTCAGTCCCACTCCAGGATGCCGGCCTGGTGCATGCGGTGGATGGATCGGAGCGCCTCGAAGCGGTCCATGCCGGAGACGCTCATGAGATCCACGAGCGGCGTGACTCCGTCGACCATCGAGAGCAGGAAGCCCGCCGAGGTCGGCAGGTTGCGGGCCTGCAGGTCGCCGCCCTCCCCCGACACGCGCGGGATCTGCGACAGGTCACCGAGCTGGAGCTGGTAGTGCCGAAAGAGACGCGCCCGCAGGAGCTCGATCATGGCTTCGCCTTCGATCGGACCTCCGGTCGCCATGCTGGTCAGCAGCTCGAGCGCCGCTTCTTCGTTTTCGGTGTGCGCCAGACGACGCGCATCCTCGACGATCGCGACCACGCCGTCGGCGGAGTCGCCCCGCGGCTTCGAACGCCGATCGGCGTCGCGCATGTAGTCGAGCGCTTCCTCGTTTCCGGGGTCGAGCTCGAGCACTTCGTTCCAGAGCATGAAGGCCCGCGCGACGTCTCCCGTCCCGTAGGACTCGAGACCCTGCTGGAGCAGCGTCGCCACCTTCTCTTCGTTCGCTTGCGTCATCGGCCGTCCCTGGCACGCGGGCAGTTGCGTCGCGTTCGATCGGCGGATCCTCTCGGCGAGAGGATCAGTCCTTGATCTGGACCTCGTAGAGATCGTGCTCTTCGATGATCTCGTCGATTTCGGCATCGCTGAGGGTGCCGGTCGAGGAGACCGTGATCGACTGTTCCTTGCCGGTCGCGAGGTCGCGGGCGGACACGGAGACGATGCCGTTGGCGTCGATGTCGAAGCTGACCTCGATCTCGGGCTCGCCCTTGGGCGCCGGACGGATGCCCGAGAGGACGAACTCGCCGAGCAGGTCGTTCTCCGCCGCCATGTCGCTCTCGCCCTGCAGGACCCGGATCTTCACCGCCGACTGGTCGTCGCGCGTGGTCGTGAAGATGTGGCCCTTGCTGACCGGAACCGTCGTGTTGCGCTCGATCAGCCGGGCGAAGTGTCCGCCGTAGGTGCCGATCCCGAGGGAGAGCGGCGTCACGTCGAGCAGCAGCATGTCGTTGTCGCTGTCGAGCAGCGCCGCCGCCTGGACCGCCGCGCCGAGGCCGACGACCTCGTCCGGGTTGACGCCCTTGTGCGGGCGCTTGCCGAAGTACTCGGTCACGCGCTTCTGCACGAGCGGCATGCGGGTCTGGCCGCCGACCAGGACGACCTGGTCGATGTCCTGGGCCTGCACGCCGGCGTCGACGCAGCACTGCTCGACGCTCTTCAGCGTGCCCTCGACGACGTCGTGGACGAGGTTCTCGAGGTTCTCGCGCGTCAGCTCGTAGTTCAGATGGCGCGGCCCTTCGGCGTCGCTGGCGATGAAGGGCAGGTTGATCTCGACGACGTCGCGCATCGAGAGATCGCACTTCGCCTTCTCCGAGGCGTCCTTCAGGCGCTGGAGCGCCATCGTGTCGCCGCGCAGGTCCATGCCCTCGGCCTCCTCGAACCACTCGACGAGGTGCTGGACGATCCGTCGGTCGAAGTCTTCACCGCCGAGGAACGTGTTGCCCGAGGTCGCGAGGACCTCGATCACGCCGTCGCTCATCTCGAGGATCGAGATGTCGAAGGTGCCACCGCCGAGGTCGTAGACCGCGATCTTCTCGTCGCCCTGGCGGTTCATGCCGTAGGAGAGCGCCGCCGCCGTGGGCTCGTTGATGATCCGGAGCACCTCGAGGCCGGCGATCTTGCCGGCGTCCTTGGTGCACTGGCGCTGGGTGTCGTTGAAGTAGGCCGGGACGGTGATCACCGCCTCCTGCACCGTCTCCGAGAGGTACTCCTCGGCGACGCGCTTCATCTCGCGCAGGATGATCCCGCTGATCTCGGGGCAGGTGAACGTCTTGCCGCCGATCTTGATGCGGGGATCGTCGTTCGGGCCACGGACGATCTCGTAGGGGCAGAGGTCGATCGACTTCTGGACCTCCGGATCGTCGAAGCGGCGCCCGATCAGGCGCTTCGCCGCGAAGATCGTGTTCCGGGCGTTCGTGATCGCCTGGCGCTTGGCCAGGTGACCGACGAGCCGCTTGCCGTCCTGGGAGATGCCGAACATCGAGGGCGTCGTCTTGTACCCCCCGGAATTCGGGATCACGGTCGACTGGCCGTTCTCGACCACCGACACACAGGAGTTGGTCGTTCCGAGATCGATTCCGATCACTCGGCTCATGAGGTCATCCCTCCGTGCGCAGCGTCGTGCGCTCCAATTCGCACGGCGGCCAGCGCCCGTCGTGCTTCCAAATCGTCTTCATCGAACTTGAGCGCGGTCTCGAAGGCGCGGAGCGCCTCCTCGAGCTCTCCGCTCTCCTTGTGGATCTTGCCCAGCATCGTGTAGGCCGACGCAGACTCCGGCTGACGGATCAGCAGCGTCTCGATGTACTCGCGGGCCTCGTCGAACTTCTCGAGACGCAGGCAGATGCGACCGGCGCGCTCGTTCAGCTCGGGATCGTGCGGGCGGTAGGGCAGGACGTCCTCGAGCAGGCGCAGCGCTTCGAAGAGCTCGCTGTCGTTCATGCGCTCGGACGGCTTCTCGAGCAGCTTCGCGGCGCGGGCGCCGGCAGCGGCGATCTTGAGCGAGCCGAGCGCTTCCTTGAACTCCGAGCGGGCGGGGTCGAAGCTGATCGCGATGCGGATGCTCGCCTCCGCTTCTCCGAGACGGCCGGCCTGCTGAGAGGACTGCGCGGCGCGGAAGATCTCGTCCGCCTGCTGACGGCGCGCCTGGATCGCCGCGTGGTTGATCTTGAAGGGCATGCGCTGCTTCAAGCGTTCGAGCTTGGTCGGCGGACGCGGCTTGGCCGGCGGGCGTTCGGCGCCTCCGGGCTTCGCCGCGGCGCTCTCCGCCGGCTTCCCGGGCGCGACCGCGGCGTCCACCGGCGGCGCTTGCACGGGAGCGGCGCTCGGCTGGTTCTCGACCTGGCAGAGCTCCGGATCGGAGAGGATCTCGTGCGCCTCGAGGACCTTCTTGAAGATCCGGTCGAGGCGCTCACCGTAGTCCCCGATCCGCTTGCGGAAGTAGCGATCGGGATGGAATTCCTTGGAGAGCTTGAAGTAGGCCTTCTTCACGTCCTTCGGCTTCGCACCGGGTGCGACGCCGAGGAGCTCGTGATAGGGCCGACCGAGCGAGGCTTCGTACTCGAGGATCCGACGCTGGACGTCGAGATCGATGTCGAGGCCGTCGTCGAGCGCGCCTTCGTCGATCGCGAAGGACGGCACGGGCGGCGCCTCGGCAGCATCGACGGGCGGGGCCTCGGCGGCGGGCTTGGCGGTCCGGGGCTGCGCCTTGCCGCCGACGACTTCGAGGGCCCCTTCCTCGAGCCAGCGCGCGAGCGTCGCGTCGACCTCTTCGGCCGGGATGCCGCCGATCTCCCGCAACAGACGCCAGGGCGTGGCGCCGTCGATCCGCGAGAACAGGTATCCCTCCGCAGCGCTCTGGACGAGCTGCTCCGCGTCGCACCCGGGCGCGAGTGCGAGGACCCAATCGTTCTGATCCGGGACCTGTCCCAAGACCCCACTCCATTGCTTCGTGCAGGGAACGCCCGGGACGGACGCGCCTCGCCTCTCCTCTTCTCGGCCGACGAGCGGCGAAGAGTGAGCAACAAGCGTGTTCTTGCAGGACTTTCCGGGCGCAGCGGAGTGGACGGTCGGGCCCTTCGGGGAAACGCGGCTCAAACGGCCCCTGGGCCGTCCTCGTCGTCCAGCGTGCATCGCACGGCCCATCCCGTGGCCCCCCGAGCGGACGTCGGCCCGCGGACACGCGCGCGACAGTCCGGGGTCGACCGTCTCCTCGGGGATTCTCCCCGGTTCGACGCGCCGAGGGCGACGGGTCAGCGCGTCAGCAGGAACTCGAGGACGGCGTTCTGGGCGTCAGCAGGAACTCGAGGACGGCGTTCTGGGCGTGGAGCCGATTCTCGGCCTGGTCGAAGACGATGCTGCGCGGACCGTCGAGGATGGCGTCGGTGACCTCTTCGCCGCGGTGGGCCGGAAGGCAATGCATGACCTTCGCGTCCTTCGCGTGGGCGAGGAGCGCGTCGTTCACCTGGTAGTCGCGGAAGATCTCGCGGCGCGCGGCGCCCTCCTCCTCCTGCCCCATGCTGGTCCAGGTGTCGGTGTAGACGAAGTCGACGCCGCGCACGGCCGCGACCGGATCCTCACCGAGCACGAGCTCCGCGCCGCTCGCCTGCGCGAGCGCGCGCGCGCGCGCGAGGACCCCGGCGTCGGGCCGGTGGCTCTCCGGCGTCGCGACGTGGAGCCGCAGCCCGAGCACCGAAGCGAGCAGGATCAGCGAGTGGACGACGTTGTTGCCGTCGCCCACGTACGCGACCACGGCGTCCTGCGGCTTCATGTACTGCGCGATCGTCACGAGATCGGCCATCGCCTGACAGGGATGCAGCGCGTCGGTCAGCCCGTTGATCACCGGGATCGTCGCTTCGGCCGCGAGCTCCTCGACGAGCGCGTGGCTGAAGGTGCGCGCCATGAGGCCGTCGACCCAGCGCGAGAGCGACCGCGCCACGTCCGGCGCAGTCTCGCGCGTGCCGATCCCGATCTGTTCGGGCTTGAGCAGGATGCCGTGCCCCCCGAGCTGGGAGAGGCCCGCCTCGAAGGTCACGTAGGTGCGCAGCGAAGGCTTCTCGAAGTACATCGCGAGCGTCTTGCCTTCGAGGGTGCGCTCGTGCCGGCCTTCACGGTGGGCCGTTCGCAGGCTCGCCGCCCGGTCCGCCATCGCCCAGAGGTCGTCGGCGCTCCAATCCGCCACGCTCAGGAAATCCTTCGGCATCGTCTCTCACTCGAATCGCGGCGCCCGCTCGTTCCGGGGCCGACGGATCTCTTTCTCCCGCCCGACGCGGGATTCGCGTTTCGGCCGCGAACGCCGGGTTCGCGCCGTTCCCGGGGCCCGCGCCCCCGGGCGTCAGGAGAACAGCAGCGTCCCGACGCCGGCGTCGTCGCTGAAGATCTCCAGCAGGACCGCGTGCTGGACCCGACCGTCGACGACGTGGGTCCGCGAGACGCCGCCGCGCAGCGCCGACATGCAGCACTCCATCTTCGGGATCATCCCGCCCTTGATCGTGCCGTCGTCGATCAGACTCCGGCACTGCTCGGTCGTCAGCTCGCTGATCAGCTCGCCCTTCGCGTCGAGCACGCCGTCGACGTCGGTCAGCAGGATCAGCTTCTCCGCGCCGAGGGCCGAGGCGATCGCCCCCGCCGCTTCGTCCGCGTTCACGTTGTACGACAGGCCGTCCGCGTCGACGCCGATCGGTGCGACGACCGGGACCATCCCCGCGTCCATCGCCGCCATGACGACGTAGGGATCGACGCGCGTGACGTCGCCGACGCGGCCGAGGTCCTGCCCGTCGATCAGCTTCTTCTCGACGCGCATCAGCCCGCCGTCGCTGCCCGTGAAGCCGACGCCCTGCCCGCCCGCCTGCTGGACGAGCTGCACGATCTCGCGGTTGATCTTGCCCCCGAGCACCATCTCGACGACGGCCATCGTCTCGTCGTCCGTCACCCGCCGGCCGTCGATGAAGGTCGACTGCTTCCCCATCCGATCGAGGGTCTGCCCGATCTGCGGCCCGCCGCCATGGACGATCACGGGCCGGACGCCGATGTGCTTCATGAGCACGACGTCCGCCGCGAAGGAAGCCTGGAGCGCCGCGTCCGTCATCGCGTGGCCGCCGTACTTGATGACGATGATCTTGCCCATCAGCCGCTGCATGTAGGGCAGCGCTTCCATCAGGACCTTCGCTTTGTCGACCAGCTGCTTCATGGTTCCAGGTTCCGGAGCGCGTCGCCCGCGCGACGCCCTCGATCGTGGGCTCGAGGCCCCTCAGCCGCGGGCGTTCTTCCGCGCCTCGGCGACCTCCTCGATGCTCTGAAGCAGCGAACGGTACAGGAGGACGTTGCGGACGGCCGCCGAAAAGGCGGCCCCCAGGACTTCCGCCGTCCGCGGCGAGGCCGGCGCCCAGGCGTCGAGGAAGACCCGGAGCACGCCCACGACCTTCTCCCGGAGCCGGATGGGGACACAGAGCAAGGGCCGCGTGAGCCCGTCCTCGGGCGTGTCCACCGCCGCCTCGAAGCGCGGATCCTGATCGGGATCGGGCGAGGCCACGAGCTGGCCGGTCTGGAACACCGCACCGGAGAGCCCGCGATCGAGCGCCAGGCGCGGCCGGTCCTCCGCGACGCCGCCGTCGACCTGGACCTCCAGGACGAGCTCGCTGCCCTCCGGATTCGCCAGATGGAGCGCGACGGGGGCCGCGCGCAGCCGGGTCGCGACGGCCTGGAGCGCAGAGCCGAGCACGCGCGTCGGCTCGACCTCGGCGGCGACCGCCTCGCAGATCGCCTGGGCGATCTCTGCGTCGCCGTCGACGCTGTCGAGCAGGTCGAGGGTCCCGACCCCGTCCATCGCCACGCCTTCGACGTCGCCCACCTGCGCGCTCGCGAGCAGGCGCTCGACCTCGGGATCGGCCGCGAGGAACTCCGAGATCTGCATCCCGAGCAGCCGCAGCACGTTCGTCTCTTCGAGGGAGAGCCCGTCTTCGT
>JBCCZJ010000203.1:0-8774 GCA_039187915.1 Myxococcota bacterium
GTGGGGGGGGGGGGGGGGGGGGGCGGGGGGGGGCCCGGGCCCGGGGGGGCCCCCTGCGCCGGGGCCGCGGCCCCGCCCGCCCCCGAGCCGGTTCCGTTCCTGCTGGAATCCGAGGTCTTCGGCCAGGGCGCGATCGATCTGGAGGAAGCGGTGCACGTCCTCGAGGAGGCGCGCGGCGGCCCGGTCGGGGCCGAGGATCTGGTGCTGCTCTTCCCGGACGCGCTCGAAGGCGTCGCCCTGGAAGAGCGGCTCGCGACGCTCCAGCCGCGGCTGCAGGGCGCGCTCTTCGCCGGTGCCGCCGCGGCGGGGCCCGGGAGTGCGCCGGCGCGCGCCTGGGTCGGCGAGACGGCCGAGGCGGGCGGGACGCTGGGCGTGATCGTGCCGGGGGGCGCCGCCGGAGGCAGGCGTCTGGGAGCGGCGGGCGCGACCCGGTTCGCGAGCCCCTGGCTCCGGATCGGCCAGTGTCGATCGCGCTGGGTCGACGAGCTCGAGGGCGAGCCGGCGCTCGATTGGGTGCGGCGCCAGCTCGGTCTCGAGGCGCAGGAGGCGGTCGAGCCCCATCTCGACCGGTTGATGGTGCGGCTGAGATCGACCCCTGCCGAGGCCGACGCTGCAGACGAGACGGACGAGGGCGATACCGACTACCTGGAACGCTATGTGATCGGTCTCGACGACGAACGAGGCTCGATCTCGATCCCGACCGACCTCGAGCGGGGCGCGCAGCTGGCGTTCGCCCTGCCCGACGCGGACCGCGCCCGCGCCAACCTGCGGGCGGCGGCCGGGGCGCTCCCGCCCTCGCCCGTCGTGCTCCAGTTCGCCTGTCGCGCGCGGGACGCGTCGCTGCACGGAGATGCGGATCTCGAAGGCGCCTGGGTCCAGCACGCGGTCGGAGACCGGGCCGCGGTCGGCACGCTCGCGCCCTTCCAGATCGGCCCCTCGGCCGACGGCCGACCGCGCCAGCTGGTCCACACGACGCTGCTCGCCGCGCTCGGACGGGGCTGATCGGGACCGCGCGCGCTGCCCGGATGGGTCCATCTGCGCTTCAGGGTTTCATATATCGGAACATTGATCTATATGATGGACCCATGAAGCGCGAAGGAGCCGATGCGGCGGCTCATCCGGCGCGCTGGATTTGCGAACGTGTTCGAAGATTCGGATCGGGAGACCCCGTGCCATGGCTGGAGCCGCCACCGTCGACAAAGCCCTCGACGTGCTCTTCCACCTCCACGAGGCCGGTGGCGCCGTCGGCCTGAGCGAGATCGGTCGGGCCCTCGACCTGCCGAAGTCGAGCTGCCACCGCCTGCTCGCCTCGCTGGCCGAGCGCGAGGTCGTGTCCCGGGACGAACACGGCCGCTATCGCCCCGGCCTGGCCCTGCTCTCTCTGGGCATCGGCGCCCAGCGCGGGGAGCCCGTGATCGCTGCCGCCCGGCCGATCCTCGAAGAGGAGGCCCGCGCGTTCGGGGAGACGGTCTTCCTGGTCGGCCTGCGTCACGATCGTCTCCGGGTGCTCGACAAGGTCGAGGGGCCCGGCTTCCTGCGCGCGGCCCCCGGCGTGGGGGACGTCGTCCCGGCGCCGCCGACCGCGGCGGGCAAGCTCTACGCGGTCTTCGGGGTCTCGCCTGCGGGTCCGGGGCAGGTCCGCTTCGGCGAGGGCGAGTCGGACGCGATCCGACGGCGCGGCTACGCGCTGAACCGCGATGCGTGGATCGAGGGGCTCTCCGTCCTCGGGGTGCCGGTCTGGCAGGGAACGGGCGCGGGCGCCCGGGATCTCGTCGCCGTGATGGCGCTGGCGTCCTCGTCCCCTCGTTTCGATCAGCTCGGCGAATCCGAGGTCGCAGGCCGTCTCCTCGACGCGGCGGCCCGGGTGGGCGCGCGGCTCGGTGGTGCGCCGACCGGAGGCGCCCGATGAGCGACGCGATCGCTTGGGTCGAGGGAAAGATCGGGCCGGTCGGGGAGGCGCGCGTGCCGGTCCTCGATCACGGCTTCCTGTTCGGAGACGGCGTCTTCGAGGGCATCCGCGTCACCGAACGCGGCATCTTCCGCCTCGAGGACCACATGAAGCGCCTCGCCACCGCCGGCCTCGCGACCGGAATCGGGCCGGCGAGCGTCTTCGCGGCCGCGCGGGAGGCCGCCTGCGAGACGACCCGCGCCTGGGGCCGACGGGAGGGCTATCTGCGCCTGATCGTGACCCGCGGCGAAGGCGCGCTCGGCATCGACCCCGCGACCTGCCCGACGCCCGGGATCGTGTGCATCGCCGCCGGTCCGATCGCCATCGACCTGGAGAAGGAAGCCCGGGGCCTCGCGCTCGTCACGTCGAGCCTGCGGCGCCCGGCCGCGGACATGCTCGACCCCCGCGTGAAGAGCCTGAACTACTTGAACAACGTGCTCGCCAAGCGCGAGGCGAACCAGCGCGGTGCAGACGACGCGCTCGTGCTGAACGCCCAGGGTCTCGTCGCAGAGGCCTCGGCCACGAACCTCTTCGTGCTCAGCGGCGATCGGCTCGAGACGCCGCCCGTGACCGACGGTGCCCTCGAAGGGCTCACCCGCCGGACCGTGCTCGAGCTCGGCGGCGAGCTGGGCCTCGAGGTCCGCGAGCGGAGCCTCGGCCGCTTCGATCTCTACGCCGCGGACGCCGTCTTCCTGACGGGGACCCGGGCCGGGCTCGTTCCGGTCGGCGCCCTCGACGGCTCGCCCATCTCCCAGGCGGGTCGGCCGCGCGTGCAGGAAATCCAGGCGGCCTTCGCGACCCGCGCGCTCGATCTCTCCATCGACGTCCACTGACGGTCTCCGTCTCCGTAGCCCGGGCGCCGCCCGCATCCGCCGCCCGTGCGACGGTCGCGGGAGCGAAGACGCTATGTTTCTCCGCCGACGGTCGCGGTGTCCCGGACCGTCGCGCCCCCCGCGCGCGCTGTCCCCAGCGCATCGGCCCGGTCCGGGTCGCGAGAACGGAGAGGAGAGAGCCGTGCGCTGGTCGAGCGCTTTCATTCCCACCCTGCGTGACGATCCCGCCGACGCGGAGGCGATCTCGCACAAGCTGCTCGTGCGGGCCGGCTTCATGCGCCAGCTGATGGCGGGGCACTATTCGATGACGCCGCTGGGCTTTCGCTCGCTGCGCAAGCTCGAGCAGATCGTCCGCGACGAGATGAACGAGATCGGCGGGCAGGAGTTCCAGCTGCCTTGCATGCATCCCCGCGAGATCTGGGAGAAGTCCGGTCGTTGGTCCACGATGGGCGACGAGATGTTCCGGCTCCAGGATCGCAAGGAGGCGGACGTCGCCCTCGGCATGACCCACGAGGAGATCTTCGCGTTTCACGCCGCGGAGCTGCGGTCGTACAAGTCGCTTCCCCAGATCTGGTACCAGTTCCAGTCGAAGTTCCGGGACGAGGCGCGGCCGAAGTCCGGACTGCTCCGCGTGCGCGAGTTCACCATGAAGGACTCGTACTCCTTCGATCTCGACGAAGCCGGCCTCGATCACGCCTTCGACCGACACTTCGAAGCGTACCGTCGGATGTTCAAGCGCTTCGGCTTCGACGTCGTCGCCGTCGAGGCGTCCTCCGGCGCGATGGGCGGGAACACGTCGATCGAGTTCATGCTGCCGACCGACGCGGGCGAGGACTGGGTCGCGGGCTGCGCCGGCTGCGGCTACGCGGCGAACGTCGAGAAGGCCGAGAGCACGATCCCCGTCGTCGAAGACGGCGAGGGGCTCGCGGAGCCCGAGAAGTTCCCGACCCCCGGCGTGAAGACGATCGACGATCTCGCCCGAATGGACGGCGGCGCGGCCGGTGAACGCCAGATCAAGACCCTCGTGTACAAGATCGACGACAAGGACGTGCTCGTCCTACTGCGCGGCGATCACCAGCTCTCGGAGCAGAAGCTGATCGACCAGGTCGAGTCCCGGTCGATGCGCCCCGCGGAGCCCGGCGAGATCAAGAAGCTGCTCGGTGCCCTGCCCGGCAGTCTCGGTGCCGTCGGCCGCGGAGACCTCTTCGTGATCGCGGACCTGGCGCTCGAGGGCCGCAAGGACATGGTGACCGGCGCCAACGAGGACGGGTTCCACCTGCGCGGCGTCGACGTCGCGCGCGACATCGAGGTGAAGGGCTGGCTCGACCTGCGCGAGGTGCAGGACGGCGAGGCCTGCCCGATGTGCAGCCAGCCCCTCGAGGTCTACAAGACCCTCGAGGTCGGCCATATCTTCAAGCTCGGCACGAAGTACAGCGAAGCGATGGGAGCGACCGTCCAGGACGAGAAGGGCGAGTCCGTCACGCTCATCATGGGCTCCTACGGCATCGGCCTCGAGCGCAACCTGGCCGCCGTCGTCGAAGCGAATCACGACGAGAACGGCATCTGCTGGCCGGTCAACGTCGCGCCCTACGAGGTCTGCGTGACGGTCGTGAAGCCGAAGGACGTCGACTGCCACGAGGCGGGCGAGCGCCTCTACGAGAAGCTGTCCGAATCCGGCCTCGACGTGATCATCGACGATCGCGACGAGCGCCCCGGCGTGAAGTTCAAGGACGCCGACCTGGTCGGCTTCCCCTATCGCGTGACGATCGGGCCGAAGGGTCTGGCGGACGGTGTGTTCGAGTTCGTGCGCCGGCGGGACGGGCAGAAACGGGACATCCCGATCGAGCACGCGGCCGAGACGATCGTCGAAGCCGTGCTCGACGAACGCTCCTAGCGGCGCACGCGACCGGGAGAGGGACGGCTTGGCGGCGAAACGGGCGGCGAAGAAGAAGGCGGCGGGCAAGGCGACCGCGAAGAGGGCCGCCTCGAAGTCGACCGGCGGGGGCCCGCTCGTCCATCTCTTCGATGGTCACGTGTACATCTTTCGCGCCTACTACTCTCTGCCGTCGATGACGGCGGACGACGGTACGCCCTGCAACGCGGCCTACGGCTTCGCGAACACGCTGATCCGATACGCTGCGGAAGAAGACCCTTCGCACGTCGGCGTCTGTTTCGACGCGGCGATGACCAGCTTCCGGAACGAGCTCGAGCCGGAGTACAAGGCCCAGCGCGGTGATCCGCCGGACGACCTCGAGCCGCAATTCGATCTCTGCCACGAGATCTCGGTCGCCCTCGGCTTCGCGACCTACGAAGTCGACGACTACGAGGCGGACGATCTGCTCGGCGCGATCGCGGACGAGGTCGTCCGAAGGAAGGGCTCGGCCCGGGTCCTCACGACCGACAAGGATCTGTGTCAGCTCGTCCGGGAGGACGGGCGCGTGGTGGTTCACGATCTGGCGAAGGAGAAGACCTTCGACGCGGACGCGGTCCGCGAGAAGTTCGGGGTCTCGCCGGCGCAGATCCCGGATTATCTGGGGCTCGTCGGGGACACGATCGACAATCTGCCCGGCGTGCCCGGGATCGGAGCGAAGTCGGCGGCCGCGGTCCTGCAGGCGTTCGAGACGATCGAGAACGTGCCGGACGACTTCGAGGCCTGGGGCGACGTGACCGTCCGCGGCGCCCGCCGCATGGCCGAGAAGATCGCCGCGAATCGCGAGCGCGCCCTCAAGACCAAGGATCTCGCGACGGTCCTCCGCAAGGTGCCCGGCGTGCAGCCGGGCCTCTCGGACCTCGCCTACCGCGGCGCGGATCGCGAACGCGTCGAGGAGCTCTTCGAGCGTCTCGGCTGGAACCGGATCTACGATCGGATTCCGAAATGGCAGCCCTAGCCGGACCTTGGCTCACCTGGTCGAACGCGCTGACGGTGTCCCGGCTCGTCGCGGCGCCCTTCTTCTTCTGCGCGCTGGTCGGCGGTGCGCCGCGGCTCTCGCTCCTGCTCTTCTGGGGCGCCGTCGCGACCGACGTGGCCGACGGGCGCCTGGCTCGGGCGCGCGGTGAGTCGTCGAATCTCGGCGGCCTCCTCGATCACGCGACCGACGCGAGCTTCGTCAGCCTCGGGCTCTTCGCGTTGGCGCAGTCGGGCCAGGTGCCCCTGGCGCTGCCGGTCCTCGTGATCGCGGCGTTCCTGCAGTACATGCTGGACTCGAAGAGTCTGACCGGCCGCGCGCTCCGGGCGAGCTTCGTCGGGCGTTGGAACGGGATCCTCTATTTCGTGCCCCTCGGAATCGTGGCCACGCGCGACGGCCTCGGGCTCGCCTGGCCGGGCGACCCGCTCGTGCTCTTCTTCGGCTGGGCGCTCGTCGGCTCGACGGCGATCTCGATGGTCGATCGCGGCTGGACGCTCTTCCGCACGCTCGGCGAAGAGACGAAGGACGAGGGCTGAGCGCTTGTACACCGCCGTCGGCGCGGAGGCGCTCGCGGCGTCGGCTCGAGGCCTTCCCCTCCCGCTCGCGCCTCGCGCCTGGCAACCGGGGGGGCGAGGCGCGGCGTTTCAGGTCGAGGCCGGGGCCGTCGATTCGCCGAAGAGTTCGCGATTCGCGCGCCGCAGGAAGAGCAGTCCGATCGCGGCGTTGAAGAAGATGAAGAAGTTGTGCTGGACGAATCCGAAGGCGGCCATCTCGCCTTCGTTGCCCGGGAAGAGCACGACCCAGAGCGTGATCGCCACCGTGCGCATGGGACCCGGCGTCGCGGCGCCGAAGAAGATCACCGGGAGGTAGCCGAGCATCTGGCCCATGGTCGCCTCGACGCCGAAGAGATCGAGGGCATAGGTATAGACCACGACCGCGGCCAGCAGCGCGGGCGAGCGCAGGACGACGATCGTCAGGTAGTTCCGCGGTCCCGCTTCCCGGAAGCTCTTGAAGAGCGGCCGATCCCGGAACGCGACCTTGCCCTCTTCGTCCGCGCCGGCGGGCGCATCGCCGCGGCGGAAGAAGTAGATCCAACCAGCGAGGAAGAGGGCGGCACCGCCGGCGATCACCGGAATCAGGCCGAAGACCTCGGGGAGATCCTCGCGTCGGAGGGTCCAGCCGATCGTCGCCCAGAAGAGCAGGTAGAAGAACTCGCAGAACATGATGAAGAGCATGCTCGAGCCGACTTCCCAGCCGGGTACGCCGTACCGACGGAACAGGTAGAGCCCCATCGCGCCCTTGCCGACCTGCTCGTTCAGGATCGAGAGAATGTAGGAGCTGCCGCGGATCGGGAGGATGCCCGTGTAGGAAATCGGCGTGTTGAACCAGGACACGACGCGCCACACGACGGCGGAGTCGACCAGAAAGAAGAACGCGGAGTAGGGGACCATCAGCGCGAGCCATTGGATCCAATCGACGCGCCCGAAGATCCCGCCCAGGTACTCGACGAGGCCGAGGCCATCGCGCGCGGCGGCGCCGGACAGCCGGGTGTAGAGATACCCGAAGCAGACGAGCGTGATCACCCAGGGCAGCAGCGTCTGCCAGAGCGCGGGCTTGCGCGGTCCGGTGGTCGCTTCGCCTTCGGTTCCGGTCGGGGCTTGCGTTTCGCTCATGCTTCCTCGGGTTCGGGATTCGCGGCGTCGCGCGACGGGCCGACGTGGTCCGCGAGAGTCTGGTCGAGCGGGGTGAGCTCGATGCCGAGCGCCTCGCAGAACGGGTTCGGGTCGACGCGATCGTCGTGCTGAAGGATCTCGAACATCGCGCGGCTGACCGGTGGGTTCGAAAGGACGCTGTCGAGCAGCGCGACGCCGGCGCGGGCGAGGCCGAGCGGCAGCGACGAGATCTTCGGCTCGTTGCCGTAGAGCCTCGCTGCGCGCAGGACGAGCGTACGGTGGGACAGGCACTCTGGTCCCCCGGCGTCGAGGGCGAGGTCGCGACCGGGAGCGGCCACGCATGCCGCGAGGATCGCGGACACGACGTCCCGCGCGTCGATCGGCTGCTGCAGCGTCCGCCCGCCGCCGACCATGCGCAGGCTCTTCGCCTGGGCCTGGCGGCGCAGCGAGGCCGACGCCGGATCGTCCCCGCCGAGCACCATCGGCACCCGGATCACCGTCGTCGCGACCCGATCGTCGAGGAGCAGCGTCTCCGCACGACCCTTCGAGGCCAGGCAGTCGTTCTCGGAGTCGGGGGCGCTGCCCAGGATCGAGAGGTAGACGATCCGGGAGACGCCGGCGCGATTCGCCGCCAGCGCGAGCGCGTGGCAGGTCTGCTCGTGGGCCTCGACGTAGCGGGTCCCCGGCATCTCCTTGATGATGCCGACGAGATGGACGACGGCGTCCGCGCCTTCGAGGGCGGCTTCCATGTCGCCCGGACTCGTGTAGTCGACGATCCGGATCTCCGGGGCCGGCGAGAGCGCTTCGGACTCGATCGTCGCCCTGGCCCGGTCCGACCGGACGAGCGCACGGACCTGCGCATGGTCCTGCTCGGCGAGGCGGGCGAGCAGGGCGCGGCCCAGCTGACCGTTGGCGCCGGTGACGACGATGGAGAGAGGGCGCTCTTCGGGGGTGTCCACGCCGGGACGCTAACCGCTTTTCGGTCGACTCGCCGTGACGACCGGGTGGGCGTGTGAGGCCCCGGCGCGAGTCTCGCGGAGACGGAGATGGGCGATGGCGGCGCCCGCCACGAGCAGCCCGAGCCAGGCGGCTTGCGTCGTGAGCGCGAAAGGCAGGCTCGTCGTCTGCGCGATGCCGCCGCTCACCCAGGGCACGAGGAAGCCGCCGACCGAGCCGAGTCCCCCGGCGAGGCCGACCGCGAGACCGGGACGGGAGGGCAGCGCGATTCCGGCGAGGCCGATCATCACGGGGAAGACACCGCCCAGGAAGAAACCGATCGAGGCGGTCGCGAGCTCCGGCGTTGCGATCCATCCCTGTCCGAAGCCGACGAAGAGCGCGGCGGACACGCTCGCGAGCGCGGCGATCGTGCCGCCGCCGATCGGGCGCGGCGAGAAGCCGATCGCGAGGCGGCCGA
>JBCCZJ010000204.1:0-8770 GCA_039187915.1 Myxococcota bacterium
GACAGGCCGGCCTCGCGGAGCGTGACTGCGAGGCGATGTCGGATGTCGTGGAAGCTCGGGCAGCGTTCGAGCGCGCCGCGGTACTGCTCGATCGCGGCGCGGCGCTCGCCCGCCTCGACCAGCGCATCGGCGAGCGCCGCCTGCTGGTTGGCGAGCTTGCCGCGCGTCGTCGGGTCGAGCCCGCCGGCGCTCGGGCGACAGAGCTGGCTCGCCCGCTCGGCGTAGCCCTGGGACCGTTCGTACTCGCCGCGGCGCTCGTGCAGACTCGCGAGGGCGAGCAGCGCCTCGACGTAGGACGGATTCAGGCGGATCGCTTCTCGCAAGCGTTCGAGCGCGCCGTCGAGGTCCCCGCCGCGCTCGCAGATCATGCCGAGCATGTAGTGGACGTCCGCGAAGCGCGCGCCGTGGGCGACCAGCCGGTCGAGCTGCTCGCGGGCCGCTGCGTCGTCGCCGCGCGCGAAAGCCCGCCGGCCGAGCATCAGGATCTCGCGGTCGCTCGCGATCGCGCCGAGCTGGACCCGCCGCGCGGTCGAACGCACCGTCGCCGTCGTCATGTCGTCCGCCGACGGCGCCGGTCCCCCCGTTGGACGCTGCGGTCGCCACTGATCCATCGCGATCCCCCCGGAAACGCACTCCGACCCCGAACCGCCGCGGAGCATGCCACCTCCCCCCGGACAAGTCGAGAGCCGCCCCGGAAAGGCAGGCCGCCCCGGACGTTCCCGCGTCTAGTCCCCGCGCCTAGTCCGCGCGCGCGATCCTCGCCCGAGCGCGGCGGGCGGACGACGTCTCCGAGTAGTTCTCGACGACGACGTGGTAGAGGCGGAGCGCTTCGTCCTCGCGGCGCATGTTCTCGAGACAGACGCCGAGGCGGTAGAGGGCCTTCGCATCCATGCCGAGACCGGGATACTCGTCGAGCACGCGGCGGTCGCGCGCGGCGGCCGACTGCCAGTGGGTGCGCTCGAGATAGAACTCGGCGATGTGGAGCATGTTCTGGGCGAGCCGCGTGCGCAGCTCGAGCATCATCTCCTCGCCTTCCCGGGTCTCTTCCGCGTAGGGGTGGTTGCGGATCAGCTTCTCGAGCGCCGTCGTCGCTTCGAAGGTCGCGCTCTGATCGCGGTCGACCGAGACGATCTGGTTGTAGTGACACTGGGCGGCTCGCAGCAGGGCGTACGGGTTCTTCGCGTGCTGCGGATGGAGATCCGCGAAGTCCTGATAGTAGGAGAGGGCTTCTTCGTAGCGGTCGTCGTCGAAGTAGGCGTCCGCGATCTTCAGCTGGGCGCGCTCTTCGTATTCGCTGTAGGGATAGTTGTCGATGATCGCCTGGAACTTCTCGATCGCCGCGTCGTAGTCGGTGTTGGGAAAGATGCCGAGGAAGAGTCGGCCCTTCAGGATCTCGAGCCCGTCCGCGTAGAGCTCCTCCGCGGGCTTCACGTCCTCGAAGGTCGCGGTGTCCGACGCGCAGCCGGCGAGGGCCAGGCTCATTGCGAGTGTCATCGCGAGTGCCATCGCGAGTGTCGTCGCGAGCGCCATCCATCGGGGCCGCGGGGCGCGCAGCCTGGCTTCGCGTGCGGCGGTTCGGTTTCGGGAAGGGACGATCGGCGGCAAGGCGGTTTCTCCGGGGGCGCAGCCTATCCACGCGCGGGAAGACGGTCAATTCGACGCGCTCGCGCCGCCGGGGGTTCCCCTCGGCCGGGCCGCAAGCGGACCGACGCCTCGATCGGTGGACGATTCCCCCCGGTCGCTGCTAGCCTGCGGCGCCCCAATTCCCCCGTTGCCCCGCCCGAGCCGGGGCCGAACCGGACGCCCCGCGCGCGGCGCCGTTCCGACGGGTCTACGGAGAACGAAGACATGGATCGAGAATCGGTGGAACGCCTGCGTTTCGATCGACGGCTCCAGGGCCGTCGGGACTGGGTCGATCAGGCCGACGTCGACGCGAATCTCGACGCGCTGCCGGACGTGACCGAGAAGATGACGACCGCAGCCGAGCTCGAGGCCGAAGAAGAGGCCGCGCGCGCGAGCGCCGAGTCGGAGGCGCCGGCCGCGCCGGCCGCGGCTTCGGAAGCCGCGCCCGAGTCCTCCGGATCGACCTTCGGTGGCCCGACGACCGTGGGCGGCGGCGGCTTCGGCGGAGACGGGACGTCGTTCGGCGGCTAGCCGACGGCGCGCGCCGGTCGTTGCCGGAGCGCTCTCCCTCTCGCTGCAGCGGTCATGATCAAGGAGAAGCTGGGCCACCGTCTCGACGGCTGGATCCATACGGTCTTCCCCTTTCTCTTCTGGCGGCCGATCTCGCCGGACGCCCTGACCGTGTTGGGCACGCTCGTCGCGGGCAGTGCCGGACTCGCGTTCGCGGAGGGCGCGCTCATGACCGGCGGCCTGCTGCTGGTCGCCGGCGGATTCTTCGACCTCGTCGACGGCGTGGTCGCGCGCCACTTCGGGATCGCGACCCGCTTCGGGGCCTTCCTCGACTCCTCGCTCGATCGCGTGGTCGACATCCTGGCCATGCTCGGCCTCGTGATCTTCTACGTCCGGGGCGAGGCGATCGGATGGGCATCGCTGTGCGCCCTGATCCTGGTCGCGACGGTGCTCACCTCGTATGCGAAGGCGCGGGCGGAGCTGCTCATCGATCGGATGCCGGGCGGGCTGCTGGAGCGCGGCGAGCGGATCGGCGGCCTCGCGATCGGCAGCCTGACCGGGTGGCTCGAACCGATCCTCGTCGTGCTGGCGGTCGGATCGTGCGTGACGGTCGGGCAGCGCTTCCTCTACGCTTATCGTGAGATGGGTCGGCTCGACCGCGCAGCGTCGAAGCCCGGCCCGCCTCCGGAGGCAAGCTGAACGTCATGGCCGATCACGAAGACACGGGCCTGCCGAAGGTCGACTTCTCGACCTTCGTCCTTTCGCGGGGCACCACGGCCCTCTATCAGCTCGGGGCCGTACCCGATCCGGCGACCGGCGAGACGGTCGCGCCCGACCCGCTCGTCGCGCAGCAGACGATCGACACCCTCGAGATGATCCGGGACAAGACGCGGGGCAACCTCGACGAAGAAGAGCGGAAGCTGATCGACTCGCTGCTCTACGAGCTGCGGATGCGCTTCGTCGAGACGGGGCGGTGAGCGGGGCAGCCGCGCCCGACCGAAGCGTCACGCTCCGCGCCCCGGCCAAAGTCAATCTCGGCCTGCGGCTGACGGGCCTGCGAGAGGATGGCTACCACCTGCTCGAGAGCCTCTTCGTGCCCCTCGCGCTGGCCGACGAGATCGAGCTCCGCTGGTGGGCCGCGGCGGAGCCGGGCGTCGCGCTCGTGGTGGACGTCCCGGCCGAGGCCGCGCTACCGAAGGCCCTCTCGGGTGTGACCGCTGGACCGGACAATCTCGTCGTTCGGGCGATCGAGGCGTTCCGCGCGGCGCACGGTCTGCCCGGGCGCGTCGAGATCCGTCTCTCCAAGCGGATTCCGGCCGGCGCGGGGCTCGGCGGCGGCTCCAGCGACGCGGGCACGGTCCTGGCGGCGCTGCCGGGGCTGATGGGGGGTGTGCCCCCCGAGCTCGCGCCGTTGGCCCTCGAGCTCGGCGCGGACGTGCCGTACTTCCTTGCACCGGAGCCTGCGCTCGTGACCGGGATCGGCGAACGGATCGCGCCCGTGGCGGGGGTCCCCGCGCTCGATCTCGTGCTCGTGAACCCGGGGATTTCCGTCGCAACGGCAGAGGTCTACCGAGTTGCCGACCTGCTGCGGGATTCGTTGACGGGTTCGGAGGCAGGCTCTACGATGCGGGCGATTTCGGGACTGGCCGGTGAAACGGGGGCATGGAGACACGCCCTCGGGGCGCTGCTGGTCAACGATCTCGCTCCCGCCGCGATTCGTCTCTGTCCCCCGATCGGTCGATGGCTCGACCGACTCCGTGAGGCCGGCGCGATCGGCGTCGGGATGTCCGGAAGCGGGGGAACCGTGTTCGGCGTGTTCGGGAGCGCGGCGGAAGCCGAACGCGCCTCGAGCGCGCTCTTGCGATCGGGCCGGCCGTCCGATTCCGAAAACCAGTCGAGCGAGGACGATCCCTGGATCTGCGTGACCCGGGTCGTCGCCCGCTCTCGATCGGATCGGCAGGATCCGAAGACATGATTTCTTGGGGCGTCGCCAAATGGTAAGGCAGCGGCCTTTGGAGCCGCCATTTGTAGGTTCGAGTCCTACCGCCCCAGCCACTTCGACCGAGTGAAAGGGACGGTTGGGCGCGTTCGGCGCCGCTGACCCACGTCGCGGCGACGACCGCGAAGGGCCGCCGGGCCAAGCAAGACCGTTCGACCGAGCAATGGGCAACACCAGCCAGAAGGCGAGACGCATGCAGGATCTCAAGCTGTTCAGTGGCAACGCGAACGTCGCGCTCGCCCGTGCGGTCGCGTCCTATCTCGACATCGAGCTCGGCCGGGCCGAGGTCGGGACCTTCAGCGACGGTGAGTGCGCGATCGAGATCGGCGAGAACGTGCGCGGTCTCGACTGCTTCGCGCTCCAGTCGACCTGCGCGCCGCAGAACACGCACCTGATGGAGCTGCTGATCATGATCGACGCGCTGAAGCGCGCGTCGGCCCGCCGGATCACGGCCGTCATCCCCTACTACGGCTACGCCCGTCAGGACCGCAAGGTGCGGCCCCGCGTGCCGATCACGGCGAAGCTCTGCGCGGACCTGATCCAGACCGCCGGTGCCGACCGCCTGCTCTGCATGGACCTCCACTCGGGCCAGATCCAGGGCTTCTTCAATATTCCGGTCGACAACCTGTACTCGACGCGGCTGATGCTCGATGCGATCGAGCGCCGGATCGGCTCGGACGTGACCGTGATCTCCCCGGACGCCGGGGGGACCGAGCGTGCGCGCGCCTACGCGAAGCGCCTCGGCGCGAACCTGGCGATCATCGACAAGCGCCGCGAGGTCGCGAACGTCGCCGAGGTCATGAACATCATCGGTGACGTGCAGGGCCAGACCTGCATCATCGTCGACGACATGGTCGACACCGCGGGCACGCTCTGCGAGGCCGCGCGCAGCCTGATCGACGAGGGGGCGACGGCGGTCCACGCCGCGATCACGCACCCGGTCCTGTCGGGCCCGGCGCTCAAGCGGATCGCCGAGTCGCCGCTCGATCAGGTGATCGTCGCGGACACCATCCCGCTCCGCCCCGACGCGGTGGACATGGGCAAGCTTCACGTCGTCTCGGTCGCCGCTCCGATCGGTGAGGCCATTCGACGGATCAACAACGAGGAGAGCGTCAGCTCCCTCTTCTAGAACTTCCATCCCAGACTTGCGCCGTCCAGGTCGACGGACGCAGGCGCCAGGGACGACCGAAAGGTCGGTCTCGACGATGTCCCCGACCCGCGAAACGCGGGCGGACGCGAAGGCCGACGAGGAGAACGACATGGGTGACGTGAGTTTCGCTGTGGAGGCGCGCGATACGCGCGGCAAGGGCGCGGCGCGCGAGCTGCGGCGCAACGGCAAGGTCCCGGCGGTGGTCTACGGCGGCGGTCGCGAGGCGACGGCGATCCAGATCGACTCGGCCCGGTTCGAGCGCCTGCTCGAGACCAGCGACGCGGGCGTGAACACGCTGATCGATCTCGAGGGCTCCGACGCGGGCGGCAAGACCGTGATCGCGAAGGAGCTCCAGCGCGAGGCCGTGCGCGGCAACCTGATCCATGTGGACTTCTACGAGGTCGATCTCTCGGCCAAGATCGAGGTCTCGGTCCCGATCCACCTGACGGGCACGCCCGCCGGCGTGGTCCTCGGTGGCGTGCTCGATCAGCAGATGCGCGACGTGACGCTCATGTGCCTGCCGAACGCGATTCCGGACTCGGTCGAAGCGGACGTCTCGGGCATGGAGCTCGGTGACTCCCTGCACGTCAGCGACCTCGCCGTCGCGGACGGGGTCGACGTGGCGACCGAGAGCGAGCTGACGGTGGCCACGGTGCTGATCCCGCGCGGCCTCCGCGATTCGGCCAACGCGGCGGACGCCGACGGCGGCGAAGCGGCCGGCGACGATGCGGCGGCGTCAGACGGCGACGGCGACTGATCGCGGCGCGCCGGGGCACGCTCGCGCGCGCTCTGGCATGACGACCGCTGCGCGCATCCGCGCGTAGACGACCGTGCGGCAGGGGAGGGACCCGGTGGCGGGACGGGTGCGCGCGCTCTTCGCGAGACTCTTCGGCGGACCTCCGCCGGCCGATGCGGAGCCGGCTGCGGCCCCGCGTCGACTGATCGTCGGTCTCGGCAATCCGGGCGACCACTACGTGCGGACGCGGCACAACGCCGGCTTTCTCGTGCTCGAGCGCCTGGCGGCGCGGCACGGCGCGATCTTCTCCGCGGATGCGGCCCTCGAGGCGCGCACGGCGCCCCTCTCGCTCGGCGGCACGCCCGCGCTGCTGGTGGCGCCGCAGACCTTCATGAACCGGTCCGGGCGCAGCGTCGAGGCGGCGCTGGAACGCTGGCCCGCGCTGGATCCCGAGCAGGACCTGGTCGTGGTCTACGACGATCTCGACCTGCCGACCGGGCGGATCCGGCTGCGGCCCGCGGGAGGCGCCGGGGGCCACCGCGGCATGCGGGACATCCAGGCGGTCCTCGAGACCCGCGCGATCCCGCGGCTCCGTTTCGGCGTCGGGCATCCCGGAGAGCGGGGCCAGGCGGTGGTCGACTACGTCCTCGCCCCCTTTTCCGAGGCCGAGGAGGATGCGCTCGCCGAGGCCCTCGAGCGGTCGGCGGACGCGATCGAGGCGATCGCCGAGCAGGGCTTCGCGACCGCGATGGGCCGATTCAACGCGAAATCCTAGATTGTCCGGTTCGATTCCAGTCGGGATGCACTGACAATCGGGATTGTCGGTTCTTTGTCCGGCTGATACTTTCCGCGCCATGGCGTCCCCCACCGCACAGCCCCCGGCGCTCGCGATCGACGAGGCCAGCGCCGAGCCCGCGTACCAGCAGATCGCGCGTCAGCTCCGCCGGTCGATCGAGACCGGGGATCGCTCTCCCGGCGAGCGCCTCCCGGCGATCCGGACCCTCGCGGGCGAGCTGGGCGTCCACCGCGACACGGTCGCGCTCGCCTACGAATCCCTTGGCGACGAGGGCTGGGTCGAGGCGCGCGTCGGAGCCGGCACGTTCGTCCGGTCGACGGTCGTCTCCTGGGCCGAAGCCGCGCGACAGGGTGAGGCCTCGGCGCCCGCGGCGATCGAGGGCCGGTCGGACGAGCGGGAGGTCGAGCTCGCGCTCGCCCCCCCGGTCGAGCGTCTGATCACGCTCGAGAACCTCCGCCCGCGTTATGCACCGGACGGCGAGACGGTCGCGCTCCACCGCCTGATTCCGGATCCGCGCTTCTATCCGATCGACGAGTTCCGCGCGTGCGTCGACGCGGCGCTCCGCGAAGAGGGCGCCGAACTCTTTTCCTACGCCTCACCGGAGGGCGATCCGGAGCTGCGTCGCGTGATGTCCGAACGCTTCGGGCTCTTCGGGATCCGGCACGCGGCCGAGGAACACGTGCTCTGTCACGGGGCGAGTCAGGGCATCTCCCTGGCGCTGAGGCTGTTTACGCAGCCCGGCGACCAGATCGCCGTCGAGGTGCCGACCTACGCCAACGTCCTGTCGGCCTTCGCCGGCCTCGGCGTCTCGGCCGCGCCCGTCGCCATGGACGAGGACGGGGCCGATCCGGCGTCGCTCGACCGCGTGCTCGCGAAGCCCGAGGTGAAGGCCTTCTATACCATCCCGAGCTTCCACAACCCGCTCGGCACGAGCACGTCGCTCGCGCGCCGCAAGCAGATCCTCGCGATCGCCGAACGCCACGGCGTGCCGATCATCGAGGACGGCTTCGAGCTCGACCTGCGCTTCCGCGGCGAGGAGATCCCGCCCCTCGCCGCCCTCGACGAGGCGGGGATCGTGGTCCTGCTCTTCTCGTTCTCGAAGTCGCTCTTCCCCGGCGTGCGCGTCGGCTCCCTTTCGGCCCGAGGGCGGGTGCTCGAGGGGCTCGTCGCCCTCAAGCACGCGACGGACCTCTCGGACGCGATGCTGCTCCAGGCCGGCCTGACGCGCTTCGTCCGCTCCGGCGGCTACGACCGCCATCTCGCGCGGATCCGCAAGGTGCTGCGTTCGCGACACGCGGCGCTCGAAGAAGCGCTGGCGAAGTCGATGCCGAGCGGAACCCGCTGGACGAGCCCCGACGGCGGCTACCAGCTCTGGGTCGAGCTGCCGGACGAGATCGACACGCGGGACCTGCTGCCGGAGGCGGCGCGGGCGGGCGTGCTCTTCTCGCCGGGCACGCTCTTCATGCCCGATGCGCGTCCCTCGAACGCGCTCCGACTGACCGTCGCCGCGTCGACCGAAGACGAGATCGCCCGGGGCGTCGCGGCCCTCGGCGACGTCGTTCGACGATCCGGGGAGTCGCGACGCGCCCAGCGTCGCCGTCCCGGCAATCACCTGTGAATTCCACTCCCCCCGTGTCTTTCAAGGAGGACCCCATGTCCGGACACAACGGAACCAACGGCAATGGCAACGGCGCGCTGCGCCGCGGCGCGGACGCCTTCGAGTTGAAGGTCGGCCTCGCCGAGATGATGAAGAACGGCGTGATCATGGACGTCGTCGACCCGGAGCAGGCCAAGGTCGCCGAAGAGGCGGGTGCCTGCGCCGTCATGGCGCTCGAGCGCGTCCCGTCCGACATCCGCAAGGATGGCGGCGTCGCGCGCATGAGCGCGATCGAGATGATCGAAGGCATCCAGCGCACGGTCTCGATTCCCGTGATGGCGAAGGTCCGAATCGGTCAC
>JBCCZJ010000205.1:0-8767 GCA_039187915.1 Myxococcota bacterium
CGGCCTCGCCGCGGGCGCCGCGGCCTCGGCAGGCGCCGCCGAAACGGACGCGCCCGGCATCCGCAAGCGCTCGCTGCTCGGCAAGACGGGCATCGAGATCCCGGACATCAGCTTCGGCTCCTTCAGCCTCGAAGCCGACGCCGACGAGCGCCTCGTCCACCACGCCCTCGACCGCGGCGTGACCCACTTCGACACCGCCGAGGGCTACACCGAAGGCAAGGCCGAGAAGATCCTGGGCCGCGCGCTGAAGGGCCGGCGCGACCAGGTCACGCTCACGACCAAGTTCTGGGCCAACCCGGAGCACTCCGCCGAGCACCAGATGAAGATGCTCGAGCAGAGCCTCCGCCACCTCGGGACCGAGTACGTCGACGTCTACATGAATCACGCGGTCAACGACGTCGCGCGCCTGGGCCCGGAGTGGCAGCGCTTCGCCGCCCGCGCCAAGGAGCAGGGCAAGGTCCGCGCGATCGGCATGTCCGGTCATGCGCCCCGCCTCGCCCAGTGCATGGAGCACGCGCTCGACAACCAGCTCGTGGACGTCTTCCTCGTGGCCTACAGCTTCGCCCAGCAGCCGAGCTTCAAGGAGAGCCTGAAGGCGTACCTGAGCGACTGGCTGCCGAGCCTCGACATCGTCGCGAGCCAGGCGCGGCTCCCCGAGCTGATCGCCCGCGCCCACGCCGAGGACGTCGGGGTCATGGTCATGAAGACGCTGAAGGGCGCGCGCCTGAACGACATGCGGCCTTACGAGCGGCCCGGTCGGACCTATGCGCAGGCCGCCTTCCGGTGGGTCCTGTCCGATCCTTCCGTCGACGGGCTCGTGATCACGATGACCTCCGAGGACCAGATCGACGAGTTCGTGGCGGCCTCCGGCACGGGCGAGCCGGACCGCGAGGACCTCGCACTGCTCGCGCGCTACGTCGCGCGCAACGCCGGCACGAGCTGTCTGATCGGCTGCGGCGACTGCGTGTCGAGCTGCCCGGCGGGCGTCGACGTTCCGGACGTCATGCGCATGCGCATGTACGACCTCGATTACGGACAGCCCGCGATCGCCCGCCGCGAATACGCGCGACTCGAGCGGAACGCCGCGGCCTGTCTCGGCTGCAGCGGTCAGCCCTGCGCGACCGCGTGTCCCTCCGGTGTCGACATCGCCGGACTCGCCCGCGACACCCATCGACGCCTGGCCTGAGGCCCGGGCCGCCCGCTCGCCGCGGGGTCGCGCGGGGACTCAGCCCGCCGTGCGGAGCGCCGGGGGCGCTTCGGCCGACACGACCCAGACCCCCTCGATCGCGTTCTCGATCGCCACGTCGAGGCCGTAGAGCCGGGAGCGCGCCCCGTCGACGTCGCCGCCGTCGATCCGCGTGCTGAGGCGGACGAGCGCGCCGTCGCCGCGGTTGCGCGTCAGGCGTCCCCAGAAATGCTGGAAGCGAAGCCGCGCGATGCTGGTGATGCCGGTCGCGTGGCTCGTCCGATACCAGTAGTGGACCAGCCGTCGCTCGCCGTCCTTCGCGACGATGAACTCGCGGACGTCGAAACCGGACGCCCCGCCGACGGGCCGATCCGTGGCCTCGACGATCGACCAGCCCTGCGCCGGGTAGCAGACGTCCGGCGTGTGCTCCGGCGTCCCGCCGCGGCGTGTGCCGTAGTAGCCCAGGTAGACGAAGACGACGTAGCGCTGGGGATGGATGTAGGCGCGCTGGACGTTGTGATCGGCGGCCAGCATCTCGGACACGCTCTCGTCCATCGCGATATCGACCGACCGCCAGCCGTTCAGGCTCGCCGGCAGCCCCTCGAAGCGAGTCGGATCGGATTCGAGCACCGGGCGCAGCGTCAACCACCAGGAGAGCCCCCCGGCGAGCACCAGTACGAACACGAGCACGAGGCTCTCGCTCCGCCGCGTCAGCACGGGACATGACCTTCGCGGGTCGCGACGCCGGCGCTTTCCCCCGCGCCGCCGAGCTGGGTCAGGCCGAGGATCGTCGCCAGCACGAGGGCCGCGACGCCGGCATGATCGAGCCCGACGCGGGCCGCCTCGGGACCGAGGACCCCGAGCGAGAAGAGGCTCGCCAAGAGGGCCAGGCAAGCGCCCTGGCAGGGCAGCCCCATGAACGCCCAGAGCGTGGCGCCGCGGATCCCCGAAACGAGATCCCGGCCCGTCAGAATCGCCCGCGCCCAACCGACCGCCGCCATGCCGACGCAGAGGGCGAGTCCGCCGTCCAGCGCGACGACCGGAAGGCGACCGCCATCGGCCTCGAACGCGAGCCGGTGGAGGGTCGCGTCGAAGGCGAGCCACGGCAGCGCGCCGGCCGCGGTCCCCATCGCCGTCTCCAGGCCCGGGCTGAGCGCCCGCGCGACGAGACTCGGGACCGGGAGCAGGAAGAGCGCGAGCACGGCGCTTCGCGGTCCGACGCGGCCGCTGGCCCAGAGCACGACGGCGAACGCGATCACCACGCCCGTGCGCGCCAGACGGAGCACGTCGCCGCCGATCGCGAGGCCCTGGAGCACGAGCGCAGCCGCCACGACGGCGACCGCGATCGCGCGGCCGCTCCGCGGCGCGGCGGCGGGGCGATCGACGCGCGCGACCCGCCAGAGCAGCAGCGGCACGAGGAGCGCACCGCGGGCCCAGGGCGTCTGCCAGAGGTGCAGACCGAGATCGACCAGCGCGGGAGAGAACGCGACGAGCAGCGCGACGCCGAGCAGCGGCGAGACGCCTGCGCCCTGGGCGCCGCTCCCGGCGTCCGGACCGACCGTCGAACCGTCCGCCATCACGCCATTTTCGAGGCGGACCCGAGCACGGGAAGCCGGTAGTGCCGCTCGATCTCGCTCTCGCTCACGATCACCGCGTCGATCAGTTCGAGCAGGATCGCCAGCCCCCCGGCGAGCCCGAAGGTGCCGATCAGCAGGAGCGCCACGACCTTGAGCGGCGAGGACGTCGCTTCCCACGGCGGCACCGCCGGGTCGAGGATGCTCGCGCGCTCGCCCTGCTGGGCCGACTCGACCGCCTCGGAGAGCTCCGCCTGGTTCACCTTGCGGAGGAACTCGATGTGGTTCTCGCGCAGGATCTGCGCGCGCTGCTCGAGGGCGGCCAGCTCCTCGGCGTGCTGGGGAACCAGCAGGACCTGCGCCTCGAGCCGCTCGATCTCGGCGGAGGCCGCCGACAGCTGGCGGCGCAGCTCGGCCAGCTCGATGCGCGCGGCGTCGGCGACCGGCGAACCGGTCGGGCGCATGCCCGCGATGGCCGGCTCGGCTGCGATCTGGGCCTCGAGCTTGTCGATCTGGTTGGCGAGGCTCACGACGTTCGGGTGATCGTCGGTGTAGAGCATGCGCTGCTCCTTGTAGCGCGCGCGCAGGCTCCGGATCTGGGCTTCGGCGGAGTCGGGCTCGATGTCGGACCCCGTCGAGGCGAGGGTCGCGAGGCGACTCTCGACGCTCGCGATCTGGAGCGCGAGCGACTGGCGCTGGCTCTGGAGCCGATCCAGCCGACCCTGGGCGGGCCCCAGCTCGCTCGGCAGCGAGCCGCGATTCGCCTGCTTGAAGTTCGTGATCGCGCGCTCCTGCGCGGCGAGCTCTTCTTCGTTCTTGCGGAGCTCGCGACGGAGGAATTCGGTCGTGATCCGCGCCTGACGGCTGCGGTCGCGCAGGTGGATGTCCGTGAACCGCGACGCGAGATCCGTCGCGACGGCGGCCGCCTTGACGGGATCGGAATAGGTGAAGAGCACCTCGAAGACCGTGGCGCTGCTGCGGCTGTCCTGGTTCGCGGCGTTCGACCGGTCCGGCGCGATCAGGATCTTGCCCCGCACGAGCGCCGCCTTCTCCTCGAGCGTGAGCGGCTTGCCCTCCGCCGCCGGGTCGGTCGGAAAGAGGTCGTGCTCCTCGATCAGCTCGGAGAGCGTCCGGCGCGAGTAGAGCTCGCCGAGGATGGCGCTCACCTTCTCGAGCTGGTTCGTCTCCACCGTGCTCGTGATGAGCTGCTGCGAGATGCGCTGGCTCGCGACCAGCACCGTCGCGCGAGCCTGATACTCGGGCTTGCGCGTCTGGACGTAGGCCACGCTCGCCGCGGTCCCGATCAGGATGACCAGCAGCATCGGGAGCCAGCGCCGACGCAGCACGCCGATCGGATCGAGCACGAAGCCCGGGAGCGCACCGGCCTCGTCGCCGCCCTCGTCGAAGTAGGCCTCCCCGCTCATCGGGCCTCCTCCCCGTCCGCAGGCTCGCTCTCCGCCGCGTAGGCCTCGCTCATCTCCTCGTCGGCCGTGTAGTTGCTGCGATAGCCGTAGCGGTCCTTGGTGGCCACGCTGGTGCTCTCGTTCATGAACACACCGAACCAGGAATCGCGATCGATCAGCTCGGTCAGGTCGCGGAACGCGGCGTGGCGCGTGCGTCCGCTGGCGACGACCGCGAGGCAACCGCCGACGTGCTTCGAGATCAGCGGCGAGTCGGGCACGGGCAGGACCGGCGGTCCGTCGCAGATCACGTAGTCGTAGCGGGCGTGGAGCTGTCGGAAGAAGCCCTCCGCCTTGTCGCCGAAGAGCGAGTGGGCGTTCGGATTCGTCCGTGCGCACGGCAGGAGGTCGAGGCGACCGACGCTCGAGTGCACCACGATCTCCTCGAGATCCGCGCGCCCGGCGAGGACGTCGTCGACGCCGACGGGCCCCATCGAACCGAGCTCCCGGGCGACGCGGCCTCGCCGCAGATCGAGGTCGACCAGGGCGATCCGCGCTTCGGGCGCGACGGACGCGAGGGCCAGCGCCGTGTTGATGGCGACGGTCGTCTTGCCCTCGCCCTGGATCGCGCTCGTCACGAGCACCGACGGGAAGCGCGCGCCGTCGAGGACCGCGCGCATGCGCACGGCGAAGTGGCGGAAGCGGACGGCGTCGGCGCCGTCGGGTTCGACCGAGCCGACGCGATAGGTCCAGCCGATCTCGCGATCGTCCGGAATGCTGACGTAGCGCGCCTCGGTCGAAGGCGAGGCGGCCGGCGGCTCGGGCGACGGCGCGACCGGTGACGCCGCCTCCTTCAGACTGCCGATCTCGTGGCGAGGCACGCCGCTGTCGCGCGCTTCGGGCGTCCCGGGCGCGTCGTAGAGCGGAGCGTGTCGGCGGGGAGCCCGACCCTCCGAGGCGGGCGGCTGGACCGACTCGCCCTCCTCCTGTCGGGCCCGGAACAGGGCCTCTGAAATCTCACCCATGGCAAGCTCCCCCACGCGACGCGGAATCGAGTGTAGCAAGCCGGTCGAAGTGTCCGACATTGCACGGTTCTTTCGGATCGTCGATCCCGAATGGGTGTCGGATCGGAATCCCGTCGGCCGACGCGCCCGGCGCCGTCTTGGACCCCACCACCGCAAGGAAGTGCCCGGCCGACGGGGCTTCGTGACGCGCTCGCCGGGGGTTGGCCACCGCTTCTGCCGGCCCGTTTCCGATCGGTGATGCCGGTGCGAACGGATCCGCTCCGAAGCGCTTCGCGGCCGGGCGGACCGCCCGACGTCCGCGCTGCGCCGCGCGCGCGATCAATCGCCGCCGCCCTCATCGGTCTCGTCGCGTTCGATGCCTTCCAGCACCTCGCGGAGCTTGGCCGCCATCACCCGCACGTTGGGCTCGAGGACCATGCTGTCGTGGTCGCCCGGCATCTCGCTCACCTCGATCGAGTCGACCCACTCGCCCCAGCCGTTGTCCGGGAAGACCCAGCGCTTCTCGCTCGACAGGATGCGTCCCTCGCCGAGCACGTAGGCGTGATCCTGCCGCGGTCGGAACAGATGGACATGCCCCGCGTAGTGCCGCATCGGATAGATCGGGAGCGCCGCCCGGAAGGCCGCCTCGATCGCAGCGTTGTGGAACTCGTCCGTCGGCGGCGGGGGCTCTTCGTCCCCGAGCCGCTCCTGGATCTGCTCCCACTGCCACTTCGCGCGGTTGCGGGCCCATTCCCAGAGGTACTTCGGCCCACGCTGCTTGAGACGCAGCAGCTGCACGCGTACACGGTCGAGCTTCGTGATCTCCGGCTCGACCGGCAGTAGCGAGTCGAGCATCAGGAGCATCGACACCTCTTCGCCCGCGGCCCTCAGCTGGTGGGCCATTTCGAAGGCGGTGATCCCGCCGCCCGAGAAACCGCCGATCGTGTAGGGACCGTGGGGCTGGACCTGGCGGATCTCGGCGATGTACGCGCTCGCCATCTCCTCGAAGGTGCCGTGCGGCTCCTCTCCGCCGTAGAGACCTGCGGCCTGCAGACCGTAGAACGGGCGGTCGGTGCCGACGAGGGAAGCGAGGTGCCGCAGGTTCAGGACGTTGCCGAACATGCCCGCGACGAGGAAGAAGGGCGGCTTGCCCGCCTCCGCGCCCGCGTCCATCGCGACGAGGTGCTTGAAGCGCGTCTTCGGCACCGCCGCCTGCGCGCCCGCCTCCGCCGACTGCGCCCCGTCGGCGCCGATCGACTCGCGGATCAGCTCGGCGCAGCCCTCGATCGTCGGTGCCTCGAAGAGCACCGAGATCGGGAAGTCGACGCGGTAGGTCTTCTTGATCTTCGTGAAGAAGCGCACCGCGATCAGCGAGTGCCCCCCGAGATCGAAGAAGCTGTCCTGGATGCCCAGGCCCTCCACGCCGAGCAGCTCCTCCCAGAGCGCCACCAGCGTCTTCTCGATCTCGTCCCGCGGCTCCTTGTACTCGCTGTCGAGGTCCGGGCGTTCGAACTTCGCACCGCCCCCGGCCGAGTCGACGACGACCGCCGCCGCCTGACGCGCGAGCGTATCGAGTCCGATCGAGGTGATCGCGACCTGCGGTCCCATGTCGGCGGCCAGGACCCGGAGCAGGGCCTCGGTGCCCTCCTCGGGCAGGATGCCGGCCTCGTAGTTGCGCCGCAGCTGGAGTTCGGCCGGTGAGAGGTCGTCCTCGTCCTGCAGCGTCGCGGCGGACTCGAACTCGATGTCGGCCGTCTTCGTGTCGACCGGCTCCGAGAAGTCCACGGCCTCTTCGACGCGCTTGATCGTGAAGTCTTCGGCCTCGAAGAGGATCCGGCCCGACGCGTCCATGATCGTGACGTCGAAGCTCGCGAAGTTGCGCTTGTCCTCGATGTCCTCGCGGATCCGGACCCAGCTGCTGACCTTGCCGGCGAGCGGGGCATGGACGCGGATCTGGCCGTACGAGACCGGGACCCAGAGCGACTCGTCCGGGTCGTAGCCCTCGATCAGCTCCATCGCATAGCCCGTCGCGAGATCGAGCAGCGCCGGGTGCAGGGCGTAGTCCTCGTCCGACGACTGGAAGGACTCGCCGAGTTCGAGGTGCGCGAGCGCTTCGCCTTCGCCGTAGAGGACCTGGCGCAGCACGCGCCAGCGCGGGCCGAAGCGGACGTGGTTGTCCTGGCCCGTGCGGTGCCCGAGCGGATTCACGCTCGAGCGGTCCTTCTGGCAGCGCGCGTCGATCTCGGCGACGTCGAGGGTCTCGGGCGCGTCGGCCTCTCCGAGCTCGAGACTCGCCTCCGCCGCCAGCACCCAGGCCGGGCGGCCGTCGATCCGGTGGCGGGTCCGGACGCCGAACTTGTAGCCCGAGTCGGTCGGCTCGAGCTGCACGCGCACGTCGCGGATCTCGCCGTCCGGGACGTAGAGCGGACGCAGGAAATAGAGGTCGTGGATGTCGAAGCCGCCGGTCTCGCCGTACTCCGCGAGCGCGGCCCGCGCCAGCTCGGGATACCCGGCGCCCGGGAAGAGCGCCTCGCCGGCCTTGGTGCGGTGCTCGTCGAGAATCCAGTCGCGCTGCGGCGAGTAGCTCTTGAAGAAGCCGCTCCGACCGTGGCTGTCGCGCTGACGCGTCTCGAAGAACGGATGCGAGACGGCCGTCGACACGGTCTCCTCGGTCGACGCCTCTTCGCCCGAAAGCGTCCGCGCCGCGAGCCCGACCTCGTTCCAGATGCCCCAGTTGATCGCGACCGTGCGGACGGCGTGGTCGCGTCGACTGTGGGCGAAGGCGTCGAGGAAGGCGTTGGCGGCCACGTAGTCGACCTGGCCGGTCGGCGCGGTCAGCGCGCTCGTCGACGAGTAGAGGACGAGCAGCTTCGCGCCCGACTCCTCGAGGATCGCGTCGAGCACCTCCGTGCCGTGGACCTTCGGGCCGAAGACGCGCTCGATGTCGTGGTCGGCCTTCAGCTGGATCAGCTCGTCGGCGACGACGCCCGCGACGTGGAAGATGCCGTCGAGGGGCCCGAAGCGATCGCGGATCTGCGCGACCCCACGACGCATGTCGTCGAGTCGCGTCACGTCGCCCGTCACGATCTCGACGCTCGCGCCGGATTCCTCGATCGTCCGGAGGCGCCGGATCGTGCGGGCCTCGGCGGCACTGCCCTGATCCCCGGCGAGCACCGACTCCCAGTCCTCGCGCGGCGGTAGCGGCGTCCGGCCGAGCAGCGCGAGCTTCACGCCCGGAACCTCCCGCGCGAGGCGGTCGGCCAGCGTGAGCCCGAGGCCGCCCAGGCCGCCGGTCACGAGATAGGTGCCCCCCTCGACGAGCGCCTCGCCGACGTCGTCGGCGCGCGCGGGCAGCGGGCTCGCCTCGAAGCGGCGAACGAAGCGGTCCGCACCGCGCAGGGCGACGATCTCGGTCTCCCCGGGCGCCAGTACTTCCGCCTCGAGGGTCGTCGCGAGCGCGTCCAGATCCTCGGGGCGTGCGGCGTTGCGTCCACCGAGCCCGAAGCGTCCGAGCAGGGCGGCCGCCCCCCGCGCCGGGAGCGACACGTCGATCGACTTGCAGGTCACGCCGGCGAGCTCGCGCGGGATCACGAGCGCCGGGCC
>JBCCZJ010000206.1:0-8730 GCA_039187915.1 Myxococcota bacterium
CCCCCGCCGGCAGGTCCAGCGCCGCGAGCCGGTGGATCGCCTCCTGCAGCTTCGCCGGGTGCGGCGTTTCTCGATAGGCGAGGAGCTGGAACGGCTGCGCCTGCGCATCGTCGGGCCAGTCGACGAGCGCGGCGTCGATCCCGTCCGCCGAGGTTCCCGACATCAATCCGACGACCCGCATGGGCCCGAGAGTAGGCCGGAAGCCGCTGCTTGCCTCCTCGCGAGCGCGAATCGGGCGCTCCCCGCCGAACCGGCCGCTCCTCTTTCAACTGCTTGACAGGTAAAGGGAATCCGGAATACTCCGCCCGCTGCGGCCCCCCGGCCCCACACCACCCATGGCAAGACTCGAGCGCCGCGATCGCGGGCGCTGCTGGACTCTCCAGCGGGCGACCGGCGAGGTGCGGTGAGCGACCGCGCCGAGCGGACGCGTCGCGTCCGAATCTCCCCCATCTCCAGACGAGGCCCCCATGAACCAGACCTCCCGCAACCAGGGCTGGGCGATCACCGCCGCCGCCGGAATCGCGGCGCTCCTCTTCGTGATCGGCATCCTGAACGGCAGCTACCTCGCCCTCGCGATCCCGGTCGCGATCGTCACGCTCTTCGCGCTCGGGCTCGTCGCCTGGGTCGGCTACACGATCGCCACGATCCAGGTCGAAGCGGACGCGTCGCCGGAGGTCCTCGCGACCGAGACGGAGCCCGCGCCGGAGAAGACGGCGGACGCGACCTCGGACGCGGCCTGACCGGTCGACGGCCGATCCCATGCGCATCGCTCTCCTCACCTACCGCGGTAACATGTTCTGCGGCGGCCAGGGCATCTACGCGGCCTACCTCGCGCGCGAGTGGAAGCGCGCCGGCCACGACGTCCACGTCTTCGCCGGCCCGCCCTTCCCGGAGCTCGAGGAGGGCATCCCGCTCCATGAAGTGCCGAACGACAACGTCTTCGGCGCGACGATCGACGAAGCCTTCGATCCGGCGAAGCCCTTTTCGCTCCTGAAGCCCCTCTCGCTCTGGGAGCTCGGCGTGTCGCGCTTCGGCGTCTTCCCGGAGATGCAGACCTTCGGCTTCCGCCTGATGCGGCGCTGGCGCGAGATCCAGCAGCGCTATCGCTTCGACGTCGTCTTCGACAATCAGTGCCTCTCCTGGGGGCTGCTCGGAATCCAGGCGATGGGCGTGCCCGTCGTGTCGGTCATCCACCACCCGCTCCACATCGATCGCGAGGCCGATTTCACGATCGACCCGTCGCTCAAGAAGCGGGTCGAGCGGACGCTCTACTTCCCGCTCATGATGCAGCAGGCGGTCGCGCCCCGGCTCGCGAAGATCGTGACCGTCTCCGAGGCGTCCCGCGCCGCGATCGAGAAGTACTTCCAGATCCCGCAGAAGGACGTGTCGGTCGTCTACAACGGCACCGACACGGACATCTTCCATCCGATCCCCAATACGCCGGAGAATCCCAAGGAATCGGATCTGCTCTTCGTCGGCCGGACCGAGGACCGCAAGAAGGGCATCGGCACGATGTTCGAGGCGCTCTCCATGCTGCCCGACCACGTGACGCTCAAGATCGTCGACGGACGGATCCCCGGCCACGGCCTCGTCCCCCGACTGATCAAGCAGTATGGCCTCCAGGACCGCGTCCAGATCATCGACCGGATGCTCACGGTCCCCGAGCTCGTCGAGCAGTACTCGACCGCGAAGGTCGCGCTCGTGCCCTCCTTTTTCGAGGGCTTCGGGTTCCCGGCCTCCGAAGCGATGGCCTGCGGGCTGTCGGTCATCGCGAACGCCGCCGGCGCGCTGCCCGAGGTCGTCGGCACGGACGGCCACGCGGGACGCCTGGTGCCCCAGCGCGACGCCCAGGCGATGGCCGACGCAATGTGGGAAATCCTGCGCGACCCGGCGGAGACCGAGCGGATGGGCCAGGCCGCCCGCGCCCGGGTCGAGAAGCTCTTCCAGTGGGATCAGGCCGCGGCCGAGATGGTCGGCGTCTTCGAAGACGTGATCCACGGATGGAAGGGCCGCGCCCGACAGGAGGGGAGCCATGCTGCTCACCGTCGATCTCGAGCGGCTTGACATCCAGCCGGGGCACCGGCTGCTCGATGCCGGGTGCGGCGAGGGGCGCCACTGCTTCGGCTCCCTGTATCGGGGCGCGACGGTCGTCGGCCTCGACCTCGACCTCGACGCCATGCGCGAAGCGTCGAAGAACCTGCGCGCGCGGGGCGAGGAGCACGGGCGGATGGGCGCGATGCTCCAGGGGGACGCGTTCCACCTGCCCTTCGCGGACGCCTCCTTCGATCGGATCATCTGCAGCGAGGTCATGGAGCACGTCCACGACTACCGCGCCGCCATCCGCGAGCTCTATCGCGTCGCCAGACCGGGCGCGAAGATCGCGATCACCATCCCGACCGCGACCAGCGAACATCTCTACCTGCGGCTCGGCGACGAGTACTTCGAGAGCCCGGGCGGCCACATCCGGATCTTCCGCCCCCGGGACCTCGCCCTCGGCATGGCAGCCGCCGGCTTCGACACCACGGGCTGCGGCTTCGCCCACGGTTTCCACACGCCCTACTGGGTCCTGCGCAGCGTCATGCACCTGCCGGACGCCGACGACAGCGCCCTCGTCCGCGCCTATCGCGAATTCCTGATCCGCGCGACGGGCTCACCGCTCATGGCGAAGCTCGAACGCGCGCTCAACTTCGTCTGCCCGAAGAGCATCATCCTCTACGGCGACAAGCCCGCGCAAGGCGCCACCTCCCGTGGCGCGGGAGCCGACTCGGCCGGGGGCGACGCGCTCTCGGCCGCGGCGTAGCGCCACGCCGATGGCCCCGGGCGCGGCCGACCGCAAGCTCCGGATCGCGTTCGTCGCCTACCGCGGCAACATGAATTCCGGAGGCCAGGGGATCTATCTCTGGTTCCTGGCCCGCGAGATGGCGCGCATGGGGCACGAGGTCCACGTGTTGGTCGGTCCACCCTACCCCGACGCCATGCCCTGGGCCGAGGTCGAGCAGTTCCCGAACCAGCAGTTCTGGGCGAAGTGGGTCCTCGAGCAGCTCGACGAGATCGTCCCGCACGAGAATCCGCTTCAGGTCCTCCAGCCCCTCAACTTCTACGAGCTCGCGGCGAGCCGGATCGGCTTCCTGCCGGAGCCCTTCGCCTTCAGCGTGCGGGCCTTCCGTCGGATGGCCGATCTGATCCGCGCCGGCCGGCAGTTCGACATCGTCCACGACATCCAGTGCCTGGGATACGGCCTGCTCGGGCTGAAGACCCTCGGACTTCCGGTCGTGACCACCGTGCACCATCCGCTGACCGTCGATCGCCGCGCATCCTTCGTGCGGGACGAGAGCTTCAAGGATGCGGTCGGGACCATGAAGTTCTATCCGATCGGCATGCAGGCCTTCGTGGCCCGTCGGCTCGACACGGTCTTCACCTCTTCCGAGGTGAGCGGCCGACAGATCGTCCGGGACTTCGGCGTGCGACCGGAGCGCCTGCGCAACGTGCGCAACGGTCTCGACGTCGAGCTGTTCTCGCCGGACCCGAAGGAGAAGAAGAGCGAGGCGAACCTCCTGACGGTCGGGCGCTCGACGGATCCGAACAAGGGCATCCGCACGCTGATCCGATCGCTGGCGAAGCTCCCCGAGCACGTGACGCTCACGCTCGTCGACGACGACAGCCCCGACAACCAGGTCCGGGAGTGGGCCCGGGAGGTCGGCGTCCTCGACCGTCTGCGACTCACCGGCCGCGTCGAGAGCGACGAGCTCGTGCGGCTCTATCGGCAGGCGACGGTCGTCGTCGTGCCGTCGCGCTACGAGGGTTTCGGCCTCCCCGCCGTCGAGGCCATGGCCTGCGGCACGCCGGTCGTCGCGACCCGCGCCGGCGCGCTCACCGAGGTCATGCAGCTCACCGAGGGCGGGGTCCTGGCGGAGCGGGACGACCCCGATTCGATCGCGAGCGGCGTGCGCACGCTCCTCGAGAACACCGAGGCGCGGGCCATGATGGCGAAGCGCGGTCGCGAGCGCGTCCTCGAGACGCTCTCCTGGCCTCGCGTCGCCGCCGCGACGGCGGACGTATACCAGGAGATCGTGGACCGAAGGCGCGCGGAACGGGGCTTCGCCGGTCGGCGCTAGGCTGCGACTCGCGCCTCGTCCCGTCGCAGCCGAGGCCGGCCGACGATCACGATCACGTCCGCGAGCGTCGGGAAGCGGCGCGCCAGCGCATCCAGCCCGCGCAGGAGCGCGAACGCGAGCGGGCGCGGCAGGTGGCAGACGAGCGTGGCCCAGCCCGGCAGGCCCCAACCGATCGAGACGCCGAGCGCCGTCTCGATCTCGACGAAGCGCGCGGCCTGCTCCTTCATCAGGTCGAGCTCGTAGCGCGTGAAGTGGTCGCTCGGCGTGTCGTAGCCGCGCCGTCCACGGAGGGGCGGCCAGCCGAGCCAGTCCTCGCGAAAGGCGTCGATCGCGCGGGTCATGCGGCACGCGAAGGAATCGAAGTTCGCGATCGCCAGCACGACCCGCCCGTCCCGCTTGGTCACCCGCGCCATCTCCGCGATTGCCGACGCCGGATCGTCGAAGTGATCCATGGCGCCCTTGCAGAAGGCAGCGTCGAAGACGTCCTCGGAAAAGGGCAGCGCATCGGCCCAGCCGCTCACCCACTCGGGTCCGCGCTCGCCCGACGAGACGTGCTCGGCACTGAACATCTTCGCCATCTCGGTCATCCGGGCGGAGGGCTCGGCTCCGATGACTTTCGCCCCCTCCTTCGCGAGGGCGACCGAGTCCTGTCCGACGCCGCTCGCGACGTCGAGCACGAGCCGCCCCTCGTGCGCGCACGTCGCATGGAGGGTCGCTTCGGTCATCCGATCGAAGAGGAATTCACTGTCCGGCGACATCCCGGTCGGGATGACGTCACTCATGTCTCGGTCGAGGTCGACGACGCGCATGGCGCCCACGGTAGCGATTCGAGGACGCTCCGCGGCCGAGTCGGGCGGACTCGCGTCCCGGGGGTACACTGCGCGCGATGAACCGCCTCGACGCCTCGGAAGACGCGCCCGACGCCGCCCCGGGCTCCGGAGAAGAAGCCTCTGCCCGGGTGGCCGATCCGGCCGTCGACGGCGTGCGCGACCGGTTCGGCGCCTTCTACGCCTTCTACGTGGGCCTCTTCGCGCTGCTCTTCGCGTACCTGATCACGGTCTGGCTGATCGAAGCGACCCTCGCCGCCGAATTCCAGGGCCGGGTGGACCGCGCGGTCTCGCAGCTCACGCCCGGGCGTCCGCTCGAGGCGCAGCTGGCCGAGCGCATCCACGCCGCGGTCGATGCCTCCGCCTGGGTCCGCCTCGGCGGGCTCGACGTCACGACCCTCGTCCTGGCCCAGGACGGGGAGACGTGGCTCTACGTCGGCGGCTACGGGCGGGACGCGCTCACGCCTTCGCTGCCCGGAACCGGCGCGTCGAGCGGTTGGATGGATCTGCTGCCCGCGAGCGCCCGGGTGAGCGTCACGCTCCCGCACAACGCGCTCGCTTCGAACCTCGTCCTGATCCTCTATTCGACGATCCTGATCGTCGTCGTCTACGTGGCGAACCACCGCGTGACGGGTCGCGAGCGGGAGCGCCTCGGGCTCGCCCTCTCCGATCGGAACGCCTCGGCCCAGCGCGCCGCCGAGATCGAGGCGGAGCTCGGCGCGACCCGCGCGCGGCTCAGCTCGATCGAGCCCCTGCAACAGGAACACGGGGAGGAGATCGAGGCGCTCGAGCGGGAGCGTGCCGAGCTCCACGATCGGCTCGCCGCCCTCGCCGCCCGCGAGGAGTCGCTCCGCGCCGACGCCGAGAACGCCGTCGGTCTCGCCCAGGAAGTCCGGGCGCTGGAAGACCTGCTCGAGGAGGCCACGACCGACCTCGAGAGCAAGGACGGCGAGATCGACCGCCTCGAACAGAACCTGAAGCGGGCCACGCGTGCTTCCGGTCGCGGACGCACGCGCGAAGCCGAACGCCTCGCACGCCGGTTCCGGACGCTCTACAAGACGATCGAGATCGACGATCGCGCGCTCGACGGCCTCGCCGACCTCGGCGACGAAGCGCTGCGACTGAAGGCCGAAGAGGCGATCAAGCGGCTCGCGGACGAGGCGGAGAACGTCGCCGTGCGGCGCAAGGTCGGTGGCCTGCCCGACCGCGTCCAGGTGTTCGAGCTCGGCTTCGCAGGCAAGGGCCGGATCTACTACGGCAAGGGACGCGCACGCCGATTCAGGATCCTGCTCGTCGGCGCGAAGAACACCCAGCCTGCGGATCTCGAGACGCTGCGGCGACTGCAGCTCGACGACTGACATGGATACCAGGGCTCGGGCCAGGGGCGCCCTGGTGCGGCCTAGCCCCGACCGAGCGCTGCCTCGATCTCGGCCTTCAGCTCGGCATTGTCCCACGGCTTCGACAGAACGGCCGCGCAGCCCGCCTTGCGAAGCGCGGCGGGGTCGAGCTCCGAGGTCCAGCCGCTCAGCAGGATGCGAGCGGTCCCGGGCGACGCCTCACGCACCGCCGCGAGCAGCTCGACGCCGGTCCGACCCGGCATCCTGTGGTCGGAGATCACGAGGTCGACCGTCGGCGCGGACCCGGTCCGCGTGATCCGCTCGAGCGCCTCGGTCGCGTTGCTCGCGGTCTCGATCGCGAGCCCGGCGCGTCGGAGCGTGCGCTTCAGCGCGGAGAGCATGCGGGGCTCGTCGTCGACGAGCAGCACGACCGGGCGATCGTCGCTCACCCCTCGGCCGTCGAGGACGCAGACGCGCTCGCGCTGGGCGTGGTCGGGAGCCAGACCTCGAAGACGGTGCCGACGCCCTCTTCGCTTTCGACGCCGATGCGTCCGCCGTGGCGCTCGATGATGTTGAAGCAGGTCGAGAGCCCGAGGCCCGTTCCGGCGCCGACCGGCTTGGTCGTGAAGAAGGGTTCGAAGATGCGCGCGCGGGCGTCTTCGGGGATGCCGATCCCGGTGTCCGCGATCCGCACGCAGATCTCCCCGCCGACCTCCTCGGTCTCGATCCGGATGATGCCCTTCTCGTCCGCGCCCGAAAGCGCTCCGCGGGCTTCGATCGCCTGGTGCGCGTTCACGAGCAGGTTCATGAAGACCTGCTTCAGCTGCATGGGATAGGCCTCGATCTCGGGCAGCTCGCGGTAGTGCTTCTCGAGCACGACGTCGTGCTTCATCATCGTGTAGACGATGTTGGCGGTCGAATCGATCGCCTGATTGACGTCCGCTGGCGAGCGCGCCGGCAGGTCCGGGCGCGAGAAGTCGCGCAGGTCCTTCACGATGTGGCGAATCCGCTCGGCGCCTTCACCGGACTCCATCAAGGCCTTCTCGAAGTCGGAACGAACGAACTCGAGATCGATCTCGCGGGCCACCATCTGGACGTCTTCCGCGGCGGCGCGGATCACTTCGACGTCTCCTTCCGCTGCGGCGCGGCGCAGGCGATCGGTCGCCCCGAAATACTTCTCGAGGTCCGTCAGGTACTCGGACATCTGGTGCAGGTTCGCGTGGATGAAGCCCATCGGGTTGTTGACCTCGTGGGCAACGCCCGCCGCGAGCTGTCCGATCGACGCCATCTTCTCCGTCTGGCGGACCTGGAGCTCGAGTTCCTTGATCTCCGACAGGTCCTGGAAGACGGCGACGACCCCACGCGAATGCCCCGTCCCGTCGAGACGCGGCGAGCAGGAGATCCCGACCGGGATCCAGCTCCCGTCGGCGCGCCGGATCAGGGTCTCGGCGCCGCGGCTGCGCGTGCCGTCGGCAAGGCAGGCCTCGATCGGATGGACCCCCTCGCCCGGCGGCCCGAACCAGTCCTCGATCTGCCGCCCGCCGAGATCCCCGTCGGCGCCGCCGAGGATCCGCTCGGCCGCGACGTTCGCGAAGGTGATGCGGCCGCCGAGATCGACCACGATCAGCGCGCTGTTGATGTTCTCGATGATGTCGCGCGTGTCTCGCCGGAGCGCCTCGAGCCGCTCCGAGAGCCACTCGCTCTCGGTCACGTCCGAGAAGACGAAGAGCGCCCGGTCCGCGTCGTCGAGCGCCCGGTGGCGGACCTCGTAGGCGCGAGCCGTGCCGTCCTCGTCCGCGACCCGCACGAGTCGGAGCCCGGCGGCGTCTTCGCCGTCGAGGTCCTGCACGGCCTCCATCAACTCGGCGGGCAGGCGCGCGGCGAGGAACTCGGCCGCGGCGCCCTCCGAGCGCGAGGGAAAGCGCTGGGAGAACTCGGGATTCTCCGAGACGACGAGACCGCCGCCGTCGACGACGACGAGGCCGGCGGGCATCGCGGAGACGATCCCGGTGTTCAGATCCTCGAGGAAACGGATGCGCTGCTGGGAGACGCGACGCTGTCGTTCGCTGCGCCAGCGCTGCACCTGCTCGAGCAACACGACGGGCAGCACGTTTTCGTATTCGGGTCCGAAGTGGACGCAGTCGGCGGCGCCGGCTCGAAAGGCATCGAGGGCGCGCGTCTCGTCGTCGCCCTCGATCACGACGAGGGTGGGCGGCCCGTCCATCGGGATCCGCGCGAGCCCCTCCGCGACGTCCCGCGCCGGAAGGCGATCGAAGAGGACGCCGTCGATCGAGGGATCCTTCGCGAGCGCCTCGAGGTCTTCGGCGTCGACCGCGCGCAACAGCTCGACCGGGTCGCCGAGGCGGGCGAGCGCAGCCGTCGTCTCGACCGACATCGGCGCCGCGCCACCGTGGGGATCCCTCCCCGGCGTTAGGACGACGATCCGAATCA
>JBCCZJ010000207.1:0-8711 GCA_039187915.1 Myxococcota bacterium
AGGAGGTGGCGGTCGCCTATGACGACCGGCGCTACGACGGGGGGGAGCGCGCCCTCACGCTCTTCATGGAAGAGATGGCCGAGCGCCTGGTCGACCAGGCGAACCGGTTGACCGCTTCGCTTTGATTCCCGTCCCCCACGAAAATTCATGAGACGGGAACGCGAAAGCCGTCGCGCGAGTGCGGTGGCCCGACGTCGTGGACCGCTGCCCGGGGTCGAGCGACCGCGTCTCGGAGAGGGGCGACCGCGTCTCGAAGAAGGGCGACCGCGTCTCGAAGAAGAGAGACCGCGTCTCGAAGAAGAGAGACCGGCGCGGAAGAAGCCGGCGGGTTCGCCGCGCTAGGCGGTGCGGATCTCCGACGTCGCCGGCGCGACGGGGCGGACGCTGCGCGCGCGCACGAAATACTCGTCGCGCAGCTCCCACGGGACCCCCAGCGCGTTCAGGATGTGTCGCTTCGTCGCCTGCCGGCAAGGCCGCCCCTTCTCGACCGCATGAATCGTGCGGGGCGAGACGTTCGCCTTCTTGGCGAGGTCGTTCTGGGTCCAGCCGAGGGCCTGTCGGGCGGCGCGAATGCGATTCATGGGGGTACTTCTCTGCGTGAGATGCGCGTCGGAGGCGAAGCGGGCTTCGCTCGGGATGGGTGGGAAGGAAGAGCGTCCGGTCGGGCCGAGAATAGCGCCCGGCTCCGGATCCGGCGCCGGTGAATTCCGCCCAAGTCCTTGATTCCCATGGGGCTTTTGATTCGTCTCGCCCGCGGACCGCGGGCTCCCCCGCGGGCCGATGGCGTCGGCCAATCGTCCCGAGACGGCGTTTGAGCGGTCGGGAGCCGGTCGGGAGCCGGGCGGGAGACGCCCGGTGGAGGGGCGGCGCGGGGTCGGGTGCGGAGCTGGGGCGGGAGCCCCTCGACCCTCAGAGCCCGATCGCAGCGCGCAGCTTCCCGATCGGTCGGTCCCAGGCCGGGAAATGGGAGAAGAAGGCGCTCGGCATCGCGCCGCCGAAGCACTCCCCGCTCACGGCGATGTAGCGCCGGGGGAAGGGCGTGATCGAGCGGGGGGCGACCGCGTGGATCGCGTCCGGCGTGTTCATCCACATCACGACCTGGTTCGCGCGATAGGGAACGCGCTTCACCGTCTCGATGTAGCGCTCCGGGATCTTCTTCATCTTGCTCTTCGGGAAGGGACCGCGTCGCAGCTTGAAGAGCTCGTACTCGCCGCCCGTCGAGGCGTCCTTCTCGTCGCGGAAGTAGAGCAGCGCCGAGAAGAGCTTGGCCCCGCGGTCGACGTGGGGGCCCCTCGGCGCCCCGACCTCGGTCACCGGCGTGTTGACGCCGAACTGGCAGTCGATCATCAGGTCGGCGCGGCGATTCGCTTCGGAGTCGCCCTTGCCCGAGCGGCGCGCGGTCGTGAAGTCTTCGAGGGGCTTGCCGAAGTTCGCGGCGAGGGCCGGATGGCGTTCACGGATGTCGTCGCCCCAGATCGCGCAGGCGCTCTCGAAGACCGCGTGACCCGTGTTCGCCTCGATGAAGGCGCGCCAGAGATCGGGCAGGCCGGCATCTTCGAGGCTCGAATCGCTCGAGCGCAGGTAGGTCCGATTGTCCTCGAGCGCTTCGGTCTCCGCGATCGTACCGGTCTCGGGGAAGGCGCCTTCGAGCGTGGCGTAGAGGTCGGCGGGCAGGACGTGCTCGACGACGAGGTGCGGAAAGGGGTCGCGATCGATCGCGGCGCGTCCGTCCCGTACGGCGGCCAGGACGTGATCGAGAACGCTGAGGTTCGACGAGGGCTCGGGCATGGGGCTCTCCCGGTCAGCGCTTCGCGCCATCGGCCGTGGCCGCGAGGCCATATTCCGACTGGAGCGACGCGTCCTCGACCGCGGATTCGTAGATGCCCTGAATCGGCATCTGGAAGGGTCGATCGTGCCGTTTTCGCAGGATCGAGAAGGACATGAGCTTCGGGTTCGTGCGCTGGAGCCGGCGGATCTCCGCCCCGAAGCGCCGCGCGTCGGACTTGCCGGCGAGGCGTTTCAGCCAGCCGCGCGGCCCGCGCGCGAGGGTCTTCGCCTCGGACATGAGCACGTCGAGGGCGACCCGGGTCTCCTTGGCCAGGACCGGCGCGGGGTCCGGTCCGGCGCCCGGGCCGAAGCCCGTGATCCCTTCGCCGTATCGATTGGCGGCGCCCATCGCGATGACCTCGTAGTCGTTCGCCGCGGCCAGCGCCATGTAGAGGTTCGGATGGATCGAGAAGAACCCGTGGTTCACGTAGTCGATGAAGGGCTGGGAGTGGATCATCAGCCCGCCGGGCTTCGTCAGTTGATGCGTGTTCTGATAGATCGTGTGTTGGTTGAACACGTGCTCGCCGGTTCCGTTGTTGGTGACGAGCGAGAACGTGTCGCGATAGTCGTAGGCTTCGATCAGGTCCTTGTTCAGGTCCATCACCAGGCTGCCATAGAGGTCGTTCACGTCGATCGCGCGATAGTCGGAGAAGCCGAGGAGGCGGTAGTAGTCCTCGGCCCGCTCGCCGCGGCTCGCCTCGCCCTGTTCGATCAGGCGCTCGAGTCCGGTCGCGTCGACTTCGTCACGTGCGCCGAGGCGCTCGAGCACGATGCGCAGCGTGCGGTCGTTCGCGCGCAGGGTCTGATTGCCGAGCTCGAGCACGGTCGGCTTCGGATCGAGGCGATCGACCGTCGAGCAGACGAGGAGGGCCATCAGCGAGTTGAAGCTCATACGGGTGTCCGGGGCAGCGAGGCCGCGAAGCGCGCGCGGCGGGCGGAGTCGATGGGCCCCGAGGAGGTCGCCGCGGGGCCGTTGCGGAGCCGGGCACGCGTGGGGATCGGCTCCCCCCGGTGCCGCGCGCAGGCTACCACACCGCGCGACCCGTCCCGGCATTTGGTGGGGGCCCCCGGGCGTGCTACTCGATGCGCGGCCTCGGCCGGGGGGATCGATCGCCCAGGCGCGGATTCCCCAGTCGTATCGAGGACCTACGAGATGCGCGGACCGGCGTTCCGGAATCGGGACGCGGTCTCGGCCGGCCGGTCCCGGCCGACGTAGTACCCTTCGGCCGACCGGCGCGAACCCCGTGGCCGGAACCCCCACCGTACATCCCCCGCTCCCAACGCCCTCCACCCGATCGAGGACCCGAGATGGCCGAGTACTCCCGAGAGAATCCCAGCCCCGAGTACCGGGCGATGGTCGAGATGTACGAGACGCTCCACGAGCATGGGGCGGACAAGGCGCCGGGGGCGGCGAACGAGGACGAGCATCGTCCGCCGGAGCAGACCTTCGCGGGCAAGATGCTCGCTCAGCACGCGCCGCTCGTCCGCTCGATGATCCAGCGGACCGGTGCGAAGACGCTCCTCGACTACGGCGCCGGCAAGGGGCAGTCCTATCGCACGAAGGACATCCGGATCGGCAACGAGGTCGCGCCGACCCTCCAGGAATACTGGGGCCTCGACGAGATCCGCTGCTACGACCCGGGCTACGAGCCCTTCAGTCAGCTCCCGACCGACCAGTACGACGCCGTCATCTCGACCGACGTCCTCGAGCACATCACGGAGCCGGACCTGCCCTGGATCCTCGACGAGCTCTTTTCGTACGCGCGCTGCTTCGTGTTCGCGAACATCGCCTGCTACCCCGCCAAGAAGAGCCTGCCGAACGGCCAGAACGCCCACTGCACGGTCCAGCCCCCGGAGTGGTGGAGCGGGATGATCCACGCCGTGGCCATGCGACACACGGACGTGTCGTACCATTTCAGCCTGGCGACCCGGACGGGCCCGAAGAAGGTGCTCGGTCTCGCGGGCAAGCGCGGCCTCGAACACCACGTATCGGAGCGCTGGGTCTGAGCCGCCGCCGGAGCGCGCGCTTCCGCGCGCTGCGGCCATGCCCTCTTCGCTTTCTTCGCCCCTCTCCCGCTCGCCGGGTTCCTAGGGTCGCGGCGCGTCGAGCAGCGCGCGAGCGCGCTCGACGATGCGGCCGAAGTCGTCGTCGGGCAGGGCTTCGCCCGCGCGCCCGCCGAAGTCGGGGAAGTCCGCCGCCCAGCCGCGTTCGATCATCTTGCGAGAGACGCTCGCGAGGTCGCGACCGAACTTGAGGCCCATGGCCGAGGCGAGATCGCTGAGCGACTCGCCGATCCCCGTTCGCGGCGATTCCGGCGCGCCGTGGAGGAGTCGCTTCAGGCCGGCGCGGAAGTCTTTCTCGAAGGAGCCGATGCGCGTATGCGGCGCGATCGCGAGGGGGCGCCCCAAGCGCGCGACCTCGACGAGCATCGAGATGCTGTCCGGCGTCACGACGAACTCGTCGCCGTCCGCCAGGAACGCGAGGTACGGGTTCTCGGTCGCGTCGGCGCGCCACGTGTAGAGGAAGACGCGCTCTCCCGCCTCCGCACTCGCGCGGGTCAGGACGTCCAGGGCGGCGGGCGGCGTTCTCCGGCTCGTCGAGATCAGCAGCGCACCGCCGGCCGCTCGGGCGCGTTCGAGGGCACCCTCGAAGAGCCTGCGCGCGTCGTCGGGGCCGAGCTGGAAGGGGTGCGACGAGCCGCCCAGCAGGAGCACCGTCCACGGGTGGGGCAGGGGCGAGAGCCGTTCCGCCCAGTCCCGCGACGCGCGCGCGAGGGTCTCGACGTCGGGCGGCGGCTGGAGCGGCCAGTCGAGGCGCACGATGTTCGCGCGGGCGGGGACCTCGTATTGCGGAGGCGAGAGCACGAGGTCGAAGTGACGCGGACCGGGCGGCCGGTTCATCTGCACGAGGCGCGTCCGTCCGTCCGACTTCCAACGCACCCATCGCACGACGGGAACCTGCCGCCAGCCGGTCGAGATCACCATGTCGGGCCACGGCGCTTCGAGGGACGACGAACGGCCGAGGTCGACCGTGTCGAGGCCCGGTCCGAGCATCAGTCGCCAGGTCGCTGCGCGGTCGTTGAAGACGATCTTCTTCTCTTCGAAGGCTTCGCCGAGCGCGGTCGCGAGGCGGAGCGACTGTTTGTCGTCGCCCGTTCGTCCGCTCGTCAGTACCCAGACCCTGGCCATCGAGGGAAGGCTAGCAGGGCTTCGCGAGCTCCCGGCCGAGATCAGGCGTTCGCGTTCCGCCAGCCCGCCACCCAGCGCGTCGATTGGACGACCCAGGCGCGCAGGGTCTCGAGCGGGAAGGCGACGGCGAGCCCGGACACGCCGAGCGCGCGACGCATGAGCTCGGCGCCCGCGAAGCCTTCGACGAGCGTGCGATCGACGGGCGTCGCGTAGTGGGCGAGCACCTCGTCGACGACCGCCTCCGGCTCGCCTCCCGCGAAGACGAGGTGAGCGACGAGCACCGACAGGTCGAACTCCGGCGGGCCGGGGAAGGCGAACTCCGGGTCGATGAGCATGAGGCCCCGGTCCGTCCGGAGGAAGCTGCCCGGGTAGTAGTCGCCGTGCAGGAGCGCCGGACCCTCACAGTCGAGGTAGATCCGCCCGAGGGCCGCGACCGCGGCGACGTAGTCGCGATTCGCGCGGGCCTCTTCGGCGACGGCGGTGAGGCCGGTCGCCCGCGCCTCGAGGTCGAATCCGTTGTCCGGCTGAAGCGGGAGGTCGAAGATGTGTTCGTGGTTGAGGGCGCGCATCTCGGCGTTCCGGAGGCGCCGGGCGTCATCGGCCGAGAGCGGGAGGGCGTGGAGCGCATGGGCCAGCTCGACGAGGGTGGCCAGCTCGCCCGCCGCGAGTCGTTCCCCCGAATACAGGCCCACCAGGTCGCGCGCGACGCCGAGATCCTCGATCAGCGCGACGTGGTCGTCCTCCGCGAATCCGAGGATCGCCGGCATCCGCTCCGCGAGCGCCGGTTCCCGGCGCGCGAAAGCGTAGAAGGCGACCTCGACTCCGATTCGCCCGACCGGCGCGGGGATGTCGGGGAACCGCGCGCACCAGGGAAAGGACTGCTTCAGGATCAGCGAACGACGGTCGGTCGTCGCGCGCAGCGTCCGGTTCATGTTGCCCTCGCCGGCTTTCTCCAGCGCGAGCACGCGCTCGCGCGGCGCGAGCCAGCCCTGCCGAGCGAGGAACTGCTCGGTGGCGGTCGGGTCGGCGGTGAGCTCGAAGGGCACGCGAGACTCCTCGGGTGTGCGGTCGCGTCCGTCGCTGTGTAGCGAACCCGTCGGGGCGAGGTGGCCAGGCGACGTGCGCCGGACGCTATGCGACGCTCCTGCCGCGCACGCTGCGCCTCCTCGCGATCGGGACCCGCTCATGTCCACCTTCGAAGATTCCGCCACCGCCCTCGCTTGGACCCACGAGCGCCAGCGCATCCATCCGACGCTCTCGGACGTCCGCCGCCACGTCGCGAGTCGCCTGGGCCACCTCGTCGGCCGGCGCGCCCGGCTGCTCGACGTGGGGGGCGGCGCCGCGCTCCTGGGAGAGGTCGTGATGGCGCGGCTCGCGGACGCGGCCTACGTCTGGGTCGATCCCTGTGCCTCGATGCGCGACCTCGCCGAAGCGCGCCTCGCCCACCGCCCCGACTGTTTCTTCCGGACCGCGTCGCTCGTCGCCGGTCTGGAGGCGATCGGGTCGGACGCGGCCTTCGATGCGGCCTGGGCGATCGACGTCTTCGCCGCACGCGGTCTCGCGGACGCCCCGTCCGCGGTCCATCGCGCCGTCTTCGAGCGGATGGCCGCAGGCGGGCGCTACTTCGTCTGCGAACCCTATGCCGGCGGGCCCGCCGCCGACCCGTCGGCGCGGCTCGAGACGGTCGACGCCCAGGAGCGCGCGATCGCCGACGCCGGCTTCGACGTCGGGGCGTCGCTCACTCTCGTCGGCGGGCTCGCGGTGCACGAGGGAGTGCGACCCGGCTGACGCGCGCGGTCTCAGTGACGCAGCACGAGTCCGGCGCGGGGGAAGATCCCCGGGGACTCGAAGCCGATCGCCTCGCGCGGCGTCGCATCGGTGACGTTGCCGACCTCCACGAAGAGTTCGAGTGCCTCGCACGGCGTCCACGCGGCGCGGAGGTCCAGTCGCTCGTAGCCATTCAGGGTCGTCTGGGCGAAACCGGTGACGAGGCTCGTGGACTTGATGGACGAGACGCCGAGCAGGCGGAGCGTGAGTGTCACTTCGTCGAGCGGACGTCCGACGAGCTCGGCGAAGCCGCGCAGGCGGGGCCGGCTGCGCGGCGCGTCCGCGCTGCCTGCGAAGTCGGTGTCGTTCCAGGTGCCGCCCATGCGGAGCGAGAGCCAGTCGTTCGGGTCCCAGGTGGCTTCGAACTCGATCCCGCGTGAGACGAGGCGGGCGCGGTTCACGAGCTGGAAGGTCGTGCCGTCGAGGTCGATCAGATCGTCGACGCGCAGGTCGAAGTAGGCGACCTGTCCGCGGAGCCGGCCGTCGGAGGTGCGGCCGCGGACGCCGATCTCCCAGCCGCGGCTCCGTTCCTTCCGCAGGCGGGTCGAGCCGACGATCGGATTGCCGAGCGCGTAGAACGAAGGCAGCTTGAAGCCCTGGCCCCAGTTCCCGTAGAGCACGACGGGGGCGTCGGCGTCGCCGAGCACGATGCCGACGGAGGGCGAAAGCCGATCGTTCTCGCCCTGGATCGTGTCGAAGCGCAGGCTGCCGCTCAACGTGAGGTGGCGATGGATCGTCTGCTCGAGCGTGCCGAAGACCCCGAAGGTCCGGCGGCGATCGTGGAAGGTGGCCGGGATCGGCGGGACGAGGAAGGCGCCTTCGCTCTCGCCGTCCTCCCAGATCGCCTCGACGCCGGTCACGAGGCGCGTCTCGTGCGCGATGCCGCCCTCGCCGTCGGCCTTCTCCCAGAGATCGAGATCGACGGTCGCTGCGACGTCGGTTCGCTCGTACTCGTCGGACAGGCGGGAGGCCGGGATCCAGGCCGTCGGCGGGAGCACGGGGCTCTGCACGCCGGGAGAGGTCGTCTCCTCCCGCCGCGTCGCGTGTCCGACGCGGTAGCGGATCGTCGCGAAGTCGAAGACGGGCCGGACGAGGGTCGCGCCGACCAGGATCTCGCGGGTGTTGCGATCCTCCATTCCGCGCAGCACGGCGAGTTCCTCGCCGCCGCTCGAGTCGGGGAAGGCGCGCGCGCTGCTGCGATGGATCCGCGTGAAGACGTCGAGCTCGCCGACCGCCGGGATCGCGCTCGTGAGGCGGGCCTTGAGCGAGGCACCATCGAAGCCGCCGTCCGAGTTCGGATCCTCGAAGGTCTTGAGCGAGGCGCCGAGAGACAGGCCGGTCGTGTCACCGAGCCCGGCGCGCGCCTGCGCGACAGCGCTGGCGGTGTCGAAGCGGCCGCCGCGCACGCGCACGCTCGACGCCGGTGCCTCCCCGCCACGCGCCTTCTTCGTGATCACGTTGATCGCGCCGGCAAGGGCGTCCGAGCCGTAGACGGTCGAGAGCGGGCCGCGCACGATCTCGACGCGCTCGATGTCGAGCAGCGCGAGGGTCGTCGGATCGAAGGAGCCCCCGCGCGAGTTCGTCGGGTCGTTCAGCCGGACGCCGTCGATCAGGACGACGACGTGGTTCGGATCGAGGCCCCGGAGATAGAGCTCGGAGCGTCCGCCGCGGCCGCCCTGGCGGGTCACCTGGAGACCGGGGACGTAGCGAAGGGCGTCGTCGAGCGAGAGGGAGAGGCTCGCTTCGAGCGCCTCACCGTCGAGGACGGTCGTAGCGTTGGGGATCGTCGCCGCCGGACGCGGGGCGGGCGTCGCGGAGACGACCATCTCCTCGGTCCCCGCGAAATCGGCCGACCCGGGCTCCGCGAC
>JBCCZJ010000208.1:0-8685 GCA_039187915.1 Myxococcota bacterium
CGGCGCGCAGGCGCGCCTCGTCGGCCCGCAGCGCCGCGTGCGCTCGGGACGATGCGCGGGAGGCCGTCACCTCGGCGGGCTCGGAGGCCTCGATCGCGGCGAGCGCCGCGGCGGCGTCCTCGGGCGATCGGCTCGCGTCCGTGAGGATCCGTCGGCGTTCCAGATCGGCGAACCAGCGCGTCTCTTCCTCGCCGAAGAGCACCCGCGCCGTCGATGCCCCGAAGATCTCCCGCCGGAGTTCGCGCAGGAGCTGCAATCGGCGAGCGAAGTCCTGCCCGACGTCGCGTCCCGTCACGAGCGCCGACGCCTCCGACCGGTAGGCGAGGTACTGATCGAGCAGCCGCTCGGCGTCCTGCGCCGCCGCGCCGGAGAGCCGACGCGCGATCGCCGCGCGAATCCGGGACGCGGTGACGGCCCACGGCTCTTCGCCCGCCGCGGCCAGGTAGTAGTCGAAGAGATCGATCGCGTCCGGCGTGGGCACGAAGCGCCCGGCCGAGTCCACGACGAGCGCACCGTCCTCCTCCGTCCCGCGCAATGACCGGGGCAGCGGCGGTTCCGGCGGCGCCTCGCTCGGCGTGGACGACACGAAGGGCGCTGCGACGTCCGCGGGCGCGGGTTCCTGCCGCGTCGCGGGCCCCTGCTTCGCGTCGTCCGGTCGGAGCGCGAGACCGACGACGAGCGCGACGCCGATCAGCGCGACGGACAGGCCCGCGCGGCGCCGGTTCACAGGCCCGCGTTCTTCAGTCGGTTCGCGTGGTTCTTGAACAGGGTCTTCGGGTTCGACGTGAAGATCGAGACGAGCCCGAAGGCCTGGTTGACCTCGTCCAGATGGTTCTGGAAGTAGTCGTCCCGGATCACGTCCCCGAGATGCGAGCTGCAGCGCCCGACGAGCCCGTCGTTCGCCTCCGCGTAGAACAGCGACGTCAAGCCGAGGGCCGGATCCCCGACGTCCAGCACGTTCGTCAGCACGCCGGTCCCGCTCCAGGAGTAGTAGCGGACGCCGTTCACGCTGTGGGCGCCCTCGCCGCAGGCGGAGGCCGGGACGCCCTGGGGGTGCGCCGCATTGAACGTCGCCGTGCCCGCCGTCGTGAGCGAGTCGAGGGCAGCGAGCCCGTCCTGGGGATTCGAGGAGCCCGACAGGAGACCGATCACGGTGCCGAGGAGCTCCGCGAAGAAATTCAGGACGGACTGGCTGAACGAGCCGTCCTCGAAATTGTCGGCGAGGTAGTCGGCGAGGTCGGCGCCCTTGTGGGGCGACCCGACGGACGTGACCGAGGCGACGAGATCGGGGCGGACCGAAGCGACGTAGCGCACGTCGAGTCCGCCGTGGCTGTGCCCGATCAGGTTGACCTTCGGCTTCCCCGTGATCGCGACGATCGTCTCGACCTGCGCGAGGAGCTGCTCGCCGCGCGCCTCCGTGGCGTTCAGCTGGCTGACCTCGGTGACGAAGACCGTCGCGCCCTTGCTCTGGAGCGCGGACGGGATTCCGTACCAGTAGTCGACGACCCCGAAGAGCTCGTCGAAGCCGGCGGCGCCGTGGGCCAGGACGATCGGATACTTCGTCTTCGCCGAGTTGCAGTTCCACCAACACCAGGCGTTCGCGGAACCGGCCTGGAGCAGGATGGCCAGGACGAAGACGAGAATCGAAAGACGGCGCATCGACGTTTCCCCCTCTGGATCGATGCCTCCGTTGTGCGCCCGTCGCTGGCGGCGCGTCAAGAGAAAAACCGCCGGTCACGGACGAGGCGACATGGCCGACGGTCAGCGCGGAGACGACGCGTCTTCGACGAGGGCCCGCGACTACGCTCCGGAGGAGACGTGCCGCGACGCTAGGCGCCCCGCTTGATCTCGTCGCGATCGGGAAAGGCCTCGCTCGCGAAGAGGTCGTGGATCCGCGGGGCGATCGCGTGCGGCGGCAGGAACGCCTCGTCGGGCGCCGCTGGACAGGCGGCTCGCATCGAAGGCTCGTCGATCATGCCCGCGAGCGGCTCGATCGCGCCGGGCGACCGCGCGACCAGGGCGAGCCGATGCGTGTCCGCCAGCCGTTCGCAGACCGCGCGCCCGGTGGCCTCGCCGACGCCCACGATCAGCGCGAAGGGACGCGCCCCCGCCCTTCACCGCGCCCCGAAGACGACCGGCAGCGTCTCGAGGCCGAGGACGAAATTACCGCGGCGGCGGACGAGCGGCGCGTCGGGCTCCGCCAGTGCGATGTCCGGCAGGCGATCGAGGAGCGCCTCGAAGAGCACGCGGAGCTCGAGCCGCGCGAGCTGAGCGCCGAGACAGTGATGGCGGCCGTATCCGCCGAAGGCCATGTGGGCGTTCGGATGGCGGCGGATGTCGAAGCGGTGGGCCTCCGGGAAGGCGGCCTCGTCCCGATTGCCGGACGGATAGAGGAGCAGCATGCGATCCCCTTCACGGATCCGCTGCCCGTTCAGCTCGGCGTCCCGCGTCGCCGTCCGGTTCATGTTCTGGATCGGCGTGACCCAGCGGAGCATCTCCTCGATCGCGCCGGGCAGGAGCGAGCGGTCCTCGCGGAGTGCCTCCCATTGGTCGCGATGGCGCATCAGGGCCTCGAGCCCCCCCGAGATCACGTGGCGCGTCGTCTCGTCGCCACCGACCAGGATCAGCATCGTCTCGAAGATCAGATCATGATCCGTGAGTCGCTCGCCATCGAACTCCGCCTGCATGACGAGGCTCACGAGATCTTCCGCCTCGCTGCCGCGGCGGCCCTCGATGATCGCCATGATGTAGTTGGCGTAGTCGATGACCGCCGGCCCGACCTCTTCGCGGATCTCGTCGCCACCGGTCGCGAAGATGTCCGACCAGTGCAGGAGCTTCTCGTAGTCCGCCTCCGGCAGGCCCATCAGCTCGCCGATCATGATCATCGGGAGCGGCGTCGCGAGCTCCCGGACGAAGTCGCACGCGCCGCGCTCGATCACGGCGTCGATCAGCCCGTCGACCTTGCGCCGCAGGAAGGGTTCGTGGGCCTTCACGCGCCGCGGCGTGAAGCCTGCGGAAACGATGCCGCGCCGTCGATTGTGGTCCGGCGGGTCGGTGTTGATCATGCTGGGCACCGACGAGTCCGGCCGCGAGCCGTGCCCCGAGCAGAACGTCGCGGCATCCTTCGAGACGGTCATGATGTCGGCATAGCGCGTGATGCCCCAGATCCCCGTCGCGTCGTCCCAGTAGACCGGCGCCTCCGCCCGCATCCACGCGAAGAGCGGCTCCGGATCGACGTAGAAACCCGGCTCGAGAAGACGGATCTCGGGCCGGGTCGGGTGCTCGGCGGGCCGCGTACCGGCGCGGTCGAGACGGACCTCGTACTCGCTCTCGCCGTTCGGATCGAAGCGCGGATCTTCGGCCATCGATCGCTAGGCCGCGGCGTGGGCCGCTTCGAGCGGGCCGCCTTCGAGGGTGATGCGGTGGAGGAAGCGACGATGGCCGTGGTCGTCGTTCGGCGCGAGGTGCCAGGTCGAACGGAAGAAGCGATCGACGTCGATCTCGCCCTTGCGCTCGGCGAAGGCGACCGGCTCCCCGGGCGCGTGCCGCGGGTTGCGGAAGAACACCACGCCGCACTCGGCCAGGACGTTCCTCACCCCGGGCAGCGCGTCGTCGGAGCGGGTCCGAAGGTCGATGCCTTCGATCTCGGCGCCGACCGCGGCGCGGGTCTGGGTGATCTTCATGGGGCCTCCCGCGAGATACGCGAGGCTAGCATCCGCGCGGCGCGGAACCGAAGCGCGAAGCGGCCCGGCTCCCCGCGTGCGCGGGCGATCCGGGCCGCCGTTTCGCCTGGGATGGATCGCGACGACCCGCCCCCGGATCAGTTCTGGGCGCCCTGCCCGTACGCGGTCTCGGAGTGCTCCGCGAGGTCGAGGCCTTCGAACTCCGCCTCCTCGCTCACGCGGAGATCGCCCATGATGGCCTTCATCGCGAAGAGGAGGATCGCCGTCGCGCTGCAGGCGAAGACCGCCGTGATCAGGATCGAGACGAACTGCGCCCAGATCTGACCGCCGTAGCCGAGCTCCGTCACTTCCGTGATGAACAGGCCCGTCGCGAGGGCGCCCCAGGCGCCGCCGACGCCGTGCACGCCGAACACGTCGAGCGAGTCGTCGTAGCCGAGCGCCGGCTTCAGCATCGTGACCGCCGCGTAACAGATGACCGCCGCGCCGGCACCGATCCCCATCGCGCCGAGGGGGCCGACGAAGGCGCAGGCCGGGGTGATTGCGACCAGACCCGCGACGATGCCGGTGGCGGCCCCGAGGATCGTGGGCTTGCCGCGATGGAACCACTCGATCAGCGTCCAGACGAGCAGGCAGGTCACGGTCGCGGTCTGCGTCGTGAGGAAGGCGAGGCCGGCGACGCCGTCCGCGGCGAGCTCGGAGCCCGCGTTGAAGCCGAACCAGCCGACCCAGAGGAGCGCCGCACCGATCACCGTGAGCGGCAGGCTGTTCGGCGCCATCGGCTCCTTGCCGTAGCCGAGGCGCGGGCCGACGATGATCGCGGCGACGAGGGCCGAGAAGCCGCTCGACATGTGGACGACGAGGCCGCCGGCGAAGTCGAGGGCTTCGATCTCCGTCGCGATGTAGCCGCCGCCCCAGACCATGTGCGCGAGCGGGATGTAGACGACCAGGACCCAGATCGTGATGAAGATCGCGTAGACGCTGAAGCGCATGCGCTCGGCGAAAGCCCCCAGCATGAGCGCGGGGGTGATGATCGCGAACATGCCCTGGAACATGACGAAGACGTAGGTCGGGATCGTGCCGGAGACGCTGTCCGGGGTGATGCCGTCGAGACCGACCATCGAGAGATCCCCGATGAACGATCCACCCTCGCCGAACGCGAGGCTGTAGCCCACCGCCACCCAGAGCACGCCGATCATGCCCGCGGAGAACATGCACTGCATGAGGACCGAGAGGAGGTTCTTCGTGCGGACGAGTCCGCCGTAGAAGAGCGCGAGACCGGGCAGCGCCATCATCAGGACGAGCAGCGTCGACGTCATCATCCAGGCGGTGTCGCCGGTGTCGATCGTGTCCTCGGCGTGCGCAGCGCCGGCGAGCAGGAGGAGCGAGGCGCTGGTGAGCGCGGGGATCGCCAGGGCGCTGGCGCAGGATCGGAGCAGGGCGGACATCGGGCGGGTCTCCTTGCGCGGCCGCGCCGCGCGAATTCCGGATTCGCCGTCCAACTAGCAAGATATGCGCCAATTAAAGCTCGAATGAGACTCTATCAACGCGCTTGAGAGCAGAAAAGCGCGCCTCGATGGCGGGCAGCTGCCTGATCCGAGGGCAGTCGTGACGAAAAAATGAGCACGTGCCCGAACCGCAGGCGTCGGGCGCGTCGCGTACGGCACGATCGCGTCGCCGCGCCGCGCGCATCTAGTCGCGTTTCGCGGGGACCACGCCCCGTGTACGAAGCGCCGACCGGGCCGCTTCGTCTCGGCCGAGCTCGGCCAGGATCTCGTCCGTGTGCTCGCCGTAGAGCGCGGGGGCGGAAGACGGCCCGGTCGGCGTGCCCGAGAAGCGCGCCGCCGCGCGGGCGCGGCGATACGGCCCGTAGACCGGATGCCGGGCCTCGAGGATCGCCCCGTTGTGGACGAGCTGTGGGTCCTCGAGGACGTCCTGGTGCTGCAGGACCGGCGCGACCGGAACCTCCTCGGCGACCAGCGCCTCGTAGGCCGCCCGGGTCGTCATCTTCGCGATCCCCGCCGCCATCACCTCCGCGCGTTCGAGCGCGTTCGCCTCCTCGCCGGACGCGACGCCGCGATGGCGGTCGGACTCGGCGAGATCATGCCGCCCCATCGCCCGGAGGCCGGCGCGCATCTGTTCGGCGGTGCCCGTCCAGAAGATGATCTGGCCGTCCCGGGTCGGCGTCGCCTGATAGCGTTCGCCCGGCACGACGTAGGTCGAGACGTCGTCCCCGACGAGCGTGTGACGAAGCATGCCGTCGGGCCAGAAGAACGCGAGCCCCACGTCGAGCATCGCGACGCGCACGTGCTGTCCGCCCTGCCCTCGCTCCCGCGCGAAGAGCGCGGCGGTGATCGCCTGCGCCAGCGTGAGCGACGTCGCCTTGTCGACGACGGCGTTCCGGATCAGGTCCGGGATCGGGATCTCGGGATTGAGCTGCGCGGCGACATGGCCGGTCAGAGCCTGGAAGATCGGGTCGTAACCACGACGGTTCGCATAGGGGCCATCGTCCCCGTAGCCCGTGATCGAGCCGTAGATCAGGTCCGGCTTGACCGCGCGCAGGTCCGCCTCGCCGATCCGCAGCCGTTCGGCCGCGCCCGGGCGCCAGTTCTGGATCACGACGTCGGCGGTCGCGGCGAGCTCGAGGAAGAGCGCGTGCCCCTCCTCGGTCTTCAGATCGAGGCCGATCGAGCGCTTGCCGTGATTGCAGTTCGCGTAGAGCGCGGCCATCCCGGCGCGGTAGTTGACCGGCTGGCGACTCTCCTCGCCATAGCGCGGCGGCTCGACCTTGATCACGTCGGCGCCCTGGTCCGCGAGAACCATCGCCGCGAGCGGTCCCGAGATGACCTCGCTCACGTCGAGGATGCGGATGCCGTCGAGCGGTCCGGCCATGCGATCTCCTTCCGAGCGGGCTCGGATCTTCAGGCGTCGGGGAAGAAGTTCGGCGAGCGCTTCTCCAGGAAGGCACGCATGCCCTCCTGCATCTCCGCGCTGCCCTGGGTCCGCCGCACCTCCTGACGCTCGACCCGCAGCGCCTCGTCCAGGCTCGCTCCCTCGGCGCCGACCACGCAGCGAAGGACCGACGCGACGGCGTTCGGCGGCTTCGTCGCGAGCTCCTGCGCGAGCGCTCGCGCGCGGGACTGGAGCTCATCGTTCGGCCAGACCTCGTGCACGAGGCCGATGCCCAGCGCTTCGGGTCCGGAGATCATCTTGACGCGCAGGATGATGTCGAGCGCGGCCGCCCGACCGACCACGCGCGTGAGCCGGGCGGTCCCGCCCCAGGCCGGGAGGCTCCCGAGGTCGAGCTCGGGGAGGCCGATCTTCGCCCCCTCCGCCGCGGCCAGCCGGAAATGACAGCCGAGGGGCAGCTCGAGGCCACCGCCCAGGCAGTAGCCGTACATCGTCGCGATCCAGGGCTTGTTCATGTGCTCGATCTTCGAGATCACCCGCAGCCGCTGATCGAGTACGGCCTCGAAGCTGCCCTTGCGTCGAATGCCTTCGGGCAGCTGCTTCAGGTTCATGCCGACCGAGAAGTGCTCGTCACCGGCCCCTCGGATCACGACCGCACCGACCGAATCGTCGCGCGCGAGCGCGTCGACCTGCGCCTCGAGCGCATCCATGAACTCGAGGCCCATGCGGTTCCTCGGCGCATCGTTGTTGATGAGGGTCGCGACCCGGCCGTCGCGCTCGACGATCAATGCGTCGCTCATGCGGTCCTCCTGCTGGACTGCGCAGGATCGCATGGATGGGCGGGCGTCGCAGGCAGGCCCTCGCCTCGCTGCGTGCTGGCACGCCCTCGCAGAGCGGGCCGCGTGGAATGCGTCCTCGACGCGACCGGCTGCGCGACGGCGACGGCCGGTCTCTACGCCTGGCCTCCCCTCGCCTCGACGGCCCGCGCTACGCTCGCGAGCGGATCGGAGAGTCGCCATGCAGAACCCTTCGAATGGAACGCCCCACGCGAGCGCCCGTTCCCTCGCGCTCGCGCTGTCGATCGGGTTCGCCCTCGCGACGACGAGCTGCGCCTCGGGACCGCCCTTCGCCGTCCCGTCGGCTCCCGAAGGTCAGGCCTGGGTCTTCGCTTTTCGCACGTCGAGCATGGTCGGCGCTGCGAACGTCGACATCGTCGCCGCGAATGCGCGCTTCGTCGGTCGACTCCGTTCGGGCACCTGGGCCGCGATCGCCGTCGACCCGGGCCCGGTCGTCGTCTCGCGGAAGGCGGGCTCGGTCCTCGGCTCCGGACAGGGCGTGGGCTTCGGTCTCGGCGGCCTCGTCGGGGCCGTCGACGGCTTCGTCGTCGTCGAGGAATTCGTCGCGGAGCCGGGGCACGCCTACTTCGTGCGGTTCCCGCATGGGAAGCGCGTCGAACCCGAACGCGCCCGCGAGCTCATGTCGGGACTCGACGACGTGACACCCGTCGCCGAGGACTGACGCCGCGCGGACGCCGACGCGGGGCCTCGGCCGTCACGCCCCCCGAGCCGTCGCGCTCGACGCGGGCACGGGACCGCCGCGCCTATCGCGGGTCGAGGCGATACACGAAGCGCTCGGGATCGAAGCCCTCGCGCTCCTTCGCATCCTCGACGAGCACCGCGCGGCGCTCGTAGATCGTCGTCCCGAAGCGCACCCGCACGCGCGGGTCCGCGCGCAGGTAGTCGAGCCACTTCCTCCCCTCGGCCGGATCGAGGTAGAGCTTGCCGTCCTTCACGAAATAGTTGAGCTCGACGGAATACGGGTCGTCCGGTCGGAACTCGACGTCGGCGAAGGCGTCGTCGACGAAGCTCCAGTCGTCGACCGGCCCGGTCGCGAGCTCGCCCCGGAGCGCGCCGCCGGGCACCATGAAGAAGGGCCCACCGCAGCCGGCGAGCACACTCGAGAGCGCGAGACAGAGGAAGACGGAACCGAGCGATCGACGCATGACGGACCTCCTGGCGCAGGACCCAGCCTAGCGACCCAGCGCCCGCCCTGCCGTCGCGGTCGTGCCGGACAGTGCGCGCGAGCTGTTCGAGGA
>JBCCZJ010000209.1:0-8677 GCA_039187915.1 Myxococcota bacterium
AGGCGCCGGCCCTTCGTCGCTCGGACCCCGTCCGACCCCGAGAGAGGAAAGTGCGATGCCGACCCGTGACGAACTCGCCACCTGGGCGAAGAACTACGTCGAACTCTGGAACGCCGGCGAGAAGGAAGCCTGGATCGAGAACTGGAAGAAGGTCTGCTTCGGCGACTTCAAGATGTTCGACCCGGTCGGGACGCCGCCCAAGTTCGATTTCGTGGGCTGCTGCCTCGAACCCTACGACCTGTTCCAGCCGTCGACGCGCTTCTACATCGATCCGGAGACGCTCTTCATCTGTGGCAACGAAGTCGCCTTCGTCATGACCAACACCTTCACGAAGGACGGTCAGAGCCAGGTCATGAAGTCGATCGAGAACTACCGCTTCGGCGACGACGGCAGCTGCGAGATCCGGACCCACTACGACGTCCCGAGCGCGGACGATCCGGTCGCCGGGCATCTCTTCTCGGAGTACCTGCCGGACGACAGCTAGGACGAATCAGGGCGCGAGGGCCGGCAGCGCCCGCCGCCGAGCCAGAACGCGAAGGCCTCGCCCGGCGCGACGCCCTCGGCGTCCAGGTCGATCACCGCGAGGCCATTCGAGAGCTCGATCAGCGGGACCTCGGCGAGGAGCTGGAGACTCGGCAGGGCGTGCAGGCCCTCGATCCGATTCGCCGTGTCCTCGTCCTACGGGAGCGCATATTCGTAGACCGGGGCGTCCACGGAGACGAGCGGCTCGATGATCCGCACGACGGTCGTCTCGCGTCCTGCCTCGGTCCGCCCGAAGTCGACGACCACGAAGCCCTCCGCCGCGTGGGCGAAGATCGTCTCCTCGATATGCGTGACGGTCGAGACGCGGTCCCGCGCGCCGGCGCCGCTCACGACGTAGAGCCCGGCCACGTCGCCGCTCTCGAGGAGCTGCAGATTGTGGTCGTGCCCCGCGGCGTAGATCGCCGGCGGATGGTCCCGCATGATCGTCTGCGCCTGGGCGATCCAGTCGGCGTAGTCGGTCTCGTAGGTGTCCAGGAAACCGCCTGCGATCAAGCGGAGCGGCCCGAGGATCAGCTCCGCCAGGAAACCGTAGCTGTACCCACCGTGGGGGCCGCCGGTCAGCATCGGGTAGTGCGAAGCGAGGATCACGCGATCGCCGGCATGCCGCTCGAGTGCCTCCGCCAAGCCCGCCAGGTGGAGCGCCTTCGGGTCCTCGGCCGCCCCCTCCGGCCGGGGACAGTACTCGCGCAGCCGCTCCTGGATCCAGGGCGTCGGGTCGAGCGCAATGAAGACCACGGCTGGCGTGTCGTCCGTACCTTCGAGCAGGACCCGGGTACTCGGACCCATGCAGCCGTCCTTCGGGATGAACTCGGCGTGCCCCGCCGGCCACTCGTCGACGAACGCCTGCTGGTTGTCGATCGACTGCATGTTGTAGTCCCTGGGGAAGAGGCCCCAGTCGTGATTGCCGGGGATCACGATCTTGCGGACCTCGGTCGCCGCCAGCTGCTGGCCCAGGATCTTCTCGCCGTGGGCGCGGTCCTCGTCGGTCAGTCCCTCGTTGTAGATGTTGTCGCCGAGGAAGACGACCGAGGCCGAGTCCACGGCGGTCGCCCAGTCGTCGAGGGCCGCGAGCGTCGGATCGTCCTCGAGGAAGTAGCCCGCGTCGCCGATCAGCACGACCCGGTGGGCGATCTCGAGCGCCGGGACACGCGCGACCGGGGGCGCGTCCTCGGCCAGCCAGGGGGGGCCGTCGGCGGCGTGATTCGGGCCGGTGAGGCGATGGGCGCAGCCGGAGGCCATCCCGGCGAGCGTCAGCGCGAGGAGGAGAAGAAGGGATCGAGCGGGCATGCGTTCCTTTCGAGCGCCATGGGTCGGGCGCTGGAGCGGGACGAGGAGCAGAGACGGAGCGGCGGGAGGGCGAGCTAGGCGGGCGACGCCGTCGCGCCGAGGGCGCGGCCGGCGAGATAGGCGAACGTCATGGCAGGACCGATCGTGCCGCCCCCTCCGCCGTAGCTCGTACCGGGGCTGCCGACGCCGGCGTTGTTGCCGGAGGCGTAGAGCCCCGGGATCACCTCGCCGAAGGGATCGAGGACCTGGGCCTGCGCGTTCACGCGAGCGCCGCCGCAGGTCCCCAGATCCGCGGCCGCAACCTGCGCGCCGTAGAAGGGCGCGCGCTCGAGCGGGGCGAGGGTGATGCCCTTGTCCGGTTGGCCGTAGCGGTCGTAGCTGCTCTCGCCGCGATGGAAGTCCGGATCTCGCAGCTCGCGCGCGAACGCGTTGAAGCGCGCGACCGTGCGCGACAGCCCGGCTGGATCGATGCCGAGCTTCCCGGCGAGCTCCGCGAGCGACGGCGCCTGCTCGACCCAGTCGGGCAGGGGTTGGTCGGCCGGGAGCCCCGCGATCGTGCCGCGCTCACGCGCGCCGCCGTCGAAGAGCAGAAAGGCGGGCAGGTTCCGGTAGCCGAGTTCGCCCCAGTTCTCCCAGGTGTGGTAGCTGCGCCAGGTCGTGTCGTAGTCGGCCGCCTCGTTGTGGAAGCGCTCGCCCCGCGTGTTCACGACGATCGAGCCGGCGGCGCGCTTCTCGATCTCGGCGTTCAGCGTCGCGCCCATGCGATGCTGCGCGAGCGGCTCGGCTTCGCCGACGTAGACCGTGATGCCCCAGACCTCGTTCATGTTGCGGAGGTCGGCCCCGATCGCCTGGGCCATCTTGATGCCGTCGCCCTCGTTGCCAGAGGCGCCGAGGGTGTAGGGCGTCGGCCCACGCAGGTAGTGACGTCGCATCTCGGCATCCCAGTCGAAGCCCCCGGCCGCGAGATGGACGCCGCGCCGTGCGCGCACCCGGAAGGGGACGCCGTCTCGAGCGGCCTCGACGCCGACGACGCGAGCGCGTCCATCGGTGCCGGTCTCGACGATCAGCCGGCGCGCCGGGCATTCGGTGAGGATCTCGCCGCCGGCGGCCTCGAAGCCGCGTCGCAGACCGTCGATCAGCTCCGGGCCGAGGAGCCCCTGACGTTGGACGATCGGCTCGACGCTCCGGCCGCGCTTGACGGCACCCGGCCACTCCGGGTGATAGTCGGCGTTGTCGCCCATGATCGTCGAGACGCGAAACGTGAGCGGCGAGTTCTCCTCGACGAAGCGCAACATCTCCGGCGCGCCGTCGACGAAGGCCTCGAGCAGCGCGTCGTCCGCCTGCTGCATCGCCAGACGGCTGCAGTAGCGCAGCGCGTTCTCGCGGCTGTCCTCGATCCCGTCGGCCTGCATGCAGTGGTTGTTCGGCACCCAGGCGACGCCGCCGGAGTGGCCGGTGCTCCCGCCGACGACCGTGCGCTTCTCGAGCGCGAGGACCTCCGCGCCGGCGGCGGCGGCGGCGAGTCCGCCGACCAGGCCGGTGCCGGTCCCGACGAGCACGACGTCGACCTCGCGATCCCAGGAAGGCCCGGCGGCGACCGGCTGCTCGGGGGCGCAGCCGAGAGCCGTGGCGCCGAGGGCGAGGCCCGAGGCCGTCGCGCCGAGGAAGCCCCGGCGTGACAGACCGGCTTCGGTGGGGTCGGGGCGCGGGGCGCGCGCGGATCGCGGGTCGTGCTTCGCCATCGGGTCCTCCTCCTCGGTGCCGGGGCGGACGCCGAGCGTACTCGAAGCGGCGCTCGCCGTCCGCGGTGGATCGAGTCTCGACACGGGGCGGTCGACCGCCGACACGACCGGAACTGAACTACCGTCCGCGGCCAGCCATCGACCCGCCGGGCCTCCGCGGGCGGCAGGAGAGGACGGATGACGGAGACGAGCGAAGCCTGCGGCCACCGGACGGTGACCGACGCCGCGATCCAACGCTTCGGCGCGCTGACCGGCGACTACGCGCAGATGCACTTCGACCTCGATTTCGGTCCGGCGCATGGCATGGGCGGCACGATCGCCCACGGCCTGCTGTCCGGCGCCTGGAGCCTGGGCGCCCTCGCGCAGCACGCGCCCGAGCGCCTCGCGATCGGGGACGCGCAGGCCTTCGTCGCCGGGTTCGACGTCCGCTTCCAGAGGAGCCTCTTCCTCGGCGACCTCTTCTCGCTCCGTTGGCGCGACGCGGACGCGCCCGCCGTCGAGGGCATCGCCGAGGCGGATCGTCTCGACACGGCCTTCGAGGTGGTGAACCAGAAGGGCGAGGTCGCCACCTCGGGTCACGTCAGCGTCGTCCGGGCCGGCGGTTCCCTGCCGCCATCGCCGGAGCCGCTCGAGATCGGGCTCTGGTCGAAGGCCGACGGCGCGGGGCCGATCCATGCGGACGACATGGTCGATTCGGGACCCCGCGGCGAGAGTCTCGGGCGGACCGTGACCGAAGCGGACCTCGTCGCCTGGACGGGCTTCACCGGCGACCTCGACCCGGCCTACCTGAACGCGCCCTTCGCCGAGACCGGACGCTTCGGCGGACGGATCGCGCCGCCGATGTGGACCTTCTGCCTCGGGTTCGGCGACTTCCTGCGCGACCTGCTCTCGGTCTCGATGCCGTCGACGGGCTTTGCGGGCCATCTCGGCGATTGGTGGCGTTTCCTCGCGCCGGTGCACGTGGGCGACACGATCCGCACGCGCCATCGTCCGATCGCGTGGAAGCCTTCCGCGAGCCGACCCGACATGGGAATCGTCGAGTTCGGTCTGCAGGTGGTGAACCAGCGCGACGAGATCGTGCAGGACGGTCGCGTCGTCATGATGATGGGCGCGCGTCCGAAGGCCTCCGTCGACGGCTAGCCCGCAGGGGCCAGTCCGATATCGTCTTCGTCCGTCGCGGAATCGGCGGAGGAGGCCGCGGATTCGATGCGACTGGAAGGAAGGCGGGTGCTCGTCCTCGGAGCGAGCTCCGGGCTCGGCAGAGCGAGCGCGCTCGAGATCGCGCGCGAGGGCGGCCGCGTCTGCGTCGCGGCGCGCCGCGCGGATCGGTTGGCCGAGGCGGTCGACGAGGCCGGGAATGGCGCGTTCGCCGTGGCCTGCGACGTCCGCGACGAAGCGTCCTGTCGCAGCGCCGTCGAAGCCGCGGTCGCCGAGCTGGGCGGGCTCGACGCGCTCGTCTACGCGCCCGGCATCTCGACGTTCGGCCCCGTCGAGGAAATCTCGGCGCAGGAGTGGCACGACGTCTTCGCGACCAACGTCTTCGGCTTCTCGCTCGTCCTAAACGCCGCGATCGAGCCCCTGACCGCGGCGCGCGGGCGGGTCGTCGCCATCTCTTCGATCACGATCGACGACTCTCCGCCGCGGCCCTTCCAGGCGACCTACCCGGTGAGCAAGCTCGCCCTCGAGCGGCTGATCGAGGCCTGGCAGGGCGAGCACCACGCCGTCGGCTTCACGTCGATCGCGTCGGGGGACACGCTCTCCGAGTTCGGGCACGGCAACGACATGGAGCGGATGGTGCCGATCGTCCAGCAGTGGCAGCAGCAGGGCTATCTCTACGGACGCATGATGGACGCATCCTCGATCGGCGAGCAGGTCGTGAACGCGATCGCCGCGCGCGAGACGCTGCGTCGGATCGCGATCACCCCGGCCTATCCGGAAGCGGTCGGCGACGGCAACGTGGCGGAGACCGGGCGCGCCGCGATCGAGCTCAACCGCGAGAAGGGCGCCGGATGAAGCGGATCGACTACGCCGGCAGCGTCCACGACGAGGAGGAGATCGAAGCGGTCGTCTCGGTACTGCGGGGCGGCGCGACCGCCCTTCGGCTCGGCCAGCATACGCGCGAGATGGAGCGGCTGGTCGCCGAGGCCTTCGGCAAGCGGCGCGGCGTGATGGTGAACTCCGGGTCCTCGGCGCTCTATCTCGCCGTGGAGCTGCTCGGGCTCGAGCCGGGGGACGAGGTGCTCACCTCCGCGCTCACCTTCTCCACGGACATCGCAGCGATCCTCCGGACGAACCTCGTCCCCGTCCTGGTCGACGTGACCGAGGACACGTACCAGATCGACGTCGACCAGATCGAGGGCGCGATCGGTCCGCGGACGAAGGCGATCCTCGCACCCAACCTGATCGGCAATTGCCCGAACTGGGACGACATCCGCGCGATCGCCGACCGGCACGGGCTCCAGGTGATCGAGGACAGCTGCGACTGTCTCGGTGCGACGCTCGAGGGCACGCCGACCGGCACGCGCTCGGACATCACGGTCACGAGCTTCGCCCTGTCGCACATCATCACGGCGGCCGGGACGGGGGGCATGGTGTGTCTCGACGACGAGGCCCAGGTCGACCGCGCCCTCACCCTGCGACGCTGGGGGCGCCGCTCGGAGCCCAAGTTCTTCGGCTCGCAGAAGGGGACGCGCACCTTCTTCAGCGATCTCGACGGCCTCGAGTACGACGATCTCTTCATCTTCGACGAGGTCGGCTGGAACTTCGAGCCGAGCGAGCTGTCGGCGGCCTTCGGCTGCGTCCAGATGCGGAAGCTGCCCGGGAACCTCGCGCGCCGACAGCGAAACTTCGCGCTCCTCACCGAGATCCTCGCGAAGCGGCCCGAGACCTTCGTCCTGCCCAGGGTGACTCCGGGCATCGAGACCGCCTGGCACATGTACCCGTTCCTGATCCGAAAGGACTCGGGCGTCCGCCGCGGCGCGTTCCAGAAGCACATGGAGTCCAACGGGATCGACACGCGGATGGTCTGGAGCGGCAACGTGGCGCGCCAGCCCGCCTTCCGCGACAAGCCCCACCGGATCGCGCCCGGCGGTCTCGACCACTGCGACCGCGTGATGGAGCAGGGGCTCATCCTGCCGTCGAACCACGGGATCGACGACGAGGGCATCGCCTACATGGGCGAGACGATCGAGGCGTTCTTCGCGTAGGGAAGCGGCTCGAGCAAGCGGCCTGGGGAAGGGGCCCAGGGAAGCGCCGGCTCAGGCCGGTTCTTCGTCGTCGGCGACGCTCTGGAAGCCGTCGAGGATCGCGCGCACGCCCGGCACGATCGCGACGAGCCAGGCGGCGAAGGCGAGCCCGACGAGCCAGCCCGGCAGGAGCCAGGCGGCGACGAGCCAGGCCGCGACGAAGAACGCGAGGCGGATCTGGGCGCGCCGGATTCGTTCGTCGGAGGTAAAGGCGCCGCCGTAGTGATCGAAGGTCTGGGGACGCAGAAAGCCCCCGTTGGCGAGCAGGATCAGGACGAAGAGCGGCATGGGCGTCGGCGGCGCGTCGAGGTCCGGGGCGTCGTCGTGCGCGGCATCCGCGGTGCCCGGCGGCTGCGTCCGCGCGCGCTGGACCGCTTGCCAGACGTGCTCCGGCGTCGGTCTTCCGGTCGCGCCGCCGGCGTTCCAACGGGTCGGGCGACAGCGCCAGCGATAGAGCACGCGGCCGCTGCGATCGAGCACGAGGACGCCGGGTTGGTAATAGCCCTTCGGATGCGCGAGCCAGTCGGCGTGCTTGCCGAGCCGTTCCCCGTCCCAGTCGTACTTGAAGAGCGCGAGCCAGTCCCGGTCACGGCACGTCCGCTCGATCTCCTGGTGGGGATCGCCGACGTGCACGAGGCCGGTGCCCCAGTCGGCTTCTGCGTCGCGTGCCAGCGAATGGGGCTCGCTCGTGACGGCGTAGATCTCACCGCCCGCCGCGCGGATCGCCTCCGTCACCCCCGCCTTCGTGTAGCCGCGCAACTCGCGGCGACAAGGCGGTCACCAGAACCCCCGGTAGAAGAGCAGGACCGTGAAGTCGTGCCGCGCGATCGTGGCGTCGATCCAGCCCGCGCGCTCGCCTTCCGGCGGATCGAGCAGCGGGGCGACGGAGCCGAACGCGGGCGGCGCGTCTTCGAGGTGAGCCACCTCGAATCCGGACGCGGCGACGCGCACGTCGAACCGCTCGCGAAGGCAGACCTCCTGGCCGGCCTCGGTCCCGCAGAGGATCAGCTGGAGCGGCGCGTCGAGGGCGGCGGTCGGCTGCGCGGGGTCGACGATCCCGGTCAGCTTGAACTCGCTGCCCTGGGCGGCCGAGAACCACGCGCGCGCCGCTTCGGCGGCGTCGGCGAGATGGTCGGGAATCGTCTCCTGGATCGAAGGCATGCCGGTCAGGGTACCCGTCTCGGCGAGAGCGGCCCACGGCCGACGCGTGGCCGGCCCTCGATCGGGTTGATACACCTGGGGTCCCCTGGCGAGCCGAGGACCCACCCATGCCCGAACTCGAACATTTCCAGCGCACCGACGATCTCGACTGGGACGCGGTCTGGACCGCCTTCGAGCGCGACGGGTGCCTCGTCGTCGAGAACTTCGTCTCGGACGACCTGCTCGAACGCCTCCGCAGCGACTTCGCGCCGCTGATCGCGAAGCAGCGGCCCGGCAGCACGACCCCCGGCCTCTGGACCGAGTTCCACGGCGAACGGACCAAGCGGATCACCGGCCTCCCCACGGTCTCCCGCGCCTGGGTCGAGCTCCTCCAGGACCCCGACTACCGCGCGATGGGCGACCGCTATCTCGGGAAGAACGAGTACTGGCTGAACACGGGCCAGCTGATCTGCATCGGCCCCGACGAGACGCCGCAGATGCTCCACCGCGACGAACTCAACTGGCCGCGGGCGCTGCGCGCGGAAGAGATCACCGTCACGGCGATCTTCGCGCTCACCGATTTCACGGCGGAGAACGGCGCGACGATCGTGGCGCCAGGGTCGAATCACTGGGCGGGCGCGATGCCCGAGGTGCCGGAGGGCACGACCTGCCAGGCGACCATGCCGGCGGGCTCGGCGCTTCTCTACTCGGGCAAGGTCA
>JBCCZJ010000210.1:0-8644 GCA_039187915.1 Myxococcota bacterium
CGCGCAGACGCCGGTCGGCTATGGCGATGGCGACGACAACACGGAACTGGCCGACATGCGCGGCACTGGCGGTTACACCAGCGTCTACCTGCGGCGCGCGTTCACCGTCGCCCCCGGAGAGATCCCGTTGGAGATGACGCTGCGGGTCTATGTTGACGACGTAAACATGGCGTACCACCACGGCAATCTGAAGCAGGCGCTGCTCGAACGAGCGGCGGCGGTGATCGCGGAGAAGGGCCTCGAAGGGCTCAGTCTGCGCGGGCTCGCGCGGGATCTCGGAGTCTCGCACGCCGCGCCGCGACGCCATTTCTCGGATCGCGATGCGCTGATCGCGGCGCTCGCCCAGGAAGGATACCGGCGGGTCGTCGCGACCATGAAGGCCGGCGCGGAGGCGGCGGGAGCGGATCCGGTCGCCCGCTATCGCGCACTCGGTCGTTCCTATGTGCGCTTCGCGCGGGAGGACCCGGTCTTCTTCCGCGCGCTCAACGATCCACAGGTCCGGCGCATCCGCGACGAAGCGCTGCGGGACGCCGAGGACGAATGGTTCGAGACGCTGCGCGCCGGCGCCGCGGAGGCGCAGCGCGCGGGCTGGCATCCCGAAGCGACCCCGGAGGCGCTGGTCGCCTTCAGCTTCGCCGGCGCGATGGGCGCGGCGACGCTCTTCTCCGACGCGAGCTGGACGGATCGGCTCGGCGCCGACGACCTCGAGGCGCTCGCCGACGAGGTGCTGGATCTGATCGTGGACCGGACCCGGACGACGATGCTCGAAGGGCCCGGTGAGGAAGACGAGGCCCATCGGGCCGACGTCGACGACAGGAGGGCTTCATGAAGCTCGCGATGGACGGAATCCGTGTCCTCTCGGAATGGGGCGCCGTGCTCTTCGGTGTGGCGTTCCTCGCGCCTCTGATCGCGCAGTCGATGGATCGACTCGAGATCGCTGCGCCCTTCGGTCTCTCGACGCTCGGCTTCGGCTTGATCGTCGGCCCGACGGCCGGACTGGTCGCGAAGCTGCGGGGGAGCTGGGTATGAGCATCGCCTCGGATCCCGCGGCCGCCCGCCCCTCCGGCAAGACGGATCGCCAGCTCATGCGTGAAGAACAGGCGATCGCGCGCCAGTTCATGGGCCGCGTTCCGTGGGAGATGGTCGCCTGGGGACTCGGCAACTTCCTCGTCTGGCTCTCGCTCTGGCCCCTCGTGCTGACCGGGACCCTGCCGCTCTGGGCGGGCTTCGTCGGGGCGACCCTCTGCTGCGCGCTCGCGTATCTTCCCTCCCACGAGGCCCAGCATTCGATCATCGCCCAGGAGGGCGAGAAGCTGCGCTGGCTCAACGAGCTCGTCGGTCACGTCTCGACGATCCCGCTCGTCTTTCCCTACCGGATCGCCTGGATCACCCATCGGATCCACCACGCCTACTCGAACGATCCCGAGCGCGATCCGGACATCGGCAGCCAGGGCCCGACCTGGTGGAAGGCGGCCTACAACTCGCTGCGCGAGCGGCAGCCCATGCACGACGGCATGTACGCGAAGACGTTGCGCGAGAGCGACGATCCGAAACGGGATCGCGCCTTCGTCGAGGGGCTCGCGCTCAAACTCGTGCACTTCGGCACGCTCACGGTCTTCGCCTGGACGGGGCACGCCCTCGAGGCCGCGCTCCTCTGGTGGCTCCCGCGGCACATCGGTTTCACCTACCTCATCACTTTCCTCAGCTGGGCGCCGCACCACCCGATGAAGGAGACCGGGCGCTACCGCGACACCCGCTTCTGGAAGTCGCCGGTCGGCACGATCCTCTCGATGGGCATGGAGTTCCACATCGTCCATCACCTCTACCCGCGGATCCCGCTCCTCGACACGCCCAAGGCCTGGCGCGCGCTCGAGCCGATCCTGCTCGAGCGCGGCATCCGGGACGATCGCGACGTCGACTGGTCCGCGGGCGTCGCGGACCCGCGCGCCGCAGACGCAGAGGCGGCCTGACGCCGCCCCGCGGCGCCCGGGATCAGGCGTAAAACCCCCGTGGCGCGCAGGCGTGCCAGCGCACGGTGCCGGCCGGCGTCTCGACCGTGAGCGCGAGCGCCGCGGGGCCCTCCGCGAGCGTGACCTGCCTCGCCCCGTCGAAGGGCAGCCGCTCGGGATCCGCCGCCGGGAGCGACACCTCGAGGGCCTGCAGCGCGCCCGCGACCGGCTGGGTGCGCGCCGGGTGGAGGCAGTCGCGCCAGTCGATGAAGAAGGGCCAGGCGCCGCCGCGTCCCGGCAGGCCCATCAGGTCCCACACGAGGCGTTCGCCGTCGGGCGCGTCTCGACGGGTCTCGAAGATCGCCGATGGCTCGAGATCGGCTCGGGCGAGCGCCGCGCCGAGCGCGGGGAGATCGCTCGAGCGGAGCGCCCAGGTGAACAGGTCGAGTCCGTCGAGGGTCGCCAGTCGGCCACCGAGGTTTCGCGCGTTCGCGGTCGCGGGGTCCGGCGCGATCAATTCGATGTAGACGTCGTCGCCGAGGCTCGCCAGTGCGTTCCGCGTGCCGAGCCCGGTATGCGGACCGCCGGGTGCGGGGGCCACCCCGGTCCGTTCCGCGAAGACCCGGCTCGCCTCTTCGAGATCGGGCCCGGCGAGGACCACGTGATCGAGGACGAGCGGCGGCGGCGCGGTCAAGGGGTCATTCCGCGACGTCGGGCGGGACGCGCGGCGGGCGATCGAAGAGACGAAGCAGCGTTTCGAGCGCACGCTCCACCCGCTCGCGGTCGCCGGTCGCGAGGAGATCGAGGTGGAGACCTCGGATCGCGGCGAGGAGCAGCGTCGGAGACTCGCTGCCGGCGAGATGGGGCCGGTCTTCGGCGTGGAGCGTCTCGATCAGCGAGGTCCAGCGATGGACGACGCCATCCAGGAACTCGCTGTGGGATTCCGGATCCCGAAGCGCCGCGACGTAGGCTTCGTAGAAGAGCTTGAACCAGTCGTCGGCGTCGCTCGCGGTGATGTTCTTCCAGACGCCGCGCGCGAGGTCCGTCGAATCCGGGCGCGCCTCCGGGTTGCCGAAGACGTCGGCGACCAGGCCGTACTGGTAGTCGCGCAGCTCCCGGAGCGCCTCGAGCACGAGGGCGTCGCGCGAGCCGAAGTGATAGAGGAGGGTGCGGTGGCTGACGCCGGCGGCCGAGGCGAGATCGCGCAGTCCGGTTCCGGCGAGACCGGAGCGGGCGAGTCGTTCGGTGACGCGGCGCAGGATGCGTTCGCGCGTGGTTTCGGGTTCGGCGGACACTGACCCGGGAGGTACAGCACGGTGACGGCGCGTGGCAAGCGCCGCGCCGCCGATCGATCCTGCGCCAAGGGCCCGGGCCGGGGGAAATCCCCATCCGTTTCGGGCGCTTGGATGGGAATTCGCACTTTCGGCTGCAAACCTGCGAAGGAGCGACTAGAATGGCGGCGACCGGGGGCACCTGTTCTCTGGGGCCGGACACAGAATCCGCCGCCGCCCTGACGCCTCGGGTCGCCCGTTTCGCTTCCTGCTCGTGACGAGCATCGCCTGCGAAGGGCCCGCGCCGGATCTCCGATCTGCGCGTCCCCGGCCGGGCCTCCGGAGTCGAGGCGGGCGCCGCCACTGCACGCACCGGGCGAGATCCGCCCGCTGCGCCGCGTGGCGCGCCTAGCGAGGATCGATCGTTGACTGCCCGTCCGACGAAGGCCGCACCCGCGAAGAAGGCCGCCAAGAAGAAGGCGGCCAAGAAGACTGCCGCCAAGAGCGCCGCTTCGAAGAAGAAAGCCGCGAAGAAGAAAGCGGCCAAGAAGAAGGCTGCGAAGAAGAAGGCGGCTTCGAAGAAGGCCGCCAGCAAGAAGGCGGCGAAGAAGAAGGCCGCGCGCAAGACCTCCTCGAAGGGGAGCGCGTCGGCGAGCGCGACGCGATCAGAGGGCGAGACGGAGGCGCTCCTCGCCGCGCCGGCCGAATCGACCGGTGCCATGCTCGATGCGGCCGACGAGGTCGCCACCGGGACGCCGTCGCACGTGGGCGACGAAGACCGAGACGATGCGCGTGCGCCGCTCCGGCTGGCGGACGACGCCGAAGACGACGTCGACGGCGCGACGCCGATCGTGCTCTCGGACGAGGACGACGACGCCACGCCGATCGTGCTCTCGGACGAGGACGACGACACGCCGATCTCGATCCTGGCGCTGTCGGACGACGACGATCTCGAGACGCTCGGTGTGTTCGACCTCGACGACGAAGAGGACGACGAGGAGACCGACCTCGACGCCGAGGACGCGTCCGAGGATGACGACGAGGAAGAGACCGAGCCGGTCTGGCCGCCCGAGACGATCGAAGAGGCGGCCCATTTCTTCGGCGTCGACGGTCTCTACCCCGAGCAGCAGGAGGTGATCGAGCACGCCCTCGACGGCGGGGACACGCTCGTCGTCCTGCCGACGGGCTACGGCAAGTCCGCCTGCTTCCAGATCCCGTCGCTCCTGATGCCGAAGCCGGTGGTCGTGATCTCGCCGCTCCTCGCGTTGATCGAGGACCAGGTGAAGAACATGGACGCGCGCGGCATTCCCGTCGTCCGCTTCGACGGCACGATTCGCGGCAAGGCCCGCGCTGCGGCCCTCGAGCGGATCGCCGAGGGCGGTCGTCTGCTCGTCATGACCACGCCGGAGTCCCTCGCGAGTGACGAGCTCCTGGTCTCGCTCTTCAAGAGCGGGATCTCGCTCTTCGCGATCGACGAGGCCCATTGCGCCTCCGAGTGGGGGCACGACTTCCGACCCGCCTACCTGCGGATCGGGACGCTCCTCGAGCGTTACGGCCGCCCGCCGATCATGGCGCTGACCGCGACGGCGACGGAGAACGTGCGCGAGGACCTGATCCGGATCCTCGGCCTGCGCGACCCGCTCGAGGTCGTCGCGTCGCCCCATCGCGAGAACCTCTGCTTCGAGGTCATCGAGTGTGCGGGCGATGCCCGCCTGCGCGCGCTCGGTCGACTCGTGATCCGCCTGCGCCGCCCGGGCATCGTCTACTGCTCGACCACGCGGGACGTGGACACGGTCTACGGCGCCCTCAAGCAGATGAAGATCCCCGTGAACAAGTATCACGGCGGCATGAACGGCAGCGACCGGAAGGCGCAGCAGGAACAGTTCATGAAGCGGGGCCGCCGCAACGTCATGGTGGCGACGAGCGCCTTCGGTCTCGGGATCGACAAGCAGGACTTCCGCTACGTCGTCCACTTCCAGACGCCGGCCTCGGTCGAGCAGTACATCCAGGAAGCCGGTCGCGTCGGGCGCGACGGCAAGCGCGCGAACTGCATCCTGCTCCACGACATGGTCGACCGGAACATCCACGAGTTCCTGCTCAACCAGAGCCGCACGAGCCCGACCCAGCTCTACCAGGTCGCCGCGGCCCTCGCCGAATACGTCGAGGAGGGACGAGAGCCCGATTCGATCGAGCTCGCCGCCGCTGCCCGGGTCGCCCAGCGCGTGACCCAGGCGGTCGTCGCGATGTTCGAAACGGCGGGGCTCGTCACGATCCATCCGGACAAGTCGATCGAGGCGCTGGTCGATCACGACGAGCTCAAGGGCTCCGCCAAGCGTCTCTCCGAGCAGCTCCGCACGCTCCGCAAGCAGGACGGAGAGCGGCTCGACGCGATCGACCGCTATGCGATCGCGGAGCGCTGTCGCGGTGAACTCTTCGGCGAGTACTTCGGGATCCCGATCGAAGAGGAGTGCGGCGTCTGCGACGTTTGCCGTCGCGCCCCCGCGCGCCCTTCCTCGTTCTTCGATCCGATCCGCAAGAAGAAGGCGGCCAAGAAGAAGAAGCGCGCGGCAAAGAAGAAGCGCGGCGGTCGTCGGACCCGCGGTGGCCGGGGCCGCCGCAGTCGCGGCGGTGAACGCGAACGCGCCGCTGCGTCCGCGGACGGGGAGGCCGCCGTCGCGAACGGCGCCGCCGGAGGCGAGGGCGCCCGGTCGGACGGCCGCCCGGGGCGACGTCGCCGTCGTCGTGGGGGACAGCGTCGTCGGGGCGGGCAGCAGGCTCAGGGCAACGGTGCCGCGAGCGGAGACGCGCAGGCCGGGGCGTCCGGAGGCGGCGAGGACGCGGGGAACGGACGGCCGAAGAACACCGGTGCCCGCCGAAGGCGTCGTCGCGGCGGTCGCGGACGCGGACGCGGCGCGCGCACGAACGGTCCGTCGAGCGGCGCCAGCCCGCCGGCGGCGGACTAGCCGACCCGGCACGGCGTCTTCCCGCCTCGTTTTCGGGCCGATCCGCTCGCCCGTGCCAGCGGGTCGCGGTCGAGGACCACGGGAGCACGCGTCCACCCGGACGGCGCCCTTCGTGGCGCCCAGCCTCGACCGAGACACGCGCGCCAGGCTAGTCGCTCTCGGCGCAGGGGCGATCGTCCGGAAGGACGAGGGGGTCCGAATCGGCGAGGGGGATCGTTCCTTCGAGGGAGGCTCCGGGTCCCTTGTCCACGCGGCCGGTCTGACGCAGGATCGACGGCGAGGCGCGTGCCTCCGGGAGGACTTCGTCCATGGCCCTCGAACTCCTGACCTCGCCCACGCCGAACGGGTGGAAGGTCACGATCATGCTCGAAGAGCTGCGCGAAGCGGGCGTCGACCTCGACGTCTTCGAGGTCACCCACGTCGAGCTCGCGAAGGGCGATCAGTTCTCGCCCGCCGTCACGCGCGTGTCGCCGAACCAGAAGATCCCCGGCCTCGTCGACGGAGAGATCCGGCTCTTCGAGAGCGGCGCGATCCTCCAGTATCTCGGCGAGAAGTACCCGAGCCCGCTCTTCCCCGCGGATCCGGCGGCGCGCTGGCGGATCCTGCCGTGGCTCTACTGGCAGGCGGCGGGGGTCGGGCCCATCTTCGGCAACAAGCTCTCCTACACGCGCTACATGGCGGACGTCGACGAAGCGGCCAAGGCCCACCCGCTCGAGCGCTTCGGCAAGGAAGCGCTCCGGCTGACGGGCGTACTCGACCGCCAGCTCGAGGGCCGGGACTACGTCTGTGGTCAGGACCTGACCATCGCCGACATCGCGATCTATCCCTGGCTCCGCGGCTACAAGTGGAGCAAGGTCGACATCACGCCGAACCAGAACGTGATGGCCTGGATCGACCGCGTGCGCGCACGTCCGGGCGTCGAGCGCGGACTCGCCTACGGCGTGCCCAAGGACGAGATCGATTCCTGGAGCAAGGAGCGCCGCGAGAGCTACGCGCGGAGCGGTGCTTCGATCGCTTCGAACGATCGGCTGCTCCGCGACGCCTGAGCGCGCTTCCCGCTCAGGTGCGAGGGTCGAGCGCGCGCATCGGGTCGCGCCCGTCGATCGTGCCCCAGATGCCGTGCAGGGCGCGGTAGCCGAGCATCCGCCGCGTGCGCTCCGGGAGCGCGCGGGCGATCTCCGGCGGCGTCGCCATCATCAGGTTCTCGAACTGCCGGAGCCAGGGCTGGCAGTAGATGACGGAGACGCCCAGACGCGCGGGGCCGCCGGTGTGCGCGCCGCCGCCGTGCTCGATCCCGCCGAGATAGACGAGGGCCGAGCCGGCGCGCATCCTCGCGGAGATCGCCTTCGTCGCATCCGGCGGGCCCGCCGTCGCCTTGCGATGGCTGCCCGGGACGAGGCGCGTCGCGCCGTTCGCCTCGTTGAAGTCGGTGAGCGCCCACATCACGCTGTAGCCGTGGAGGGGGCGGGGGCGTTCGAGGACGCCCGGATCATCGTCGCAGTGGAGGGGCTGGGCGGCCTGGCCCTCGTGGATCCGGATCGCCTGCACGCTCGAGAGCAGGTAGTCCGTCGCCATCAGCGGATCGCAGAGGTCGACGATCGCCGGGTGTTCGGCGAGGGCAGCGATCTCCGGGCATTTCGCGAGGAGCGCGTAGACACGCTCGGTCGCGCGACCCTCGAAGTCGGTCCGACCGCGACCGTTCGCGGCGAGGACCGGCTCGAGCAGCGCGGTGTACCGGTCGAGCTCCGCCTCCGAGAGCAGGTCCGGAACGACGACCCAGCCCTCCCGCTCGAGGACTTCACGTCGGACGAGGCGCTCGGGGTCTTCGGGGCGCGCGGCGGCGTCTCGGGTCATGGCCCGAGACTAGCGTCGCGCGGCGGCGCGGGGGCCTAGCGGAAGGGGCCTAGCGGAAGGGGAAAGGAGCGCCGGCATCGCTCGTGAGGCACCAGGTCGCGAGCGAGGCGGCGCCGGTGCCGAGGACCACGGCGAGGAAGACGGCGGCCAGCACCGCCGCGAAGAAGCGAAGGAGGAAAGGGTGACGCCGCGGCGTACGGACGAAGTCGTCCGGGACCTCGGTCACCCCGACGGGATTCACGCGAGGAAGCTCGATCATGGGAGGAACTACGGGCGCGCGCTCGCTGGCGTTACAGGCGTCCGTCGGCTCGGGCGAATCCGGCGAAGGGGGCGACTTCATTCGCGCCCTTCGCCCCGCAGGAGCTCGCCGTAGAAACCGATCGCGATCGAGACCGTGACGCCGGTCAGCAGCACGCCCTCCCGGGCAGGGTCGTCCGGGAAGTCGAGCGCGAAGTGGGCACGCTCCTTGCGATCCGCGAAGCGGAAGAGGAAGTAGTGCGCCGGATTCGTGAGCGCCGCGAGCGGGACCTCGATGATGTTCTCGACCTCCTCCGGTTGGGGCACGAGGTCGATCGGCGGGCGGACGAGGGCCACCGCCGGCGCGACG
>JBCCZJ010000211.1:0-8641 GCA_039187915.1 Myxococcota bacterium
CCCGCACGATCGCGCTGTTCTGTTCGCGGAGGTGCCGCTTCTTCGTTCGTGGCGACTGGGTGATGACGGGGCTCGGCTCCGGCGTCGGAACCGTCTCTTCGAAATCCGGCGCCGTGAGCGTGAAGGGCGCCGGCAGGGGCGAGTCCCCGTCGTCGTCCCCGACCAGACCGGGGATCGCCTCTTCGACTTCCTCGCTCTCGGTCTCGGTCTCGCCTTCGGCGTCGTCCGAGTCCCCCGCGTCGAGGGGCGCCGCCGGATCGATCGGGTTGCCGTGCTCGTCGAGCGGAACGGCCGAGATGGCCGAGAAGAGCGAGAGCTGGTCCTCTTCCGCCGTCGCGCGCTCTTCGGGCGGCTCGTCGAGGAGCGCGTCGTCGTCCCGGTCGGGTTTGCGCAGGCTGTGGCGCCGCTGCTCGGCGATCCCGGCGGCGAAGGCGCGCAGGCGCGGATCGTCCGGGATGAACATGTAGGCGCGCTGCTGGCGGCCGCCCGTCGTCCGGACGAGTCGACCGACCGCTTGACGGAAGAAGAGGTCGGTGATCGTGTTGGTCGCGTAGACCCCGACCTTGAGGCGCGGGATGTCGACGCCCTCGGAGACCATGCGGACGGCGACGATCCACGGGTCGGCGCCCTCGGTGAAGTCGGCGATCTTGCGCGATGCGCCCGGGTCGTCGGAGGTCGCGACCGTCGCTTTCACGCCAGCCCGCTCGCGCAGGATGCGCGCGATGCCCCGCGCGTGATCCTGGTCCATCGCGATCACCATCCCAGCGGCGCGCGGATCGGCCTGGCGCAGATGCATGACCTGGCGGTGGGCCTTCTGCAGGACCGTCGGCAGCCACTCGCCTTCGACGTCGAGGGCGGTCCGCAGGCGCTGGCTCGAGAGCGTTCGGCCGACGTGATCGTCGAAGCTCGCCGCATGGGTGGCGCCGTCGGGCGAGGTCCACTCCATGTGGCCGTTGATGCGCGGGAAGTAGACGGGCCGAACCACCCGACGGTCGCGCAGGGCCTCGCCGTAGCCGTATTCGTAGTCGGCGTGGGCTTCCTCTCCGACGTAGCGGACGAAGGGGATCGCGCTCTGGTCCGAGCGGAAGGGCGTTCCCGAGAGGCAGAGTCGGACCGGTGCGCGCTCGAAGGCGTGGCGGATGCCGTCGCCCCAGCTCCGGCTGTCGGCGGCGTGGTGGACTTCGTCGAGCACGATGAAGGACTGGGCGACGAGTCGTCGCAGGGCAGCCGGATTGGCGGCGACCTGCTGGTAGGTCACGGCGATGCCGTGGACGTCGGAGGGGAGCGAGCCGTCGGAGGAGGCCCAGTCGGGGTCGAGGTGGATGTCGAAGCGCTCCGCCGAGATCGCCCACTGGAGCTTCAGGTGCTGGGTCGGCACGACGATCACGCAGCGCCGAACCTCCCGCCGCACGAGCGCGCGTCGGATCGCACCGAGCGCGAACGTCGTTTTGCCCGCACCTGGCGTCGCGACGGCGAGGAAGCTCGCGTGCACCCGGGCTTCGAGCTTGGCGAGCGCCTCTTTCTGCCACGCGCGAAAGCGGATCGTCGCCGCCACGGAATCGCGTTCCTCGGACTGCACAGTCGGTTCGCGCGGGACGTGTGGGGGGACACGTGCGCGCTTCGCTCCGGGGGCGCGCAATCTAGCATCGATTCCCGATTCGGCGCAGGCCGTCACGCGCGACTTCACGCGCGCTCGCAGAACTCAGTCGCGATTGTCGAAGCGGACGGGGAGACGGAGGAGGCGCGCGTCGAGATCACGGTCCGCAGCCCGCTTCGGGCAGCGAGCGAGGAACGCTTCGGCGGCTTCGGCGTCGGCGAAGAAGAGCAGGCGACGCAGTCCGGTCGCGCCGTCGAACGATTCGATCGCCTGCGCGTCCGGAGTCGCGCACGCGGGCGGACTCGCAGCGGACGTCGAGGTGAAGACGGCGATCGCGGTGCGTCCCCGTTCGCCGGCCGCGTCGACGGTCGGGGCCGCCGGTGGGCCGTCGAGCACGAAGATCGCGAGCCGCGGGGCTTCGCCGTAGCGTTCGGTCAGGTCCCGTCGCCACGTCTCGTCGTAGAACCGCTCCGCGTCGGCGCGCGATCGCCAGAGGTAGAGGCCGCCCAGCGCGCGCTCGTCCGTTCGCAGGTAGTCCTTTCTCAGGAGCCCGGGAATCGCGGCGTAGCGCGGGATCGACCGCGCGAACTGAAGATCGACGAGGAAGTCGGGCGCCCACCACGGCGTCGGAACCCGGACGATCGCGAGAACCGGCTCCGGGTCCGCCTCCGCAGCCGCCGGCGCCGCGCAGAGGGCGCCCAGCGCGAACAGCAGGAGGCCGGCCCGTCGTGCGTATCGGAGGCCGTTCATGCGGCGTGTCTCCCTTCTTCGCGGGTCACCACGAGCTTCCGCCCCGGTTCGAGCCACGCCCGGGCGGCATCTTCCCAGGGCACCTCCGCGCTCGTGATCTCGCCCGGCGAGAGCGTGCCATCCGCGACGAGGCGCATGACCTCCGGGAGCAGCGCAGCCGAGTCGGCGCGGCCGAGGTCGAGGCGAAGGCCCAGCGTGTAGAGCTTGCCGAGCGGGAGGGCTTTCGCTTCGCCGAGCACGTACGACGCGCTGTGCAGACAGGCGCCCGCTGCCGCGGCGTCGACGGCGAACGCGAAGCCCTCGGCGGTCGATCCACAGTCGGAGATCGTCGCGAAGCGGCCGATCCGTTCGCCGGGGGACCACGCGACGCGCTCCGCGCCGAGCTTCGCGGCGAGGGCGAGCGCTGCCTCGTCCCTGCCCGCGAAGACGACGCGCTCCGCGCCGAGCGCGAAGGCCGACTGGACGGCGTAGAGCGCGATCGCCGGCGAGCCGTGCTCGACGACGAGGACATCGCCGCCGGGGTTCGTCGCGAGCCCGTCCCGGACGGTGCGGTAGCCGTCGAGCACGTTGTCCGGGAGGCTGGCGAGCGCCGCGGGCGTGGCGCCCGGCGGGATCCGCGTGAGCATCGCCTCGGCGTGGGGCACGTAGGCCAGGTCCGCGAGCATGCCGCCGTACTCGTGACCGGAGAGCGGTGCCATGCCGTAGTCGGAGAGGGTGGGATACGAAGCGCAGAGGGCCGAGCGCCCGCGTCCGCAGGGCCCGCAGTCGCCGCACGAGACCTGGAACGCGATCGCGACGCGGTCTCCGATCTCGAGACCGCGGACCGCGTCGCCGAGAGCGACGATCTCGCCGATCGCCTCGTGGCCGATCGCGAAGGGACGGTCGAGACCGAACACGCCGAGCAGGAGGGGGAGGTCGATCTCGCAGCGTGCGACGGCGATCGGCCGGACGATCGCGTCGTCGTCGCTCTGGAGGAGCGGGTCGGCGGTCTCTCGCCACTCGAGGGTGCGAAGTCCCGTACAGAAGAGCTGTTGCATGCGGGCAGTCTTCGCCCGACCCGCGTATCGGGCAAACGCGAAGATTGCAGCCGCGGCTGCAGCGAGCGCACGCGCGCCCGTCCGGCCGTCTCGGGTGCGAGGCCCGATCGCTCGCCCCTCAGCCCGCTTCGAGCGCGGCGACCAGCCAGTCCCGGAGCGCCATGACCCTCGGGTCCTCGAGCGCTTCGGGTTTGCAGACGAGGAAGTAGGTGGCCCGGGACGGGCACGTCCGGGCGAACGGCACGATCAGCTCGCCCCGCGCGAGCGCGGGGCCGGCGAGCACCGCAGAGGAGAGCGCGATGCCCTGGCCCGACGCGGCGGCGCTCAGCGCGATTCCCACGTGATCGAAGCGGAGGTCGCTCGGCGGCGCGAGATCGGGGTGCCCGACGTGGCGGCACCAGTCCCGCCACGCGTTCGGCACCTGATCCACGTGGATCCAGGGATGACGCGCGAGATCGTCGGGCGTGTCGAGGGGCGGGCCGTCTTCGAGGAGCGCCGGCGAACAGACCGGGAAGAACGACAGATCGACGATCGGCTCGGCGTGAAGATCGCCCCAAGGGCCGACGCCGAACCGGATCGCGACGTCCGCTTCGTCGCGCGCGAGATCCGCGTAGCGGAGCGTGGCCTCGAGCTCGATCTCGATCTCGGGGTGGCGCGCGCGAAAATCCGGGAGATGGGGGACGAGCCAGTTCGCGCTGAACGACTCGAGGGTGCTGAGGCGCAGCGGAGCGCGCTCGCCCGAGGCGTCGCGACCGAGTCCCGCGAGGTCGGTGAGGATGCGCTCGGCGCGCGGCCGGATGCGAGCGCCCGCGGACGTGAGCGCGAGGCCCGGGTTCAGGCGTTCGAAGAGCGGGGCGTTCACGAGCGCCTCGAGCGCCTGGATCTGCCGGCTCAGCGCCGAGGGCGAAAGTCCGAGCGCCTCGGCCGCGGCCTTGATGCTGCCTCGGTCCGCCGTCTCCACGAACGCGCGGAGCGCCTGCGTCGAGGGGAGCTCGCGCGGTGGAAACGCGGGTTTCGGGCGGGACTCCGACATCCGGGAGGAATACTCCGTCCGTCGCGTCTCTGCCCGAAACGCGCGTCCGCGCCGGGACCGACTCTGGCCGGGCCCGGCGCGGTTCGCGGGACGTCAGATCCCGTCGATGATCCCGTTGAAGGTCGAGCTCGGACGCATCGCCGCGGTCGCCCGGTCGAAGTCCGGGCGGTAGTAGCCGCCGACGTCCTGGGGCGGACCCTGGGCGCCGTTCAGTTCGCCCATGATCGTGTCCTCGGCGTCGGCCAGGGCCGCCGCGATCGGCTCGAAGCGCGCGGCGAGCGCCGGGTCCTCGGTCTGGGCCGCGACGGCCTGCGCCCAGTACATGGCGAGGTAGAACTGGCTGCCGCGGTTGTCGATCTCGTGGACCTTGCGCGAGGGCGCCTTGGCGTTCAGCAGGAGCTGGGCGGTCGCCTCGTCGAGGGTCTTGCCGAGCAGCCGGGCCGCGCCGTTGTCGAAGTGCTCGCCGAGGTGCTCGAGGGAAGCCGCCAGCGCGAGGAACTCGCCGAGCGAGTCCCAGCGAAGATGTCCCTCGGCCTCGAACTGCTGTACGTGCTTCGGCGCCGAGCCGCCCGCGCCGGTCTCGAAGAGTCCGCCGCCGTTCATCAGCGGCACGATCGAGAGCATCTTGGCGGAGGTGCCGATCTCGAGGATCGGGAAGAGGTCCGTCAGGTAGTCACGCAGGACGTTGCCCGTGACCGAAATCGTGTTCTCGCCCCGGCGGATCCGCTCGACGGAGAACTTCGTCGCCTCGACGGGCGTCTTCACGAGGATCTCGAGCCCGCTCGTGTCGTGCTCCGGGAGGTACTGGTCGAGCTTCTTGATCAGCTGGGCATCGTGGGCACGGTCCGCGTCGAGCCAGAAGACCGCCGGCCAGCCGGTCGCGCGCGCGCGGGTCACCGCGAGCTTGACCCAGTCCTTGACCGCGGCGTCCTTGACCTGACAGGCCCGCCAGATGTCGCCCGCTTCGACGTCGTGGGACATCAGGACGTTGCCGCCCGCGTCCACGATCTCGACCTTGCCGTCGCTCGCGATCTCGAAGGTCTTGTCGTGGGAGCCGTACTCCTGGGCTTTCTGCGCCATGAGCCCGACGTTCGGGACGGTGCCCATCGTCGTCGGGTCGTAGGCGCCGTTCGCCTGGCAGTCCTCGACGACGGCCTGGTAGACGCCCGCGTAGCTCGAGTCCGGGATCACCGCCTTGCAGTCCTGCAGATCCCCGTCCGGGTTCCACATGCCGCCGGAGTCGCGGATCATGGGCGGCATGGACGCGTCGATGATGATGTCCGACGGGACGTGGAGGTTCGTGATGCCCTTGTCGGAGTTGACCATCGCCATCGCGGGACGGTCCGCGTAGCACGCCTTGATGTCCGCTTCGATCGCCTCGCGCTCGGGGTCCGGGAGCGTCGCGATCTTCGCCTCGACGTCGCCGAAGCCCTGGTTCGGGTCGACGCCGAGCTTCTCGAAGGTCGCGCCGTGCTTCTCGAAGACGGGCGCATAGAAGGCCTTCACGGCGTGGCCGAAGATGATCGGGTCGGAGACCTTCATCATCGTCGCCTTCATGTGCAGGGAGAAGAGGATGCCCTTCGCCTTGGCGTCCTCGATCTGCTCCGCCAGGAACGCGACCAGCGCTTTCTTGCTCATGCGGGTCGAGTCCATGATCTCGCCCGGGAGCAGCTCGATGTCCGCCTTGAGCACGGTCTTCTCGCCGGCGGCGCTCGTGTGGACGATCGAGACGCTCGTCGCGGCGTCGATCGTGACCGACTGCTCGTTGTGGCGGAAGTCGCCGTCGCTCATCGTCGAGACGTGGGTCTTCGAGTCGGCCGCCCACTTCCCCATGCGGTGGGGGTTCTGGCGCGCGTACTCCTTGACCGCGTTGGGCGCGCGGCGATCGGAGTTGCCTTCGCGCAGGACCGGGTTCACGGCCGAGCCCTTCACCGAGTCGTAGGTCGTCTTGATCTTCTCCTCGTCCGCATCGGCCGGCTCGTCCGGGTAGTCCGGGAGCGCGTAGCCCTTGCCCTGGAGCTCCGCGATCGCCGCCTTCATCTGCGGAATCGAGGCGGAGATGTTCGGGAGCTTGATGACGTTGGCCTCCGGCGTCTTCACGAGGTTGCCCAGCTCGGCGAGACCGTCGGCCTCGCGCTGCTCCGGCGTGAGCGCGTCGGGGAAGACGGCCAGGATCCGTCCGGCGAGGGAGATGTCGCGGGTCTCGACCGGTACGCCCGTCGCGCCGGCGAAGGCGCGGATCACGGGAAGGAAGGCATAGGTCGCGAGGGCGGGGGCCTCGTCGGTCCACGTGTAGATGATCGGCGGGGACTGGCTCATGCTCGGGTTCTCTCTCCGGATGGCGCCCAGGGATCGGAAAGTCCCTGGAAAAACGGCGCCTTGCAGCTCGTCTGGCGACGTGTGGGCAGATGTTGAAACGGCGTTCTGGAAACCGCTCGATCCGATCCTGGGCGCGATCGGGGCGGGGCTCGCCGCAGCGGGTGTCTACAACACTTGGCGGCGCGCGACCATCCGGGCCGACGGCGGCGCAGCGTCGCCCGAGACGCCTAGAGATCGCCCAGATCGGCGAGCAGACGCGCGCGTACGACCTCGGTCCAGAGGGCGTATCCCTTCTCGGTCAGGTGCAGCCCGTCGATCCAGAAGAGATCGGAGGGCGGTGCTTCGCCCTGGCCGAGCGCGAGCATCGGCGTGGCGACGTCGAGCACGTGCATGTGCGGATCCGCCGCAGCCCGCGCGGCGATCCGCGCGTTCGCCTCGGCCATGGTGGGCCAGAGCGCCCAGCGCGATCGCGAGGGTTTGATCGTGATGTAGTAGATCGGGAGCGTGGGCCGGTCGGCGCGTGCGAGGGCCACGAGGGCCTCGAAGTCGTCGACGACGGTCTCCGGCGTCTTGCCCGCGGCGATGTCGTTGTCGCCGACATAGACGACGAGCGCGCGCGGCGCGTAGGGTGCGATGATTCGATCGGCGAAGTGCACGACGTGCGCCATGTGCGCGCCGCCGAAGCCGCGGTTGAGGACGGAGAGCGGCGCCATGTCCTCCTCGAGCGAACCCCAGAAGCGGATGCTCGAGCTGCCCGTAAAGACGATCCGTCCCGGGCCCGGCGGCTGCACCGCGTCCGCCTCCTCGAAGTCGACGATCGCGGACTCCCAGAACTCGGCCTTGCCGGCCTCGTCGGCGTGCGCGTAGACGTAGAGGCCGGCGACGAGCACGAGCGCGAGCAGTCCGAGCAGGATCTTCTTCCGCATCGCGGCCTCGACTCCTCTTCCGCCTAGCGCTCGAGCACCCAGGGCGCCGGGAAGTCGTCCGCGCGCAGGAGGGCGTCGGTCCCCCCGTCGACGAAGAAGATCGAGCCGACGATGAAGCGCGCCTTGTCCGAGAGGAGGAAGCCGATCAGCTCGGCGATCTCCTCCGGCTTCCCGTTCCGACCGATGGGCATCGGGAACTTGTCCATGTGCTGGCCCAGGATCGGATCGTTCATGCCCTCTTCGACCATCGCGGTCATCGTCTTGCCCGGCGCAACGGCGTTCAGGTTGATGCCGCGGCCGATCCAGGCCTCCTGGACGGCGCGGGCCCGGAGCCAGCGCGCGAGCGCCATCTTCGTCGCCGGGTAGGCGGGGATCGATCCGGTCTTGTCGCCGACCGCGCGCGCGGCGGACTCGTCACCGGCGATCAGGGCTTCCACGAGCGCCATGGGCGGATTCGGCGCGGTCGTCGTCGAGTTCGAGCAGAGCGCCACGACGGAAGCCTCGCCACTCGCAGCGAGGGCCTCGTGCAGCCCCTCGATCAACAGGATCGTGCCGAAGTAGTTGAGGCTGACCAGGAGGCTGCCCGGGCGGTCCGGCAGACCCGAGAGTCCGGCGCAGGGCACGAGACCGTCGAGTCGTCCGTCGCACCGCGTCTGGATCCAATCGAGCGCCGCGGCGCGCCCGTCGGGGCTCGCGAGGTCCGCCGTGAAGGACTCGCTGCAGCCCGCGGCCGGATTCAGGTCGACGCCCAGGGTCCGGTGGCCCTCGCGTTCGAGCAGGGCGGCGGTGGCGGCGCCGATTCCGCTGGCGGCGCCGGTGATCGCGATCGTCTTCATGCGCTGTCTCCTCGTGGCGGCGCGGTCGGCCGCGTCGGGCACGACCCGACGGACCGGCCAGCGTAGCCCCGGCCCGGCGCGGTCGCCGCCTAGCTTCCCGTGGCCGGCGGCGTGTACCAGATCGGCGACGAGTATGCGCGGTC
>JBCCZJ010000212.1:0-8582 GCA_039187915.1 Myxococcota bacterium
CCGCCGCGACAGGGTTTTCCGTGCGGTGACGGGTCGAAGCCCTATCCTCTCGCCATGCAGGGATACCGCAGCCGTACCTCGACGTTCGGACGCAACATGGCCGGCGCCCGCGCCCTCTGGCGCGCGACCGGCATGACGGACGACGACTTCACGAAGCCGATCGTCGCGATCGCGAACTCCTTCACCCAGTTCGTCCCGGGCCACGTCCATCTGCACGAGGTCGGCCAGCGCGTGAAGAAGGTCGTCGACGCGGCCGGGGGCTGGGGCGTCGAGTTCAACACGATCGCCGTCGACGACGGGATCGCGATGGGCCACGACGGAATGCTCTACTCCCTGCCGTCCAGGGACCTGATCGCGGACAGCGTCGAGTACATGGTGAACGCCCACTGCGCCGATGCCCTGATCTGCATCTCGAACTGCGACAAGATCACGCCGGGCATGCTGCTGGCGACGATGCGCCTCAACATCCCGACCATCTTCGTCTCGGGCGGCCCCATGGAAGCGGGCAAGATGGCGGGCACCCACGACCGCGAAGGCCGGAAGCTCGACCTGATCGACCCGATGATCGCCGCGGGCGACGACGAGGTCTCGGACGAGGACCTGCTGGAGATGGAGCGCTCCGCTTGTCCGACCTGCGGCTCCTGCTCGGGCATGTTCACGGCGAACAGCATGAACTGTCTGAACGAAGCGATCGGCCTGGCCCTCCCGGGCAACGGGACGATCGTCGCGACCCACCGACGCCGCTGGGAGCTCTTCGAGCGCGCCTCGAAGCGGATCGTCGAGATGGCGAAGCAGCACTACGTCGAGGGCGACGACACGGTCCTGCCCCGCTCGATCGCGACCTTCGAGGCCTTCGAGAACGCGATGGCCCTCGACATCGCCATGGGCGGCTCGACCAACACGATCCTCCATCTGCTGGGCATCGCCCAGGAGGCGGGCGTCGACTACACGATGGCCGACATGGACCGGCTGTCGCGGAAGGTGCCGAACCTCTGCAAGGTCGCGCCGGCGACCGAGAAGTACCACGTCGAAGACGTCCATCACGCCGGCGGGATCTTCACGATCCTCGGCGAACTCGACCGCGGCGGCCTGATCCATCGCGACGTGCACACCGTCCACGCGAAGACGCTCGGCGAGGCGATCGACGCGAACGACATCCGACGCCCGACCGCCACGCCGGAGGCCAAGGCGTACGCTCTCGCCGCGCCCGGCGGCGTCCGCACGAACGTCGGCTTCTCCCAGGACAAGTACTTCGATTCGACGGACGACGACGCGGAGGACGGCTGCATCCGGAACGTCGAGCACGCCTACTCGACGGAGGGCGGCCTGGCGATCCTGTTCGGGAACATCGCCCTGGACGGCTGCGTCGTGAAGACGGCGGGCGTGGACGAGTCCATCTGGAAGTTCGACGGCCCGGCACGCGTCTTCCACTCCCAGGACAGCGCCTGCGACGCGATCCTGAACGGCCAGATCAAGGAAGGCGACGTGGTCGTCATCGTCTACGAGGGGCCGAAGGGCGGCCCCGGGATGCAGGAGATGCTCTACCCGACCTCCTATCTCAAATCGAAGAAGCTCGGCAAAGCGTGCGCCCTGATCACCGACGGCCGCTTCAGCGGCGGCACGTCCGGCCTCTCGATCGGCCACGTCTCGCCGGAGGCCGCCGAAGGCGGCGCCATCGGCCTCATCGAGGAAGGCGACACGATCAAGATCGACATCCCGAACCGCTCGATCGACCTCGACGTCGACGAGGCGACGCTCGCGAAGCGTCGTGCCGCCATGAACGAGCGAGGCGACGCCGCCTGGACGCCGAACCGCAAGCGCGAGATCTCCCAGGCCCTGAAGGCCTACGGCATGATGGCGACGAGCGCCGCCAAGGGCGCCGTCCGCAACGTCGATCAGCTCGTCGAGCGGCACAAGATCTGACGCCGCCGGTGCGCAGAGCCCTCCGATGAAGCCGGCGATCGAGCGCAAGACCGTCGTGCTCGTCGGCGGCGGCCACGCGCACGTCCAGGTCCTGCGCCGTTGGGCGATGGATCCGCCCGCCGGGATCCGGCCGATCGTCGTGCTCGACCGACCGGTCGCGGTCTACTCCGGCATGGTCCCGGGGCTCGTCGCGGGCGACTACCGTGCCGCGGAACTCGAGATCGACGTCGTCCCCCTGGCGCGCCGCGCCGGCGCCGGCGTCGTGCTCACGCCCGCGATCGACCTCGACCCCGTCCGCCACGAAATCGAGCTCGACGGCCGCCCGCCGCTCCACTTCGACGTGGCGAGTCTCGACGTCGGCTCCACCGTTCGTGGCCTCGAGCTCTCCGGCGTTCGCGAGCACGCCCTGGCGACGCGGCCGATCGGCCGCTTCGTCGAAGGCGTCGAAGAACGGATCGAACGCCTCGGCGCGCTCAGCCGACCGCCGCGGATCGTGCTCGTCGGCGGCGGCGCCGCGGGCATCGAGCTCGCCTTCACCCTCGATGCCCGCCTCCGCGCCGAAGGGCTCGCGCCGGACCTGCTGCTCCTGACCAGCGACGCCGAGCCGCTGCGCGGCGCGTCCAGCGCGGCGCGCGCCGCCATCGCGCAGGAGGCGGCGAAGCGCGGCATCACGCTGCGCACCGGGCGCCGCGTGCTCCGCGTCGAAGCGAACGCCGTCGTCTCGGGCGACCCGACGAATCCGGCGGCGGAGGAAGCGACGCATCATCCCGCCGACCTCGTCGTCTGGGCGGCCGGCGCCGCACCGGTCGCCTTCCCCGCCCACCAGGGCGTGTCGCGCCTCGCGACCGACGACGCCGGATTCCTCCGCGTGCGCGACACCCTCCAGACCGAGGGCTTCGACGACGTCTTCGCCGTCGGCGACTGCGCGCGCCTGACGAACCACCCCTGGGTCCCGCGCGCCGGCGTCTACGCGGTGCGCCAGGGTCCCTTCCTCGAGCACAATCTGCGGGCCCGGGCCGAGGGCCGCGCGCTCCGTGCCTACCGGCCCCAGCGCGACTTCCTCTCGCTCCTCAACCTGGGCGGTGGGCGCGCGCTCGGCGCGAAATGGGGCCGCGCCTTCCGCGGCAGGAGCGTCTTCCGACTGAAGGACTGGATCGACCGGCGCTTCATGGACCGTTTCCAGATGCTCGACGAGGGGGGCGGCCTGCGCGCTTCGAACGCGAAGCTCGGTGCGATGGGCGGCGACGACGAAGAAGAGATGGCCTGCGGCGGCTGCGCCGCGAAGCTCGGCGCAGAGCCTCTGTCCGCGGCCCTCGCCGCGCTGCCGAAGCCGCCGCCCGACGAGAGCGTGGTGCTCGGTCTCGACGCGCGCGACGACGTGGCCGCGACGCACGCGGCCGACGGCACGACGACGCTGTACAACGTCGACGTGATCCGCGCCTTCTGCGACGACCCGTGGCTCGTCGGACGGGTCGCGGCGGCCAACGCGCTCTCGGACCTCCATGCGAAGGGCGGTCGCCCCCGCCACGCGCAGGCGATCATCGGCCTGCCCGAGCTGCCGGCGCAGGCTTCGCAGGAAGAGCTCTTCCAGACCCTGTCGGGGATCCGATCGATCCTGGACCCGCAGGGGGTCTCGCTGCTCGGGGGACACACCACGCTCGGTGACGCGCTGACCGTGGGCCTCGCCGTCTCCGGCGAAGGACCCGACCCGGAAGCACTGCTCCGACAGTCCGGGGCCCGCGCGGGCGATCGCCTCCTGCTGACCCAGCCGATCGGCACGGGGGTCGTGCTCGCCGCGGACATGCAGGGATGGGCGAGCGGCGCGCAGGTCGCGGCCGCGCACGCCGCGATGCAACACACGAACGACGTCGCCGGGCGTCTCGCGCTCGAAGCCGAGGGCGCGCACGCGGCGACCGACGTGACGGGCTTCGGCCTGGCAGGTCACCTGCTGACGCTGCTCGACGAGGCCGCGCTCGACGCCCATCTCGAGCGCGACGCCCTGCCCTTCCTGCCGGGCGCGCAGGGCTTCTGGGCCAGAGGCCTCCGCTCGACGGCGCATCCCGCCAACCGCGATGCGTTCCTGCCCCGCATCCGCGCGGCCTCCGAGCTCGACCACGCCTGGCTCTTCGATCCGCAGACCGCCGGCGGACTCCTGCTGGCCGTCGCGCCGGAGACGGTCGAGACGACGATCGAAGCCTTCCGTGCCGCGGGCGAACCGCCGGTCGTCGCGATCGGGACGCTTCGACCGGCGCAGGGAGCGCGGCCCGCGATCGAGATCGAAGGGACGCCGGACTGACCGCGCGATCGCCCCTGCGCGCGTCCGACCCCGCTACACTCGCGCGCCATGAAGGGCATCCAGCAAGACAACCTCGACCGTTATTTCGCCGCGCACGTCGACGGCGCGGAGCCTCCGCTCCGCTTCGAGATGATCGTCGGCGGCCATTCGAACCTGACCTACCTGGTCGAGGACGCGAAGGGCCGCAAGATGGTGCTGCGCCGACCGCCGCTCGGCATGGTCCTCGCGACGGCCCACGACATGTCCCGCGAGCACCGCATCCTCGCCGGTCTCGGAGCGAGCGACGTCCCGGTCGCGCCGGTCCTCGCGCTCTGTCGGGACGAAGCGGTCAACGACGCCCCCTTCTACGTCATGGAGTACGTCGAGGGCGACGTCCTGGTCGGTCCCGGACAGACCGCGCAGGCGGTGCCCGAGGACCAGCGGGAAGCGCTCGGCATGCACATCATCGAGACCCTCGCGGCGCTCCACCGGATCGAACCCGACGACGTCGGCCTCGGTGACCTCGGCCGACGCGAGGCGTACCTGGCGCGTCAGCTCAAGCGCTGGCAGGGCCAGTGGGAGAAGTCGAAGACGCGAGAACTCGCGGCCATGGAGGAAGCCCACGCGCTTCTCGAGGACAAGATGCCCGAACAGGAGGGCGCGTCGATCGTCCACGGCGACTACCGCATCGGCAACTTCCTGAGCGACGGCGAGCACGGCCGGATCGCGGCGGTCCTCGACTGGGAGCTCTGCACCCTGGGCGATCCGATGGCGGACGTCGGCTACCTGATGAACGACTGGAACGGTCCGGACGACACGCGACCGACGGCGAGCGGAACCGGAGAGTCGGCGATCTCCTGCGGCGGTTTTCCGGATCGCGAAACGATGCTCGCGCGCTACGAGGCGCTCACGGGACGGAGCACCGCCGGCATCGACTACTACCGGGCCTTCCAGTACTGGCGGCTCGCGGCGATCGTCGAGGGCGTGCTCGCCCGCTACTTGAAGGGCGTGATGGGGGACGGGGGCGACACCGAGCGATTCCGCATGCAGGTCGATTCCCTCGCGGAAGCCGCGGTCGAGCTGGCCAGCTCGGACGCGCTCTAGGTCGGCCGATGCGCGTCTTCTTCTCGGCAGCCCTCTCGCTCGGACTGATCCTCTTCGGCGTCTGGATCGGCAGCCTCGCCTTTTCCGTCCCCTCCCCGGCGATCGCCGAGCCCGAGTCGCCGACCGCGGCCGCGAGGGAGCGTGCGCCGCTGCCCCCGGCGTCGGAACGGACGGGACTGCTCGAGAGCGAGCGCAACACGATGGACGTGTTCCGTCGCGCCGACCCGTCCGTCGTGTTCGTCACGAACAAGGCGCTCCGACGCGACTTCTTCTCGATGAACGTGACCGAGGTGCCCCAGGGCGCCGGGTCGGGCTTCCTCTGGGACGAGCACGGTCACGTCGTCACGAACTTCCACGTCCTCGAGGGCGGCCAGGCGTTCTCCATCACGCTGCCGACCGGCGTGACCCGCGACGCCCGCGTCGTCGGCGCGGAGCCGCGCAAGGACCTGGCGGTCCTCCACTTCGACACCGAAGGCCTCGACCTCCAGCCCCTGACGATCGGCCGGAGCGCTTCCCTCGCGGTCGGACAGAAGGTGCTGGCGATCGGTAACCCCTTCGGCCTCGACCGGACCCTGACGACCGGCATCATCAGCGCGGTCGGTCGCGAGTTCCCCACCCAGGAAGGCTTCGTGATCGAGGACGTGATCCAGACCGACGCCTCGATCAATCCGGGCAACTCCGGCGGGCCGCTGCTCGACAGCCGCGGCCAGGTGATCGGCGTGAACACCGCGATCTACAGCCCGAGCGGCGCGAGCGCGGGGATCGGCTTCGCCATTCCGATCGACACGGTGAGTCGGATCGTTCCCCAGCTGATCCGCTACGGGCAGGTTCGTCGGGTCGGCCTCGGCGTCCGCGTCCTGCGCGACCAGATCGTCCAGAGCTGGGGCATCGCCGGCGTCGGCATCCACGAGGTCCGGCCGGGCAGCGAAGCGGACCGGGCCGGACTGCGCAGCGTCGCGGTCGATCGCTATGGCCGCGTCGCTTCCGTCGACATCGTGGTCGCGATCGACGACGAGACCGTCGACGGCTTCGCCTCCCTCGCGAACGCGCTCGACGGTCGGGAGGCCGGCGAGAAGGTGCGGGTCACCGTGCTGCGGGACGACGCGACCGTCACGGTCGAGATGCGGCTCCAGGAACTCGGGCGTTAGGCGCGGCGCTCTCCGCACCACGCACGCGACAAGTAGGAGATCCGGGTGTCCAGACGCGAAGCGCTCGTGGCCGTCGTGGTCGCCTTCCTGGTCGGTCTACTCGCCGGCGGCTCTCTGCGACCGGCGCGGGAAGCGACCCGCTCGAGCGGGGATGCGACGACGTCGGGCCCGGCGCTGCGCTGGCGCGTCACGAGCGCTTTCGGCACCCATCTCCCGGCCCTCGGCGACAACCCGATCGAGGTGGCCGACCGCCTGCGCGCCGCGACCAGGGGTCGGATCGACTGGACGGTCGACGACCCGGGCGAGGTCGTCCCGGCCTTCGCGATCGTCGACGCCGTCGCCAAGGGGAAGATCGAGGCCGGCTACACCTGGCTCGGCTACGACCAGGGTCGGCTCGCCGTCTCGGTCCTGTTCGGCGCCGTCCCCTTCGGCATGACGCCCTGGGAGTACACGGCCTGGTGGGTGGGCGGCGGCGGCGGCGAGCTCGCGCTCGAGATCTACCGGCCGCGCGGAGTCGAGCCGATCCTGTGCGGGATGATCGGACCGGAGACGGCCGGCTGGTTCCGCGAGGCGGTCGACACCCCGGCCGACCTCGAAGGGCTCAAGATCCGCTTCGCGGGCCTCGGCGGTCGCGTCCTGCAGCGGCTCGGTGCGTCGGTGACGATGATGCCCGGCGGCGAGCTCTTCCAGGCCCTCGAGAAGGGGGCGATCGATGCGACCGAGTTCTCGCTCCCGGCGGTCGACGAGCGACTCGGCTTCGACCGGGTCGCGGCCTACAACTACTTCCCGGGCTGGCACCAACCCCACACGACCTTCCACCTCGTCGTGCACAAGCCGACCTGGGACGCGCTGCCCGAAGCCGACCGCGCCACGATCGAGCTCGCCTGCGGCAACGGCGTCTATCGCAACTTCGCCCGCGCCGAGGCCGGCCAGGGCGAAGTGATCGAGGCGCTCGCGAGCCGGGGCGTCGCGACGCGCTCCCTTTCGCCGTCACTGCTCGGGATCCTCGAAGGAGCGTCGAACGCGGTGCTCGAAGAGGAGGCCGCGGCGGACGAGGCCTTCGCCCGCGTACTGGCCCACCAGCGGGCGTTCCGCGCGCGCTACGCCCGCTGGCAAGCCCTCGCCTATCCGTCCAAGGCAGGTCCCGCCCAGGGAGGGAAAGAGACCCGTGGCGACTGACGAAGCGTCGCCGCCGACGGGGCCCGACCGGCTCCTCGACCGGATCGGGAACGCGACCTCCTGGGTCTGGCTCGGTCTGATCGGGGTGATCGTGTCTGCCGTCGTCCTCCGCTTCGTCTTCGGGATCGGTCTGATCCAGCTCGAAGAGCTCCAGTGGCATCTCCACGCCGTGGGCTTCCTGGTCGGCATCGTCGGCTGCGTGGTCCACGACCGTCACGTGCGCGTCGACGTGCTGCGAGAGCGCATGTCCCTCCGCACGCAGCACTGGGTGGACTTCTACGGCGGGCTGCTCTTCCAGCTGCCCCTGGTGGTGCTGGTCGTCTGGAGCGCCCTGCCCTTCGTGGCCGAGAGCTTCGCGGCGGGCGAGGAGTCCGCGTCCGCTGGCGGCTTGCCCTACCGCTGGTTGCTGAAGGCCGTCCTGCCCCTCGCCTTCCTGGGCCTCGGCGTCGCGACGCTGACGCGGCTCCGGCACCACTTCCGCGCGCTCTTCCCCGCCGCGCCTTCTCCGCCCGGCCCGCCTTCCCCGCCTTCCCCGCCTCCCGCGGCCGAGGAGGCGAGCGAATGAGCGTCCGCGAGTGGCTCGCCGTCGCGATGTTCGTCTCGTTCATCCTGGGCATCCTCTCGGGCTTCCCCGTGGCCTGGGTGCTCGGCGGCGTCGCGATCCTCTTCACGGCGATGGCCGTCGTGGTCGAGCGCGACCTCGGCTTCTTCACGGGCGTCGACTGGAGCTACGCCTCGCTCGTCGCGGACCGCATCTGGGACCTGATGGACAACTGGGTCCTCGTCGCGCTGCCCATGTTCGTCTGCATGGGGCTGCTCCTCGATCGCGCCGGGATCGCGGCCGACCTCATGCGCGACGTGTCGCGCCTCTTCGGCCGCGTGCGCGGCGGGCTCGCCGTGACGGTGGCGCTGATCGGCGTCGTCCTCGCCGCCAGCACCGGCATCATCGGCGC